>NZ_JBARTQ010000671.1:0-28404 GCF_049645325.1 Pseudomonas sp. | reverse complement strand
GACCAACTTCATCAACGACCCGAAAGCCGACCCGGCCGACACCGCCAAGAAATTGGGCGCTGCGATCAAGTCCGCCAAGTAACGGTTAGCACTGCTGGTCCTTGTGAGGGGAAACCCCCTGACCCCTCACAAGGCATGCTTCTGTAGTCCTTATTCCCTGTACTGGATTTTCCCATGAGTTCTGTTGCTGTGTTCAGCAAGGCCTCGCCGTTCGATGCACTGCAGCGCTGGCTCCCTAAACTGGTGCTGGCGCCCAGCATGTTCATCGTTCTGGTGGGCTTCTACGGCTACATCCTGTGGACGTTCGTTCTGTCGTTCACCACCTCCACGTTCCTGCCAAGCTACAAATGGGCGGGGCTTGCGCAATACGCGCGGCTGTTCGACAACGACCGTTGGTGGGTCGCGAGCAAGAACCTGGCAGTGTTCGGCGGGATGTTCATCGGCATCACCTTGGTGATCGGCGTGACACTGGCGATTTTCCTCGACCAGAAAATCCGTCGCGAAGGCTTTATCCGCACCATTTACCTGTACCCGATGGCGCTCTCGATGATCGTCACCGGTACCGCCTGGAAATGGCTGCTCAACCCGGGCATGGGCCTGGACAAACTTCTGCGGGACTGGGGCTGGGAAGGCTTCCGTCTCGACTGGCTGATCGACCCCGATCGCGTCGTCTACTGCCTGGTAATTGCCGCCGTGTGGCAAGCGTCCGGCTTCATCATGGCGATGTTCCTTGCTGGCCTGCGTGGCGTTGATCAATCGATCATCCGTGCCGCCCAGATCGACGGCGCCAGCCTGCCGCGCATCTACTGGAGCGTGGTGCTGCCAAGCCTGCGTCCGGTGTTCTTCAGTGCGGTGATGATCCTGGCGCACATCGCCATCAAGAGCTTCGACCTGGTGGCCGCCATGACCGCCGGCGGCCCGGGCTACTCGTCCGACCTGCCTGCGATGTTCATGTACTCGTTCACCTTCAGTCGTGGCCAGATGGGCATGGGCTCGGCCAGTGCAATCCTGATGCTCGGCGCGATCCTCGCGATCATCGTGCCTTACCTGTACTCCGAGCTGAGGACCAAGCGTAATGACTAGTCTCGCTTCCAAACCTGCCATCAGCCTGAGTCGCATCGCGATCTACGCGGTGCTGATCCTCGCCGTGCTGCTGTACCTGGTGCCGCTGGTGGTAATGCTGCTGACCAGCTTCAAGACCCCGGAAGACATCAGCACCGGTAACCTGCTGAGCTGGCCGACCGTGGTCACCGGCATTGGCTGGGTCAAGGCCTGGGCCACCGTGGATGGTTACTTCTGGAACTCGATCAAGATCACCGTTCCGGCGGTACTGATCTCCACCGCCATCGGTGCATTGAACGGCTATGTGCTGTCGTTCTGGCGCTTCAAAGGTTCGCAGTTGTTCTTCGGTTTGCTGTTGTTCGGCTGCTTCCTGCCGTTCCAGACCGTACTGCTGCCCGCGTCCTTCACCCTCGGCAAGATGGGCCTGGCGAGTACCACTACCGGCTTGGTGTTTGTGCACGTGGTCTATGGGCTGGCGTTCACCACGCTGTTTTTCCGTAACTACTACGTGAGCATTCCGGATGCGCTGATCAAGGCCGCCCGCCTGGACGGTGCCGGTTTCTTCACGATCTTCCGGCTGATCATCCTGCCGATGTCGACCCCGATCATCATGGTCTGCCTGATCTGGCAGTTCACCCAGATCTGGAACGACTTCCTGTTCGGTGTGGTGTTCTCCAGCGGCGACTCGCAGCCCATCACGGTGGCGCTGAACAACCTGGTCAACACCAGCACCGGGGCCAAGGAATATAACGTGGATATGGCGGCGGCGATGATCGCCGGGCTGCCGACCCTGCTGGTCTATGTGATCGCAGGCAAGTATTTCGTGCGCGGCCTGACGGCCGGCGCGGTCAAGGGGTAATCATGGCTACGCTTGAACTTCGCAATGTAAACAAGACCTATGGCGCCGGCCTGCCCGACACCTTGAAAAACATCGAACTGTCGATCAAGGAAGGCGAATTCCTGATTCTGGTCGGCCCGTCGGGCTGTGGTAAGTCCACGCTGATGAACTGCATCGCCGGCCTGGAGACCATCACCGGCGGCGCGATCATGATCGGTGACCAAGACGTCAGCGGCATGAGCCCCAAGGATCGCGACATCGCCATGGTGTTCCAGTCCTACGCGCTGTACCCGACCATGAGCGTGCGCGAGAACATCGAGTTCGGCTTGAAGATCCGCAAGATGGCCCAGGCCGATATCGACGCCGAAGTGGCGCGCGTGGCCAAGCTGCTGCAGATCGAGCACCTGCTTAACCGCAAGCCGGGCCAGCTCTCCGGTGGCCAGCAACAGCGCGTGGCCATGGGCCGCGCCCTGGCACGTCGGCCGAAGATCTACCTGTTCGACGAACCGCTGTCCAACCTCGATGCCAAGCTGCGCGTCGAGATGCGCACCGAAATGAAGCTGATGCACCAGCGTCTGAAAACCACCACCGTCTACGTCACCCACGATCAGATCGAAGCGATGACCCTGGGCGACAAAGTGGCGGTGATGAAGGACGGCATCATCCAGCAATTCGGTACGCCGAAAGAAATTTACAACGACCCGGCCAACCTGTTTGTGGCAAGCTTTATCGGTTCACCTCCCATGAACTTCGTCCCTTTGCGCCTGCAACGCAAAGATGGCCAATTAGTGGCGCTGCTCGACAGCGGTCAAGCGCGTTGCGAGTTGCCGCTGAGCATGAACGATGCCGGCCTTGAAGACCGTGACGTGATTCTGGGCCTGCGCCCTGAGCAAATCGTACTGGCGACGGGGGAGGGCAATGGTGCTTCGAGCATTCGTGCCGAAGTCCAGGTGACCGAGCCCACCGGCCCGGACACCCTGGTGTTTGTGCAACTCAATGACACCAAAGTCTGCTGCCGTTTGGCGCCAGACGTGGCACCGCAAGTCGGCGAGACCCTGACCCTGCAGTTCGATCCGGCCAAGGTCCTGCTGTTTGATGCCAAGACCGGTGAGCGCCTGGGCACGGCAGCCTCTTCGCCAGCCCATGGGCATGCCGGTAACGTGGCCCAGTTCAAGGGTCGCTGAAACAGATAAGTTGTTGTTTTAGTTAAAAAAAAGTAAACCGCGTTAGATAAAAACAGTTTAATAACAATAAAGACGAGGATGTAGGGATGAAAAAGCAACACAACAACACCCGGCTGATCTGCCAACTGTCAGCAGCTGCAGCCCTGGTATTGTCCGCCAATGCGATGGCAGACGATGCATTCAGCGCCGATTCCAAGTGGATGACCGGCGATTGGGGTGGTGAACGTACCAAGCTCATCGAGCAAGGTATCGACATCAAGGCTGACTACGTAGGGGAAGTCGGTGGCAACCTTAGCGGTGGCTACAACAACGACAAAACTGCCCGTTACGCTGACCAGTTTGGTCTGGGCGTAGCACTGGATCTGCAAAAGCTGTGGGGCTGGGATAACACCCAGGCCAAGATCCAACTCACTAACCGTAATGGCGCGAACATCTCCAATGACCGTATTGGCGACCCGCGTGCCGGCACCTTGAGTTCGTCTCAAGAAGTTGATGGCCGCGGCCACATGGTGCGTCTGACCCAGTTCTGGATTCAGCACCAGATGTTCGACAACAAGCTGGACGTGAAACTCGGTTACTTCGGCGAAGGCGAAGACTTCAACACCTTCCCGTGCGACTTCCAGAACCTGTCGTTCTGCGGCTCGCAAGTCGGTAACTATGTAAACACCTGGTACAACTGGCCTGTCAGCCAGGCGGCGATCCGCGTGAAGTACAACATCACGCCTGAGCTGTATGCGCAAATCGGTGCGTACAACCAGAACCCGTCGCAGCTTGAGCACGGCAACGGCTTCAAACTCAGCGGCAGCGGCACCAAGGGCACCGTATTGCCGGTGGAATTGGTCTGGTCGCCGAAGGTCAATGGCCTGCCGGGCGAATACCGTGTGGGTTACTACAAGAGCACGGCCGATGCGACCGACGTACGTGAAGACGTCAACGGTAACGACGCTGGCACTACTGGCGCAGCCTTCCGGGTTCGCAGCAGCAAAAGCGGTTACTGGGGCGTTCTGCAACAGCAACTCACCACGCATAATGGCGACGCTTCGCGCGGTCTGAACATCGCGGCCAACGTGACCTTCCACGACAAAGACACCAACCTGGTCGACAACTACCAGTCGCTGATGCTTGTTTACAAAGGTCCATTCGACGCGCGTACCAAAGATGACGTCGGTATCGGTGTTTCCCGTATCCACGCCAACAGTGACGTGAAGAAAAACGCTGAGTTGCTCAATGCCGCTGGCGGTTTCACTGATTACGACCAGGCGGGCTACGCACCACTGCGTAACACCGAATACAACGTCGAACTCAACTACGGCTTCCACGTTACCAACTGGCTGACCGTGCGTCCTAACCTGCAATACATCGCCAACCCAGGTGGTGTGAAAGACGTCGACAACGCGCTGGTAGCGGGCCTGAAAATTCAGTCTACGTTCTAACGCTGTTGCGATAAGCTCCTTCTCTCTGTGCGCATTTTGCGGGTAGCCATGGCTACCCGCTTTTTTTCGGCTGTACTGCACACTTGTGTTGGAGCTGGCCATGTTGGAGAGGGTCATGTGGGCGCTGGCTTGCCTGCGCTGCAGGCGGCTCGGTTTTCTCGATGGCTGAGGCGATGCCATCGCAGGCAAGCCAGCTCCCACAGGCTCACCAAGGGTTGAGCGACATTGATTTCAGGACCGTGGCACATGCATGAGCATCCGCTGCAACGCTTTTTCAAATCCCTGCGCGAGCAACCGGTGTTCGCCTGGGAGCGCTTTCAGATGCGCGATGTGTTGGTGATCGACCATCCGCTGTGCCAGGCGGTGTTCAGCCGTCAGGGCGCGCAATTGCTGCACTTCCAGCCCCGTGGCCAGAAGCCCTGGTTGTGGTGCGCGGCCAAGTGGCCGCAAGTCGGCGCCATCCGTGGCGGCGTGCCGGTGTGCTGGCCGTGGTATGGGCGCCACCCGAGCGAAAACGCGTGGCCGTCCCATGGCTGGGCGCGGCTGATCGACTGGAAACTCCTCGACAGCAGCACCGACGACGACGGTGTGCGCCTACACTGGCAATTGCAGTTGTGCGACTGGCAGGTCGACCTGCACGCGCACTTGGGCGAAACCCTGGAATTGCGCCTGGGCACTGAGCATCAAGACGAACTGCCCTGCCAACTGAGCCATGCTTTGCACGCTTACTGGCGTATTGGTCACGTGGATGAGATAGCGCTGTCTGGGCTCGACGGTGCGCAAGGTTATGACCAGCTCAATCGCCAGGCTTGCCAGCAGGAAGGTGAATTGCGCGTGGATGGCGGCTGCCAGCGGGTGTTCCAGCACGACGGCGAATTGCAACTCAAGGACCACGCCTGGCAGCGCGAGCTGTGCATCGACACTGGCGACAGCGCCGACACCGTGGTGTGGCACCCGGGCAGCCGGCCGCTATTGGGCGTGAGCTTTAACGAGGCGTCGGGGTTTGTGTGCGTGGAGTCGGCGATGGCGGCTGCCAGTTTGGCGCCGGGGGAGCGGGCGCATCTCAGTCTGCAGGCGCGGGCCGGTGCATGATCGTTCCCACGCTCTGCGTGGGAATGCATCCGGTGGCGTTGCGCGTCACGACTTTAAAGCGGACGCAGAGCGTGCCAGCGCGGCATTCCCAGTGTTGGCGCTGGCTTGCCTGCGATAGGCATAAGTATCTACACATCGTTGTAGTGAGCGGGCTTGCCCCGCGCTGGGCTGCGAAGCGGCCCCAAACCAGGCGACCTGGTTCTATCTGGAACTCGGCGGAGTCTTTGTTGGGGCCGCTTCGCTACAGGGAGATTTTTCAGCCTTGAAAGTTGTGTAGATACTTATGCTGCGATAGGGACGGTACTGCTGGTGGAGATTCCTGCTAGTTAAATTCATCCCCAACCGGGTACCGGCTGTCATTCAAACTCTCTTTGATCTTGCGCAAATGCGGCTGGAAATCCACCCCGCGGCGCAAGGTCATGCCGGTCGCCAGCACATCCAGCACGGTCAGTTGAATGATCCGCGACGTCATCGGCATGTAGATGTCGGTGTCTTCCGGCAGCGGGATGTTCAGGCTCACGGTACTGGCCTTGGCCAGCGGCGAGTTCTCGGCGGTTACGCCCAGCACCGAAGCACCGTTTTCGCGGGCGATGCGCGCCACTTCCACCAGTTCGCGGGTACGCCCGGTGTAGGAAATGATCACGAACAGCTCGCCTGTGTGCGCCACGGAGGCGATCATGCGCTGCATCAGCACGTCGGCGTGCGCGGTCACGGCCAGGTTGAAGCGGAAGAACTTGTGCAGCGCATCCATCGCCACCGGGGCCGAGGCGCCGAGGCCGAAGAAGTGGATCTGCCGCGCCTGGATCAACAGGTCCACGGCCTTGCTGATCAGGGCCGGGTCCAGGGCCTGGCAGGCGCTGTCCAGGGACGCAATCGCGCTGCCAAAGATCTTCTGCGTGTAGGCCTCAGGGTTATCATCGGCCTCCACGGCGCGGCTGACATACGCAGCACCACTGGCGAGGCTTTGCGCCAGTTGCAATTTAAGTTCAGGGTAACCGCTGACGCCGAACGAACGGCAGAAACGGTTGACCGTCGGTTCACTGACCGAAGCGGCCTGGGCGAGGGCGGCGATAGAGAAGCGGGTCGCCTGCTGCGGGTTGAGCAGGATGACCTCGGCGACTTTTTTCTCGGCCTTGTTCAATTCTTCGAGGCGGTTCCGGATCTGTTCCAGAAGATTTCGCACGCGGTCCATTCAGTCTTTCCTTCGGGCGACGATGCAAATAAAGGGTGGCAACCAATCGACGAGTGGCGCTTTGCGGTGGCCTATCCTACTGAGGGTAGCTGAACACCACCACTCGGAATGCGTTTTTCGGGAAAATGTTGTGGTTATTACTACATTTTTCCTTGAGTGATGCCTTGAAAAAAGGTATTTGTAGCTTAACTTGATAAAAGAACAAACATCATGCCTTCGATAACCGTAGAACCCTGCACCTTTGCCCTGTTTGGCGCCTTGGGTGATCTGGCGCTGCGCAAGTTATTTCCTGCCCTCTATCAACTCGATGGCGCAGGCCTCCTGCACGACGACACGCGCATCCTGGCCCTGGCCCGTGAAGCCGGTTCCGAGCAGCAGCACATGGCTCACATCGAAAAAGAATTGCGTAAATACGTCGGCAAGGAATTGGACGAAGCCGTGGCCGCACGCTTCCTCGCGCGCCTGGCCTATGTGCACGTCGACTTCATGAAGGCCGACGACTACGTTGGCCTGGCTGAAAAAGCCGGCAACGAACAACGCCTGATCGCCTACTTCGCCACCCCGGCGGCGGTGTACGGCGCGATCTGCGAAAACCTGGCCAAGGTCGGCCTCGCGGAAAACACCCGCGTCGTGCTGGAAAAGCCCATCGGTTCGGACCTGGAGTCTTCACGCAAGGTCAACGACGCCGTGGCGCAGTTCTTTCCGGAGAACCGCACTTACCGCATCGACCACTACCTGGGCAAAGAAACCGTCCAGAACCTGATCGCCCTGCGTTTTGCCAATAGCCTGTTCGAAACCCAGTGGAACCAGCACTACATTTCCCACGTGGAGATCACCGTGGCCGAGCAGGTCGGTATCGAAGGCCGTTGGGGCTATTTCGACAAGGCCGGCCAACTGCGCGACATGATCCAGAACCACCTGCTGCAGCTGCTCTGCCTGATCGCCATGGACCCGCCGGCCGACCTCTCCGCCGACAGCATCCGTGACGAGAAGGTCAAGGTGCTCAAGGCCCTGGCGCCGATCAGCCCGGAAGGCCTGACCACTCAGGTTGTACGCGGCCAGTACATCGCTGGCTACAGCGCCGGCAAGCCGGTGCCGGGTTACCTGGAAGAAGAGAATTCCAACACCCAGAGCGACACCGAAACCTTCGTTGCCCTGCGTGCCGATATCCGTAACTGGCGTTGGGCTGGTGTGCCGTTCTACCTGCGCACCGGCAAGCGCATGCCGCAAAAGCTGTCGCAAATTGTCATCCACTTCAAGGAACCGTCCCACTACATCTTCGCCCCCGAGCAGCGCCTGCAGATCAGCAATAAACTGATCATCCGCCTGCAGCCGGACGAAGGTATTTCCTTGCGTGTGATGACCAAGGAGCAGGGCCTGGACAAGGGCATGCAACTGCGCAGCGGCCCGCTGCAACTGAATTTTTCCGACACCTATCGCAGCGCCCGTATTCCGGATGCCTACGAGCGGTTGTTGCTGGAAGTGATGCGCGGCAATCAGAACCTGTTTGTTCGCAAAGATGAAATCGAAGCCGCGTGGAAGTGGTGTGACCAGTTGATCGCCGGGTGGAAAAAATCCGGTGACGCGCCCAAGCCGTACGCGGCCGGGTCCTGGGGGCCGATGAGCTCGATTGCACTGATCACGCGGGATGGGAGGTCGTGGTATGGCGATATCTGAATTGAAACTGCCTCAGGGCGTAACGGCCCATGAGTACCGCACGCCCGTGTTGTTGGCGGACGGTTTGGCCAATGACGTGGCCGAGCAACTGCGCGCGGCCATCAGTGCCCGTGGCGAGGCGATCCTGGTGGTCTCCGGTGGCCGCAGCCCTGTGGCGTTTTTCCAGAACCTTGCCCAGCAAGGCCTGGACTGGTCCAAGGTCACCATCACCTTGGCCGACGAGCGCTGGGTGCCGGTGGAACATGCCGACAGCAATGCCGGCCTGTTGAAGAAATACCTGCTGCAAGGCCCGGCGGCCAAGGCGAAGTTCCTCAGCCTGTACAACGTTGCCGCGAACCTTGAAGACGCCGCCGAACTGGCTGATCGCCAGTTGGCAGAGTTGTCCGCCATTGACGTGCTGGTACTCGGCATGGGCGATGACGGCCACACCGCGTCTCTGTTTCCCAACAGCCCGAACCTGAGCGAAGCGCTGCAGCCCGACGGTACCCGCCGTTGCTGGCCGATGCTGGCGCCGACCGTGCCTCACCAGCGCCTGACCATGAGTCGCGCACTGTTGGCCACGGCCCACTACACCGTGCTGTCGATTTCCGGCAGTTCGAAATTGACCACCTTGAGCGCCGCGCTGGCCAGTGACGACGTTGCTGCCATGCCGATTCGCGCGTTTTTGCAACCTACTTTAGAGATTTACTGGTGCCCATGAGCCAAGGATCAGCCGCTATGAAAAGCCCTCAACCGACCGTGTCCATGGCGGACAAAGTTGCCCTCATCGACAGCCTTTGCGCCAAGGCGCGGATCCTGCCGGTGATCACCATCGCCCGCGAACAGGACATCCTGCCGCTGGCCGATGCCCTGGCAGCGGGCGGTTTGACCGCATTGGAAGTGACCCTGCGTTCCGAGTTCGGCCTTAAAGCCATTCAGGTCCTGCGCGAGCAGCGCCCTGAACTGTGCACCGGTGCCGGCACCGTGCTCGATCGCCACATGCTTGAAGCGGCCGAAGTGGCCGGCTCGCAGTTCATCGTCACCCCGGGCATTACCCGTGACCTGCTGGAAGCCTCTGTGCACAGCCCGATCCCGCTGCTGCCGGGCATCAGCAACGCCTCCGGCATCATGGAAGGCTATGGCCTGGGGTATCGCCGCTTCAAGCTGTTCCCGGCTGAAGTCAGCGGCGGCGTGGCAGCCATCAAGGCGCTGGGCGGCCCGTTTGGCGAAGTAAAATTCTGCCCAACCGGCGGCGTTGGCCCGGCCAACATCAAGCAGTACATGGCCTTGAAAAACGTGATGTGCGTGGGCGGTAGCTGGATGCTGGACCCGGAGTGGGTCAAGAACGGCGACTGGGCCCGCATCCAGGAAGTCACCGCACAGGCGCTGGCACTGCTGGATTGATCTGATTTACCGAATCGTTGTTGCTGTGCTTAACGGCATTTTTGCGGTGCACTTGGTCGGTGTACCGCTTTTTTTTGCCTGAAGAAAAACGTGAAATCGATGCAGTTCAACTGTGAACCCAGTGTGGGAGCTGGCAAGCAGCTCCCACATTCTTAATCCGCGCTCAGTTGGGTAATCGCGTTGACCAACACATCGATATCCGCCGCCGACGTCACCAGCCCCGGTGTCACCCGGATACAGGTACCAAACGCCGCCCCGACACGCGTAGTGGTAAACAGGTCATAGTCCTTGAGCAACCGATCCGCCATCTCCGCCTGATCTCGCCCTAAAAACTTGAACGCCGTGATCCCGCAATACAGCCTCGGATCATCCGGGGTCAGCACCTCAATACCCGGCAATGGCCGCACCTGGCTTACCCACAGGTCACGCAGGTAATTGACCCGCGCACCTTTGGCCGCCGAGCCGCCCAATGCGCGGTGCTCCTCAAATACCAGTGGCAAGGTCATCAATGCCGGAAAGTTTGGCGTGCTGTAAGACGTGCGTGCGCGTACGTCCGTGGCCGGGTAGTGGAACTCGCCCATGTCCGGGTCGATATCGGCCAGGCGCTCCGGGGCTATATAGAGGAAGCCCAGGGTCAGCGGCGCGCCAATCCATTTGTGCAGGTTGAAGCCGGCGAACTGGATGCCCAGCGCCGCCAGGTTGAATTCGATCTGGCCCAGGGCATGCGCGCCGTCGAGGATCACGTCGATGCCATGCTCGCGCGCGGCCTTGGCAATCGCTTCGACGGGCATCACCAGGCCGGTGCGGTGGGTGACGTGGGTGAGTGCCATCAGCTTGAGGCGCGGGTACTGCGCGAACGTCTCGCGATAGGTCTGCAGCAGGCTGTCGAAACTGGCCGGGTGCGTGTGGGACACCTCGATCACTTCCACGCCCCGATAGCCAGCCAGCCAGCGCATCGCGCCTTTGACCGTGTCGTATTCCAGGTCGCTGATCAGCACCTGGTCGCCGGGTCGCAGGCAGTTGTAGTTGCGGATCAGCGATTGCAAGGCCTCGGTGGCGTTACGAGTGAAGGCCACTGCTTCGGGGTCAGCGTCGATCAGCCCGGCGAGTTGGCGGCGGATCTCGACGTTTTCGCCCTGCTCGAAGCGCTGGCGCACGTGCAGCGAGTTGCTGCGGTTGATAAACGCCACGTGCTCCAGGTACTGCGCGCGCACCGCGCGGCTCATTCGGCCGAAGTAGCCGTTTTCCAGGTTGATCGGACCAGGCTCCAGCTCGTAACGCTGGGCGATGTCCTGCCAGTGGTGTTCGTTATCTGCATTCCTTGGCATGGCATGGGCTCTTAATGTCGAGGGGCGGGTTTACCGTGTTTTACGCGTAGAGGTTCAAGCAGTTCGGCCAACCCGTTGTGGTCGATTTCCTGCATCAGCGCCAGCAAACCGCCCAGTTCGCCGTGGGGAAAACCCTCACGGGCAAACCAGTTCAGGTAGGGGCCGGGCAGGTCGGCGATGATCCGACCCTTGTATTTGCCGAAGGGCATTTCGCGGGTGATCAGCAGTTCGAGTTTTTCGGGGTTCATGGGGTTCAGTGATGTAAGTCGAGGTCTTCGAAAATACAGGCATTCTGCATGAAGGCCAAATGACAGATCATGCAAATTACGTACATACAGATGGTTCAATTATTTTCAAGTCATTGAAATATAAAGAAAAAGTTGTTTTTCAAAACCTGGCACGCGGGCTGCAATCCTTAAGACAACCTTCTTAACCCGCACAAGGAATTGGAAAATGACTGACATCAACAAAGAATCGATCTCCGTACTGAACGACCTGATCGAAACCAGCAAAGACGGCCAAGAAGGCTTCAAGACCTGTGCTGAAGATATCAAGCACCCTGAGCTCAAAGCCCTGTTCGTCAAGCGCTCCACCGACTGCGCCACCGCCGCTGCTGAACTGCAGACCGCCGTGCGTGCCTTGGGTGGCGATCCGGAAAAATCCGGCAGTGTGGCGGGCGCCTTGCACCGTGGCTGGGTCGACGTGAAGTCGATGGTCACCGGTAAGGACGAGGAAGCCGTGCTGAACGAAGCCGAGCGCGGTGAAGACCACGCACTCAAGGCTTATAAAGAAGCGATCGAGAAGATCAACAAGCACAACCTGCTGGGTATTCGTGACCTGGTTGAGCGTCAGTTCCACGGCGCACAACGCAACCACGACCAGGTGAAAGCCCTGCGTAACCAGGCTCGCGCTCAGTCGTAAGCCCCGCGCTGTAACCCAATGTGGGAGCGGGCTTGCTCGCGAATACGGTGGGTCAGTCAACCTTGAGTTGTCTGATTCACTGTATTCGCAGGCGAGCCCGCTCCCACATTTGTTTTGCGTGAACGTTAGCCGATGCTGATCGGCGGCAGCTCGGTCAAGGTCACAACCTGCTGCTTGCGTGGCGCGAGGATTTCCGCCTCGCCATCCACCACCAGCTCATCGCGCTGGTTGAAAACACGGGTGGCAATGCGCACACGAAACTTCGGCAGCTTCTCCAGAATTTCCAGACGCACGGTCAGGGTGTCGCCGATTTTTACCGGCTTCTGAAAGCTCATCTGCTGGCCGATGTAGATGGTACCCGGCCCAGGCAGCTCGCAAGCGACGGCGGCGCTGATCAGCGCGCCGCTGAACATGCCATGAGCGATACGCTCCTTGAACATGGTCGCCTTGGCGTATTCGGCATCCAGGTGCACCGGGTTGTGGTCGCCGGACATGGCGGCGAACAGCTGAATATCGCGCTCTTCGACGGTCTTGCTGTAGCTGGCCGTCTGGCCGACTTCAAGGGCTTCGTACGGGGTGTTGGTAACCTGAGTCATCTAAAGGTGCATCCTGTGGCTAATCGGTAATGTAATGATCTGATTTTAAAGGAGAAATTATTCGCAGCGGGCCGGTCTGCGCAAGGTCAGCGCCTGGTCGAGCCACTTCAATACATCCGTGGTCACTTCATCACGGTTGGTTTCGTTGAACACTTCATGACGCGCCTGCGGGTAGATATTCAATTGCAGGTGCTGGCAGCCGGCCTCACGCAGGGCATGGGCCAGGTTTTTGAGACGCTTGCCCTCACTCACCGGATCACATTCGCCGCCGATCACCAGGACCGGCAGGCCCGGGTCGATCTGGGCGAGATTGGACGCTTTGCTGATTTGCTGCAAGCCGCCCAGCAGGTCGACCCACAGTTGGTTGGTGCAACGGAAGCCGCAGAGCGGGTCATTGATGTAGGCGTCGACCTCGATCGGGTCGCGGCTGAGCCAGTCGAAGCCGGTGCGGTTGGGCTTGAACTCCTTGTTGAACGAGCCGAACGACAGAAAGTCGATCAGCGCACTGCGCCCGCGCAGGCCTTGGCGCGCGCGCTCTATACGCGCAATGACGCCGGCCGCGCGGTACAGCGCCACCGGCTGGAAATTCGAACCGCTGAGAATGGCCCCATTCAGGCTGGCACTGTGGTGTAACAGGTAGGCCTGGGCGATATAGCTGCCCATGCTGTGGCCCAGCAGAATGATCGGCAGCCCCGGCTGCTGATGCGCGATGTGCTGGTTGAGACTGGCCAGGTCGCCGACCACTTTGTTCCAGCCGTCCTGCTCGGCAAACAGCCCCAAGGTGCCTTCGTCGGCGGTACGGCCGTGGCCACGCTGGTCCAGTGCATACACGCCGTAACCCGCGCCGCACAAGGCGTCGGCCAGGCGCGCGTAACGCCCGCTGTGCTCGGCCATGCCGTGGGACAGCATGATCAACGCCTTGACCGGGCCTTCCGGCAGCCATTGATTGACGTACAGGCGGCTGCGGTCATTCGCGGTCAGCCAGAAGGTGCTGTGGTTCATGGCGCTTCCTTTGCTTGGGGTCGTTGCAGTGTATAGCTCATCTGTCAGGGGCTGGGGTATCTGCCTACGCGTCAGGGGCAAGATTCATACAATCAATGAAACGGTTTGGCGTATTGCCTGTTTGGCCATAGCTGCTAACGTCCGCTGAGCTCCGCTTTTTATAGCAGCCGAAGCGGTCGGGCACACTCAGGTAAGAGGACAAGAATAATGCAACCTGATTTCTGGAATGACAAACGCGCCGCCGGCGTTCCCAATGACATCGACCTGACCACCTACAAGTCCGTGATCGAAGTCTTTGAGCGCTCCTGCAAGGCCTTTGCCGACCGTCCGGCGTTCAGCAACATGGGCATCACCCTGACCTACGCCGAGCTTGAGCGCCAGAGTGCGGCGTTCGCCGGTTACCTGCAAAACCACACCGACCTCAAGCCGGGCGACCGCATCGCGGTGCAGATGCCCAACGTGCTGCATTATCCGATCGCGGTGTTCGGCGCGCTGCGCGCCGGGCTGATCGTGGTCAACACCAACCCGCTGTACACCCCGCGCGAGATGCGCCACCAATTCAAGGACGCCGGCGTGCGTGCGCTGGTCTACCTCAACCTGTTCGGGTCGCGGGTGCAGGAAGTGTGCACCGACACCGAGATCGACTACCTGATCGAAGCCAGGATGGGCGACTTCATGCCCGCCGCCAAAGGCTGGCTGATCAACACCGTGGTCGACAAGGTCAAGAAGATGGTCCCGGCCTACAGCCTGCCGCGCGCGGTGTCGTTCAAGCGCGCCTTGCGCATGGGCGCAGGGCAGGGCCTGATTCGGCACCCGGTCACGTTGGATGACATCGCCGTGCTGCAATACACCGGCGGCACCACCGGCCTGGCCAAAGGCGCGATGCTCACCCACGGCAATCTCGTCGCCAATATGCAGCAGGCGCGCGCGTGCATGTCGCAGGTCACCGACGACGGCCAGCCGCTGGTCAGGGAAGGGCAGGAGGTGATGATCGCGCCGCTGCCGCTGTACCACATCTATGCATTCACGGCGAACTGCATGTGCATGATGGTGACCGGCAACCACAACGTACTGATCACCAACCCGCGCGACATAGGCGGGTTTATCAAGGAGCTGAAGAAGTGGCGGTTTTCCTGCCTGCTCGGGCTCAACACGCTGTTTGTGGCATTGATGGACCATCCGGACTTCAAGACCCTGGACTTCTCGCACCTCAAGATCACCAACTCCGGCGGCACCGCGCTGGTCAAGGCCACGGCCGAGCGCTGGAAGGCGCTGACCGGGTGTTCCATCGGTGAAGGCTACGGGCTGACCGAAACCTCTCCGGTGGCCAGCACCAACCCTTACGGCAGCCAATCGCGCCTGGGCACGGTGGGCATTCCGGTGCCGGGCACCGCGATGAAAGTCATCGACGACGAAGGGCATGAATTGCCATTGGGCGAGCGCGGCGAGTTGTGCATCAAGGGTCCGCAAGTGATGAAGGGCTACTGGCAACAACCGGCGGCAACCGCCGAAACCCTGGACGCCAAGGGCTGGCTGAAGACGGGTGACATTGCGGTGATCGACATCGAGGGCTTCGTGAGCATTGTCGATCGTAAGAAGGATCTGATTATCGTGTCGGGCTTCAACGTTTACCCCAACGAGATCGAAGACGTGGTGATGGCTCACCCGGCCGTGGCCAACTGCGCGGTGATCGGCGTGCCGGATGAACGCACAGGGGAGGCGGTCAAGCTGTTCGTGGTGGCGCGGGCCCAGGGCGTGAGCCTTGAGGAGTTGAAGACGTATTGCAAAGCCAACTTCACGGGGTACAAGGTGCCCAAGCACATTGTGTTGCGCGAGTCGCTGCCGATGACGCCGGTGGGCAAGATTCTGCGACGGGAACTGCGCGAGATCGCCTGATCTGGAACAGGCTTGAAAATGTGGGAGCTGGCTTGCTGTGGTGAGCGGGCTTGCCCCGCGCTGGGCTGCGAAGCAGCCCTACCTGTCTCCAGCGATCTCATCGGCAGGGCGGGGCCCCCTCACCACAGAAAACCTCTCCCTATTGATTCTCTATTGCCCTGAAATCCCTATTCCAGAGCCTTTTGGTGCGGTATTTTGCCATCACTTCAAGTGTGACCAAATATTGTAGGACAGTCGTGATTGTGACTGTAGGACCTCCGTTTGGCTCTAGGCGGCCCTTGGCAAAGCTGCTACTCTCGGCGCGCTTTGTGACTTCTCGGCCTGCTTTAAAGCGCCAGATTCACCCTAAAAAAACATACACCAATAATAATCGCATCAAATGCGATGATGAATTCGCGTCGCTGAGGAGTGGGCTTCCATGAACGAAGACTTTTGGAAGGATAAGTACCCCGCCGGGATTGCTGCAGACATCAATCCAGACGAGTATCCAAATATTCAGGCGGTACTGAAACAGTCCTGCCAGCGCTTCGCCAACAAACCGGCTTTCAGCAACCTGGGCAAGACAATCACCTACGGTGAGTTGTACGAATTGTCCGGCGCCTTCGCCGCGTACCTGCAACAGCACACCGACTTGAAGCCTGGCGATCGAATCGCCGTGCAACTGCCCAACGTCCTGCAGTACCCGGTCGCGGTCTTCGGCGCCATTCGTGCCGGGCTGATCGTGGTCAACACCAACCCGCTGTACACCGCGCGGGAAATGGAACACCAATTCAACGACTCCGGTGCCAAAGCCCTGGTCTGCCTGGCCAACATGGCGCACCTGGCGGAAAAGGTCGTGCCCAAGACCTCCGTCAAGCACGTGATCGTTACCGAAGTCGCCGACCTGTTGCCGCCGCTCAAGCGCCTGCTGATCAACAGTGTCATCAAGTACGTGAAGAAGATGGTTCCGGCTTACCACTTGCCGAAGGCGATCAAGTTCAATGACGTGCTGGCCAAGGGGCACGGCCAACCGGTCAACGATGTCAGCCCGGCCAGCAGCGACGTCGCCGTGCTGCAATACACCGGCGGCACCACCGGCGTGGCCAAGGGCGCGATGCTCACCCACCGCAACCTCGTCGCCAACATGCTGCAGTGCAAGGCGTTGATGGGCTCCAACCTCAACGAAGGCTGCGAGATCCTGATCACGCCGCTGCCGCTGTACCACATTTATGCATTCACCTTTCATTGCATGGCGATGATGCTGATCGGCAACCACAACATCCTGATCAGCAACCCGCGCGATTTGCCGGCGATGGTCAAGGAACTGTCGAAGTGGAAGTTCAGCGGGTTTGTCGGCCTGAACACCTTGTTCGTGGCGCTGTGCAACAACGAAGGCTTCCGCAAGCTGGACTTTTCCGCGTTGAAGGTCACTTTGTCGGGCGGCATGGCCCTGCAATTGGCGGCCGCCGAACGCTGGAAGGACGTGACCGGCTGCAACATTTGCGAAGGTTATGGCATGACCGAAACCAGCCCGGTGGCCACCGTCAACCCGATCCAGCACATCCAGATCGGCACCATCGGCATTCCGGTGCCGTCGACCCTGTGCAAAGTCATCACCGATGACGGCGTCGAACTGGCCCTGGGTGAAATCGGCGAGCTGTGCGTCAAAGGCCCGCAAGTGATGAAGGGCTACTGGCAGCGCGAAGACGCCACGGCCGAGATCCTCGACAGCGAAGGCTGGCTGAAGACCGGCGACATCGCGATCATCCAGCCCGACGGCTACATGCGCATTGTCGACCGCAAGAAGGACATGATTCTGGTCTCCGGTTTCAACGTCTACCCGAACGAGCTCGAAGACGTGCTGGCAACCCTGCCGGGCGTGCTGCAATGCGCGGCTATCGGCGTGCCGGACGACAAGTCCGGGGAACACATCAAGATCTTCATCGTGGTCAAGCCAGGGGCCACCCTGACCAAGGACCAGGTGATGGAACACATGCGCGCCAATGTCACCGGCTACAAGGTGCCCAAGGCCGTGGAGTTCCGCGATGCATTGCCGACCACCAACGTGGGCAAGATCCTGCGGCGCGAGTTGCGGGATGAAGAGCTGAAGAAGCTTGGCTTGAAAAAGTAACTGCATAAAAAACCCCGCAGATGCGGGGTTTTTTATGCCTGCTTACTTTCCTCAATTGGAATGCACTCCAATGTGGGAGCTGGCTTGCCTGCGATCGCGGTATACCTGTCAGTGCAATGTGGCTGACACACCGCTATCGCAGGCAAGCCAGCTCCCACAGTTTGATTCGGCTCCTACAGCGCAAACTGCGCGAAGCTCACGCCAGCACCCGACGGGCGTACATCCTTCAAGAACGAATCCTTGTCCGCGCTCAGCTCCAGGGTGATCTCCGGCTTGCGCTTGTTCGCGTTACGCACCACCAGCCCTTCGAGCTTCTCGCGCATGAACGCCGTCGGCACCTTCAGGTGCAGCAACTGGTCAGTCTCGGCGTCGTGCATCAGCAAGTGAATCCACTCGTACTGGCCTACACCAATGCGCACGACCGGGAGGTCGAACCACCAGATGTTGCGTTTGCGGTCCAGGTCGGTGAAGTGGCAGTTGTTGACGCCGAGTACGGCACCGCCCAGTTCCAGGTTTCTGCGGGCGATGGCCTGTGCTTTATTGAGTTTCATAACCTTCCTACGGGATCTGTTATTCAGCGTTATAGCCTGAATGTGCCGGGCATTCTCATGGGTTGGCCGCAAAACATAAAGCCAAACCTGCGGCGTGCGATGAAATGCCGCCTGAAAATAATTGAAACTCTGCCGAACCGCGCCGGGTCAATCACTAGGTAATGACCATAACCCTTGATTGTTCCTTCGGAGAAATACCATGAGCAGCACATCGGATAAGGCAAAAGGTTTGGCGAACGAAGCAGTCGGCAACATCAAGCAAGGTGTCGGCAAAGTCACCGGCAACGACAAGCTGCGGGCTGAAGGCGTGGTTCAAGAGAAGAAAGGCGACGTGCAGAAAGCGGTCGGCGATACCAAAGATGCGGTAAAGAAAGCCACCAAGTAAGCCTGAATCGCCGGCTGGTTTTAAGCAGCCCGACGGCCATCCACGGATGGCCGTTTTTGTGTCACCTGATGCGGTTAAAGTTTCGAAATTGTTTCAAGGTCGCCAAATAGGCTACCTTGATGTAGAAAACGGCCCCTGAGTCGCCCACGAACTCAACCTTTTGCGGCGAAAGGAGACGCTATGATTTTTCCGGTATTACAAGGCTTGCCCCTGCATAAAGTGTTGGTGCGCACCGTCAAGGAATTCGTCGACGACGAGATGCCCACTTACGCCTCGGCACTGGCCTACCAGATGCTGTTCTCGCTGTTTCCCTTCCTGCTGTTCCTGATTGCCCTGATCGGTTTCCTGCACCTGCCGGACTTCTTCACTTGGCTGCGCATGCAGTCGGAACTGGTGTTGCCGCCCCAGGCCCTGGAGCAGGTCAACCCGGTGATCGACCAACTGCAGCAGTCCAAGGGCGGCTTGCTCTCGGTGGGTATCGTGATTGCCCTGTGGACAGCGTCGGCTGGCGTGCGCCTGATGATGAGCGCGATGAACGCCGCCTACGACGTGGTCGAGGGCCGGCCGATCTGGAAGCGTTTCCCGCTCTCGGTGTTCTACACCGTCGGCATCGCCGGCATGCTGCTGGCCGCCGCCGCGCTGATGGTGCTGGGCCCGCAAGTGATGGAATGGCTGGCCGGGCAAATCGGCATGCAGGAATTCGTGGTTACCCTGTGGACCATCCTGCGTTGGCCGCTGATCGTGATTTTGCTGATGTTTGCCGTGGCGTTGATGTATTACGTGATGCCCGACGTCGAGCAGAAATTTCGCTTCATCACGCCGGGCTCGGTGCTCGCCGTGGTGGTGTGGATTGTTGCCTCCCTGGGTTTTGGCTACTACGTCAAAACCTTCGCCGACTACAACGCCATGTATGGCAGTATCGGTGCGATCATCGTCCTGCTCCTGTACTTCTATATTTCCGCCGCCGTGCTGTTGCTGGGCGCGGAGATGAATGCCGTCATCGAACACATGTCGGCCGAAGGCAAGGACCCAGGCGAAAAGGAATTCGATGAACACACCCACACGGACGAAAAACAACACGTCTCAGGCCTAGGCCGGGACCACTCCAAGCCCACTCCCGACGAAGTCTGATCAATGATCCGTGAAATCCTGAAAATGGGCGACGAGCGCCTGCTGCGTATCGCGCCACCGGTTCCGCCGGAAATGTTCGACAGCCCCGAGTTGTGGCAATTGATCGATGACATGTTCCAGACCATGGAACACGTGGGCGGCGTGGGCCTTGCAGCCCCGCAGATTGGCGTCGACCTGCAATTGGTAATCTTCGGCTTCGAGGCCAGTGAACGCTACCCGGACGCGCCGCCGGTGCCGCAGACGATCCTGATCAACCCGCTGATCACACCGCTCAGCCCGGTGCTGGAAGAAGGCTTTGAAGGTTGCCTGTCGGTGCCCGGCTTGCGCGGGGCGGTGGACCGTTATCAGCAGATTCGCTACGAGGGCTTTGACCCCAAGGGTGAGCCGATCGTGCGCGTTGCCGACGGCTTCCACGCGCGCGTTGTGCAGCATGAGTGCGATCACCTGATCGGCCGGTTATACCCGTCGCGAATTACGGATTTCACCAAGTTCGGGTTTATCGAAGTGATGTTCCCGGACATGGACCCAACGGCTGACGAGTAACGCCCTGAGGCCACACACATCTAAAAGGTGGGAGCAGGCTTGCCCGCGATGGCGGTGTAACAGTCACAGCGATGTTGGCTGACCCACTGCTATCGCAGGCAAGCCAGCTCCCACCTTTGGATAGCATTTCGAATCGAACTATTTTGCAGGTTTGACGAACCGCAACGTCATCCGATCCGACTCCCCGATCGCCAGATACTTCGCCTTGTCCTGCTCGCCCAGTCTCAATGAAGGCGGCAACGTCCACACGCCACCCGGGTAATCCTTGGTGTCTTTCGGGTTGGCATTCACCTCGCTTTGCCCCGCCAGCTTGAACCCGGCATCCGTGGCCAATTTCACCACTTGCGCAGTGGTCAGGTAGCCGCTGTCCTTGATCGCCTCCAGATCAGCCCCGTCCTTTGCCCGGTGATCTTCCACGCCCAGCACGCCACCTGGTTTTAGCACGGTGTAAAACGCGCTGAAGGTGGCCGGCGCGGTATTGGCTGCCACCCAGTTATGCACATTGCGGAAGGTCAGCACGGCGTCGACCGACGCAGGTTTGCCGAATACCGGCGCCTTGGGGTCGAATTCGGTCACCTGGGCCTTGGCATAACGCGTCGGGTCGGCGGCGAATTTCTTTTTCAGGTTTTCTTCGGACGTCGCTGCGTAAGCGCCGCTGCTCGCCGCCTGCACGGCGGCAATGTAGTGCCCGTGGTCTTTGAGCAGCGGTGCCAGCACTTCGCTGTACCAGCCTCCGCCAGGGGTGATTTCGATCACGGTCTGTTTGGCGCCCAAGCCAAAGAACTCCAGGGTCTGCTGCGGGTGGCGGTAACCGTCGCGTGCGCTGTTGGCCGGGTCGCGCCAACTGCCGGCGAGCACGCTGGCGTATTGCTGGGCGGTAATCGGCGCGTCGGCTGCCTGGCTGAACGTTGGGACGAGGAGGGCGGTAAGGGACAGAGCTGCAAAGGTCGCTTTCATGATCATCCGAAAAGTGGGCCACTGTGCCGCCGAGGCTAGCATGGGCTCATCACCCGTCGACCACACATTATCGACGGTCGACCTCACCAAACGGTCTAAGCGCCTGTTTTCAACCCCATGGCAATCATCGGCTTGTTGCGCTTGTAGCGCGCCAGGCGCTCACTGAGGGACTGAGGCAACACGGTGTCCTGGGTGAACCCCATACGCTGATACAACCCTTCCAGGTCGGGATGGCACAACAGCCACACCGTGCCTTCGCACGCGGCGACCGCCTGCAGGATCAAGCGCGCCGCCAACCCCTGGCTGCGATACGCCGGGGCCACGAATACGCCGGTCAACCAGTGCCCGCCGACCACTGGCGTCAGGCACAGCCCGGCCACAATCTCACGCTCCCGGGCGACCCACAATTGCCCGCCCTTGAGGGCCTTCATCGACGAATCATGGTGGCGATAAAACTTGTTCAGCAGCGGCCACAAGGGCTCTGCCAGCACTTCAATGTTCAACGGGGGCATGGTGTTCGGCGACTGTAATCGAGGGCTGCAGATTATAAGCGCCTTCCAGGGCCCAATAGGTGTTATACCCAGTGCTACATCCACGTTCAGTTGAGCAAGCATCATGGCCAAAGGTATGGATTCAAAGAAAGCCGCGAAGAAAAAACCGGCAAAGACCGCCGATGAAAAACGCGCCGACAAAAAAACCAAGAAGGCCGAGACAGGCCTGTTCGGTCACTGAGTTACAAGCTTAGAACCAAACGATCTGCAAGATTTTCGGGCCTCAATGCACAGAGCAGGAAACACCTGCTCTGAGCTGCCGATGGCCCACTACCTTGATCTGACCCAACGCCGGGAAATCGAAGCCCTGGCCCGGGGTTTTACTGCCCGTACCGAATGGCCCACCTGGTTGCTGTTGATCGGCGTGTATGGCGGCTGGTTCGCCGTAATGCTTGGCAGCCACTGGCTGGGCCTGTGGCTCAGCACCCTGTTGCTGATTCCGCTGGTGACGGTGTGGCTGTCGGTGCAACACGAGTTGCTCCATGGCCATCCCACCCGTTCGCTGCGGGTGAACAAACTGCTCGGCTACGCCCCGTTTGCCGTGTGGTACCCCTACACCCTGTACCGTAACAGCCACCTGCTGCACCACAACGACGACGACCTCACCCTGCCGGGCATCGACCCGGAAAGCCGCTACCTGAACCAACGTCAGTGGGACGCCAGCTCGCTGGCGGAACGTGGCGTGCATTGGCTGACCAAAACCGTGTTGGGCCGTTTCCTGCTGGCAGCACCCCTGGCGATCGGCCGGTTGGCGCGCCATGAGTTTCAACGCCTGCCCCAAGTGTGGCCAATGTGGCTGGCCCACGCCGCCGTAACCCTGCTGATGCTCAGCTTCATCGCTCACTACAGCGCGCTGCCGGTGTGGCATTACCTGCTGCTGGTCACGGTGCCGGCCTTGTCCCTGGCGTCGGTTCGTTCCTACTATGAACACCGCCCGCACCCGCAGCCGGAGCAGCGCACCGTGCTCAACGAAGCGTCCTGGCCGTGGACCTGGCTGTTCCTCAACAACAACCTGCACCTGGTGCACCACGACTTGCCCAAGTTGCCCTGGTATTTATTGCCCACGGTCTACCACGCCCGCCGCGAACAGTGGCTGGCGCGCAGCGGTGGTTTCCTGGTGCAGGGTTACGGCCAGTTGATCAGCCGCCACGGCCTCAAGGCCATCGACAGCCCCCGGCACCCTTTTGCGTGAGAGACAAGCCATGAGTGATCACTTCGCCGAGCTGCTGATGTACGTCGCGCCCGAACCCGTGCAACAGGCCAACCAGGCCTGGCTTACGCGCCTCCTGGAGCGCTTGAGCCTCACCCGCCTCAACGCCGACCACCTCGACCTGCACGGCCTGTGGCTGGCCCCGGAACTGCTCGTCACGCAAACCTGCGGTTATCCGCTGATGACCCAATTGCGTGGCCAGGTGCGGGTGATTGGCCGCCCACGCTACGAGCTGGCCCACAGCAGCCTCGGCGACCATTGCAGCCTGCTGCTGACCCGCGAAGACAACCCGCGCACCGCCCTGGCCGACTTCTTCGACAGCCGTGGCGTGATCAATGGCCACGACTCCAACAGCTGCATGAACCTGCTGCGCGAACGCCTCGCGCCTTTGCAGCGCGACGGCCGGTTCTTCGCCAGCGTCGGCATCAGCGGCGCCCACCGCGAGAGCCTGCGCTGGCTGCGCGAAGACCGCGCCGACCTGGCCGCCATCGACAGCGTCACCTTCGACTACCTCGCCCGGTTTGCTCCGCAGGAAGTGGCGGGGCTGCGCATCGTCACTCACAGCGCACCGAGCCCGACCTTGCCCTACATCGGCCCGCTGGACTTGAGCGATGAGCGAGTGCTGCAGATTCGTGAGGCAATGAACCTGGCATTGCGGGATTTGCCCCACGTCGTCGAAACCCTGGGGATACACGAAGTCCTGCCCGCCAGCGAAGACGACTACCAAGTGCTGTTGCACTACCGGCAAGAAGCCTTGAGCGCCGGCTACTCAACGCTTAAATGATCATTGATCGTTCCCACGCCCGGTGTGGGAACGCCTCCTGTGACGCTCCGCGTCACGCGTTCGAGAGCAGGCGCGAAGTGTCCAGGGCTGCATGCCCACGCAGAGCGTGAGAACGGTCTTGAGGCTTCAATAAGGTTATATAAAAATACTTTTTAAGTATTATTAAAGAATAAGCAGCCTTGCTAGGATCGCTCCACCGGAACACCGGACATAACGTGCAACCAACTCAGATGGAGCCACTATGTCCGGCGCCGACACTTCTCACAGCGATTACGTGGGCGGATTGTTCCGCAGTCATTACGACTGGCTGTGCAGCCGTTTGCACCGCCACCTCGATTCCCGTGCGCACGCCGAAGACATCGCCGCCGACACCTTCGTCCAGCTCCTGAGTTCACCGTCGGTGCTGCCGATCCGTCAGCCGCGCGCCTTGCTCACCACCATCGCCCAGCGTCTGATGTACCAGCTGTGGCGCCGCCGTGACCTGGAGCGCGCCTACCTCGACGCCCTTGACCGCGACGAGACATCCACCGCGCCGTCGCCAGAAGACCTGGCGCAAATGCTTGAAGCGCTGCAAGCCATCGACGCGTTGCTCGACGGCTTGCCGGCCAAGGTCAAGGCGACCTTCCTGCTGTCGCAACTCAATGGCCTGACTTACCCGCAAATCGCCGCCGAGCTGGGGATCTCCCAGCGCTCGGTGAGTGACTACATGGCCCGCGCCCTCAACCGTTGCCTGCGGTTGTGCCTGGAATGAATGACGAACTGATCGACAGCGCCACGCGCTGGTACGTGCTGCTGCGCTCGGGCGAAGCCACGGCATTGGATTGGCAACGCTATCACCAGTGGCGCGCGGCCGACCCACGTCACGATGCGTTGTGCCAGCAGCTGGAAACGCGCCTTGGCGTGTTTCAGGTTCCCCAGGCCCAGGGCGTGAGCAGCAAAGTGCTGCAACAGGCGCTGGAGGCGCCGTCGAGTCGCCGCCAGGTGTTGCAGATCGCGTTGGCGGGCGCAGGCGTGGCCATTGGCGCCGCGCTGTTGGCCAAACCCGTCGGTTTATCGGCATTGACTGCGGATATCCGCACCGGCACCGGCGAGCGCCGTACGGTCGCGCTGGTCGACGGCAGCGAGTTGCTGCTCAACGCGCAAAGCGCGGCCGACATTCAGTTCAACCCGCTACAGCGCCTGGTGCGCCTGCGCGAAGGCGAGGTGCTGGCCAAGGTTGCCAGTGAGCGCAGCCGACCGTTTGTGATCCAGACCGAGCAGGCGCGATTGCGTGCCTATGGCAGTCGCCTCCTGGTGCGCGAGCGTGAAGGGCAGGGCCAGGTTGTCGCGCTCAATGGCGCGGTGGACATCGACGATCAACACGGCGAACGCCTGCAACTGGCCGCCGGCCATGAAGTGCATTACGA
The DNA here is from genome assembly GCF_049645325.1 of Pseudomonas sp. Lineage (GTDB taxonomy): Bacteria > Pseudomonadota > Gammaproteobacteria > Pseudomonadales > Pseudomonadaceae > Aquipseudomonas. The sequence goes on along the minus strand of NZ_JBARTQ010000671.1, from coordinate 3,172 downwards.
CCGCACGGGGTTTGGCGCGGTGCAGGCCAGTTCTTCCGGCGCCACTGCGTGGGTCGACGGTTTCCTGCAAGTGCGCGACCGCCCACTGGCCGACGTCATCGAGGCATTACGCCCCTATCACAACGGCGTGCTGCGCCTCGACCCGTCAGTCGCCGGACTGCGGGTCAGCGGCCTGTACCGTCTCGACAACGCCGAGCAAACCCTCGACACCCTGGCGCGCACGTTGCCGATCCATATCACCCGTCGCACAGGGTTGTGGGTGACCGTCAATGCGGCCTAGCAGGTTCACGCCGTCAGTGTGGGCGCTGGCTTGCCTGCGATGGCATCGCCTCGGTGTGCCTGATGGGCCGAGTTGCCTGCATCGCAGGCAAACCAGCGCCCACAGGGGTTGGGCTTTCACTTCAAGCGCGGGTTCTAAGGACATAACCAAACGGTCTGCAAGTTTTCCCCCTGCCGGCCCACATCACTCCCGTAAGCGCTGCGGGGAGCAGCGTTGTGGAGTTTCCTTGGGGGGAGCCAATGTGAGTCAGTTCAACCGTGTACCACTTCGAACCTTTGCCCTGGTGCCGTTGGCCAGCCTGTTTTTCTCGTTTGCCGCCAGCGCCGACGATGCGCGTCAGGTCTACCACATTGCACCTGGTCCTTTGGATGAAGTGCTGCTGAACATCAGTCGCCAGAGTGGCCAGGTGATCTCTTTCACACCGCAACTGGGCAATTATTCCTCGGCCACGGTGGATGGCTCGCTGTCGGCGCAGCAAGCCGTGGACGCCGCGCTCAAGGGCACCGGCCTGCAGGTGCAGGTCAGCCCGGACGGTGCCTTCATCATCAAAGAGAGCACAAGCAAAGCCGCCACCAGCAGCGTCAAGGCGCAAACCAGCGCCGCCCAGGCGCCCACCCTCGACCGCGTGGTCGCCATCGGCACCCGACGCAGCGACGCCACGGCCCTGACCAGCAGCGCGCCGGTGGACGTGATCAACGCCGACGAACTCAAGCAGACCGGCGCCACCAGCCTCAACCAGGCGCTGTTCCAACTCTTGCCGTCGTTCAACTTTCCGCAGAACAACAGCGCCACCCGTGGGCAAGACCCCAAGGGCGCATCCCTGCGAGGCCTGTCGCCTGACCAGACGCTGGTGCTGATCAACGGCAAACGCCGTCACACCTCGGCGGTGGTGAATATTTCCGGTGGCGTGCCGTTCATTGGCGCGCAACCGGTAGACCTGGACATGATCCCGATCAGCGCCATCGACCACGTCGAAGTGCTGCGCGATGGCGCGTCGGCGCAGTACGGTTCCGATGCGGTGGCCGGGGTGGTCAACATCGTGCTCAAGGAGCGCGACAGCGGTGGCGGCATCAACACCCAATTGGGCAAATATGCCCAGGGCGACGGCTTCAGCAAGACCACCGATGGCTGGTACGGCGTGGGCTTGCCGGGCGATGGTTTCCTGACCCTGAGCTTCAACACCCTGAACAACAAACCCGACGATATCGGCGACAAGTACGTCGCCGACGGCCAGGTACAAGACCCGCGCTGGGGCGGTGCCGGGCGCGACAAATACAACCTGGCGGCCAACGCCGAAATCGGCTTGAACGACAAATGGCGCCTGTACAGCTTCGCCACTTTCGGCCAAGACACCTCGGTCAACAACACGCCGCCGTTGCTGGCGAGCAGCCCGAACAACGTGGCGTCGATCTACCCTGGCGGCACCATTCCCAAGTACCGCTACCGCTACGAAGACGGCGCCATCACGCTGGGTACTCGCTATGAAGACGAGGCCATCGGCCGCTTCGACCTGAGCGCCACCTATGGCCGCGACGAACACGACGAACTGGCGTTCAATACCGTCAACCCCAGCTACGGCGCCAACAGCCCGACCAAATTCAACGTCGCCACCTTGGTCAACGACCAGACCAACATCACCCTCGATTACGCCAAGGACCTCGACGTGAACTGGTCCAGCCACCCGCTGACCGTGTCGGGTGGCGTGGCGTATCGGCATGAGCAATACCGCCTGGAAGCTGGCGACTACGACTCGTATTCCTTCGGCGGCATTGATGGGGTGCAAGTGGGCGCGGTGCAAGCCTCCGGCCTGACTCCGGACGATGCCGGCACCTTCAAGCGTGACGTGGGCGGCGTGTACTTCGGCCTCGAAAACCAGGTCACCGACAAGCTGCAAGTCGGCGTCGCCGGGCGTACCGAGCATTACTCGGATTTCGGCTCGGCCACCACCGGCAAGCTCTCGGCGCGCTATGACTTCACCCCGCAAGTGGGTGTGCGCGCTACGGTCAACAATGCCTACCACGCACCGAGCCTGGGGCAGATCGGCACTTCCTGGACCACCACCACCAACCTCGACGCCAATGGCAACCCGGTGCTGACCCGCATGCTGCCGGCTGACAACCCGGCGGCGCGTGCCCTCGGCGCGCAACCGCTCAAGCCTGAAAAGTCCACCAACTACTCACTGGGCCTGGTGCTGCGACCTGCTGACAATGCTTCGCTGACCATCGACGCCTACCAGATCTCGATCCGCGACCGGCTGCTGTTCAGCGGCGGTATTTCCGGGCCATTGGCTGAGCAGATCCTCACCAATGCCGGCTACGGCCAGTACTCCTGGGCGCAGTTCATGACCAACGCCGCCGACACCCGCACCCGCGGTGTCGACATCGTCGGCAAGTACAACCTGGACCTCGCGCAGTTCGGCAACCTGGCCCTGTCGGCCGGCTACACCAAGGCCCGGACCACGATCGAGAAGATCCACGAAAACCCCAACGGTTTCGAAGTGCTGACCCGTGAGGCCCGAGGCTTTATCGAGCACGGCTACCCCGAAGACAAACTGGTGTTCGGCGCGGTGCACAAGCTCAATCAATGGACCATCGCACTCAACGAAACCCGCTACGGCAAGTACCGCAAATACGCGGCCGCCGAATCCAACGCGCAATACGACCAGACCTTCAGCGCGCAGTGGACCACCGACCTGGACGTGAACTACGCGTTGACCAAACAACTGCGCGTCTCGGTGGGCGTAAACAACCTGTTCGACAGCAAACCCGACGACTTCAACAGCCGCCTGCGTCAGACGCCGGGCCAGCAATACAGCTACCTGTCACCGACCGCGCCGGAAGGGGCGTTCTACTACACGCGGCTCAGTTATGACTTTTAACAAAACCTGAACAG
>NZ_JBARTQ010000670.1:0-1647 GCF_049645325.1 Pseudomonas sp. | reverse complement strand
GTGCTGAGGTAGGCATTAAACAGCACGGGCGCGGTAAACGGCACGCTGACCACTGCTGGCGCCACCCAGCCGAGCTGTACCACCGTCAGCGCCACTGTCGCATTGAGCGCCGGCACCAGCAGAAACGGTATGAACAGGCGCGGGTTAAGAATGATCGGCAAGCCGAACAGCAACACCTCACTGACGTTGAATAACGACAGCGGCAAACTGGCCATCGCCAGCAAGCGCATGGTCTGGCTCCTGGAAAACAGCAGGATCGCCACCAGCAGGCACAACGCACCGCCTGAACCGCCGATAAACGCGAAGCAGCCCAGCAGGCCACTGTTGAGCGCGTAGCGAATCGGCTCACCCGCCGCCGATGCAGCGCCATTGAGCACCACGGCCTGGTCCAGCACATCGAACAGCGGCTGCATGGCGTACACACCGTGGATGCCAAAAAACCACAGCAACGAATTCATCAACGTCACGAACAGCCCACTGCCGTAGGGCGATTGCAGCGCGTCGAGCACCTGCGGCCCCTGAAGTTGCGCGACATACGGAATTTGCAACAACAACGACAGCAGCAGCACCAAAGACAGTGCCGTAATGGCACCCGGCACCACCATGTTGATGGTGCCCCGCAGGTTATGGCCCACCAAGTCTTCATTGACCAGGCGAGTCCAACGCAAACGGTGCAGCCAAGCAATGGCCGGCACATTGATCAGCGGCGAAGCAATGGCAATAAACAGCACGAACGTGGCCGAAGCCCTTGGGTATTCACGCAACACAAAGGTGGCGATTACCACATGGGCCAGGCATAAAAAGGCCACGGGCAACTGGGGCAGGCGGTACTGGATCGCCAACATGTAACCAATCGAGGCGGCAACCAACAGTGGGATCACGGAGCTGATCTGGTTGTGCAGTCCCGACAGAATGGCCACCACTTGCGGGTCGAAACCCAGCACCTTGGCGCACTCGGACAGGATCAGAAAACCCGCCGACACCAACAGGCATGGCAGGATCCACAGCAACCCTTCGCGAATGGCGCGCAACGATTCCGTGCTGGCCAAAGCCGCCAAGCGCTGGGTGAGGAAAAGTTTGAACAGCGTTTGCGCCATGACCCGTCCCTCTGCCCATCGCTCTCTGCCCGCAGGCAGGCCCGAAAACCCTGAGTAACGCTACACGTCCTACTACCGGCAGCGAAAGGCTTTTGCCGCAACACGCGTATTTATTCAAAATTAATTTCGCCCAGCTATGCTTGTCGGGTATGTCGAGTTAGCTCATCCTTTATGACATGCCGCTCAAACTGACGCGCCCCAAGACCCTGCTCCGTGTACCTCTTGCGACGTCCCGGTACCTGCCGCATCGCGGCTCCCGCCTTGCCGGGCTCGCACGCCGCCCTGACCTTTTCCAGCACCGGCGCGTTTTTTTTGTCCCTATGGACAGGGAGCTCGACATCAAGGAGATCCGCGATATGCAAGACAAACGCACCACCCTCCTGCAGCCGGTACTGTTCAACTCAGGGCTGTGGCTGTGCGCGATAACATTATTGTTGTTGGCAAGGGACGCGGTTGAACGGGTCACCGGCCCTGTCGAAGAGAGCTGGCTGGACCTGGACCTGGCATTGGTGCTGATCGCCTACGTGCTATTGTTTTTACTTGAGCCGAT
>NZ_JBARTQ010000669.1:0-9548 GCF_049645325.1 Pseudomonas sp. | reverse complement strand
GCCGATGGTAGTGTGGGGTTTCCCCATGTGAGAGTAGGTCATCGTCAAGATTAAATTCCAGAACCCCTGTTTGCTAACGCGAACAGGGGTTTTGTTTTGGGCGGTCGGAAAGTGCAGGAACAGGCTTAGCCACCAAGTAAGTCAACGCCGACGTACACTGTCTGAAACGGCATAACCGCCTGAACGCCTTTCGATACGAACCCCAATAACTGCCCACAGTGCTAAAGTCGCTCCCTCGATTTTGCTTTTCCCAAGGAAGCCGTTATGCCGGATGCGACGTCCCTCAGCGCTGGATTCATGGTGGTTCACGGCAACCGCCTGGACGAACTGCGCAGCTTGGTAGTCAGCTGGATGCGTCGTTACCCGCTAGCTCCGCTGGAAAACGAAATCGCCCTGGTACAAAGCAACGGCATCGCCCAATGGCTCAAACTCGCCTTGGCCGAAGACCCTGAAGAAGACGATATGGGCGGCTGCGGCATCGCAGCGGCAATCGATGTGCAACTTCCCGGCAGCTTTATGTGGCAGCTCTATCGCATGGTCCTGGGGCGCGACGAAATTCCGCCCAAGTCCCTGCTCGATAAAGCCCCGCTGACTTGGCGCCTCATGCGCCTGCTCCCGGAGCTCATCAATCAACCCCACTTCGAGCCGCTGCAGCGTTTCCTCACCCACGACACCGACCTGCGCAAACGCTACCAACTTGCCGAACGTCTGGCCGACCTGTTCGACCAATACCAGGTCTACCGCGCCGACTGGCTGGAAGACTGGGCCGCCGGCCGTCACCAACTGCGCAATGGTCGAGGCGAATCCAAGCCGCTCAACCCCGCCAACTGCTGGCAAGCTGAATTGTGGCGCGCGTTACTGTTGGATGTGGGTGAAGAGGGCATGGCCGAAAGCCGCGCTGGCGTTCACCAACGCTTCATCGAACGCATCAATACCCTTGAGAAAGCGCCTCAAGGCTTGCCCTCCCGAGTGATCGTTTTCGGTATTTCCTCGTTGCCTGCGCAAGCGCTGGAAGCACTCGCTGGCCTGGCGCGCTTCAGCCAGGTCTTGCTGTGTGTCCACAACCCTTGCCGCCACCATTGGTCCGACATCGTTGCCGACAAAGACTTGCTGCGTAACGAGTACAAACGCCAAGCGCGCAAGGCCGGCATGCCGGTGACCATCGACCCGCAAACCTTGCACCAGCATGCTCATCCGCTGCTGGCCGCTTGGGGTAAACAAGGTCGCGATTACATCAGCCTGCTGGACAGCTACGACGATCCCAACAGCTACCGCGCCGCCTTCCGCGATGGCCGCATCGACCTGTTCAGCGAGAGTGAACCCACCACACTGCTCAACCAGTTGCAGGACGACATTCTCGAACTGCGCCCGCTCAATGAAACGCGCGAGTTGTGGCCAGGTGTCGACCTGAATAGCGACACTTCCATCCGCTTCCACGTTGCCCACAGCGCCCAACGCGAAGTGGAAATTCTCCACGACCAACTGCTCCAGCGCTTCAGTGCCGACCCGACATTGCGCCCGCGCGACATCATCGTCATGGTCCCTGACGTCGACAGCTACGCGCCGCACATTCGCGCCGTGTTCGGGCAACTGGAAAGAAGCGACCCACGCTTTATCCCGTTCACCCTCACTGACCAAGGCCAGCGTGGCCGCGACCCGCTGCTGATTGCCGTCGAACACCTGCTCAAACTCCCGGACAGCCGCTTCCCCGTCAGCGAAATCCTCGACCTGCTTGACGTCCCCGCCCTGCGCGAACGTTTCGCCATCAAGGAGCGTGACCTGCCCACCTTGCACCGCTGGATCGAAGGCGCCGGCATCCGTTGGGGCCTCAACGCCGAACAACGCGCCGGCCTCGGTCTGCCAAAAGAACTCGAACAAAACAGCTGGCGATTCGGCCTGCGCCGCATGCTGTTGGGCTATGCCGTGGGCACCGGTCTCGCCTGCGACGGTATCGAACCCTACGACGAAATCGGTGGCCTCGATGCTGCGCTGATCGGCCCCTTGGTCGCGTTGCTCGATGCCTTGAATGACGCGCATCAAGCCTTGTCCCAACCGGCTTCGCCGAACGAGTGGGGCGAGCGCCTGCAACGCTTGATGCAGCTGTTCTTCCTGCCCAGCAGCGAACACGACGACTATTTACTCGGCCAGCTCGAGCAGCTGCGAGAAGACTGGCTGGAAACCTGCGAGTCCGTCGGCCTGCAGGACGAGTTACCGCTCACCGTAGTCCGTGAAGCCTGGCTAGCCGGTCTGGACCAAGGTCGCCTGTCGCAACGCTTCCTCGCTGGAGCTGTCAATTTTTGCACCCTGATGCCCATGCGTGCGATCCCGTTCAAGCTGGTTTGCCTGCTCGGCATGAACGACGGCGACTACCCGCGCGCGCAACCGCCGCTGGATTTCGACTTGATGGGCAGCGACTACCGCCCTGGCGATCGCTCACGCCGTGAAGACGACCGCTACCTACTGCTCGAAGCCCTGTTGTCTGCCCGCGACCAGCTCTATATCAGCTGGGTTGGCCGCAGTATTCGCGACAACAGCGAGCGCCCGGCCTCGGTGCTGATCGGCCAATTGCGCGACCATATCGCCAGCGGCTGGCACAACGAACACACGGACAAACTGCTGGAAGCAATGACCCAGGAACACCCGCTGCAACCCTTCAGCGCCCGCTATTTTCACGACGGCGACCCGCTGTTCAGCTACGCCCGCGAATGGCAATTGCTGCACGAAGCGCCGAATGCCCTCGAAAAAGAACACGAATTGGCGCCGCACCAACAAGAGGAACCGCTGAGTCTCGGCCAGTTGCAGGATTTCCTGCGCAACCCGGTGAAGCACTTTTTCAGCCAGCGTCTGAAAGTGTTCTTCGAAGCCGCCGAAGTGCCGCTGGCTGATGAAGAGCCTTTCGTGCTCGACGCCCTGCAACGCTACAGCCTCAGCGACAGCCTGCTCAGCGCCGCGCTGACTCAGCCCGACCACGTAGAACAAGCCCTTAACGCCCAGGCCTTGCGCCTGCAAGGCAGTGGCCTGCTGCCGATGGTCGGTTTCGGCGAGTGCTTGCGCAACGAACTGATCGAGCCCTTGCCTGATTTGCTGCAACGCTACGGACAATTAATGGCCCTGTGGCCCACCCCACACACCGGCGCTGAACCGGTCAGTTTTGAGCATCAGGGCATTCAGTTGGAAGGCTGGGTCAGCGGCCTGCATCGGCGCGGTGATGGCGGATTGTTGAGCGTGACCACGATCCCCAACAGCATCGGTTCGATCAAGACGCGCAAGTGGCATCGGTTGATTCGCCCCTGGGTCAATCACGTAGTGGCTTGTGCCTGTGGCCTGCCACTGAGCACCGGTCTGGTTGCGAGTGATGACACGCTGCTGCTGGCTCCGCTGGACACATCCGCCGCCCAGGAAATACTCGGCAACCTGCTATTGGCCTGGCACACCGGCATGCGAAAACCGCTGCCCGTGGCGGTCAAAACTGCCTTCGCGTGGCTCAGCCAAACCGACCCCGCCAAGGCCCAGGCTGCCGCCAGTAAAGCCTACGAAGGCGACGGTTTGACCACCGACGGCGAGCGCCGCGAAACCCCGGCGCTCACTCGACAATTCCCCGACTACGCCGCGCTCATCGCCAGCGAAGAGTTCGAAGGTTGGGCCGAAACCCTGTATCGCCCGCTGATCAACGCCCCGTGGCGATCACTCACCGGCGAGGAGGCCAGCGTATGACCGGCACACCCTTGGCCTTGGCCTTCCCGCTCAAAGGCAGCCAGCTGATTGAAGCCAGCGCCGGCACCGGCAAAACCTTCACCATTTCCGCCCTGTACCTGCGCCTGGTGCTTGGCAATGGGGGGGAAGAATCCGGCTTCGGTCGCGAACTGCTGCCACCGCAAATTCTTGTAGTGACCTTCACCGACGCTGCCACCAAGGAGCTGCGCGAACGCATCCGCATCCGACTGGCCGAAGCCGCGCGCTTTTTTCGTGACGAAATTTTGCCGCCCGACGCACTGATCGCCGACCTGCGCGACCAATATCCCGCCGAGCAATGGGCTGCCTGTGCCAATCGCCTGGACATCGCCGCGCAGTGGATGGACGAAGCCGCCGTTTCAACCATCCACAGTTGGTGCCAGCGCATGCTGCGCGAACACGCCTTCGACAGCGGCAGCCTGTTCACCCAGACCCTGGAAACCGACCACAGCGACCTGCTTGGCGAAGTGCTGCGCGACTATTGGCGGCTGTTCTGCTACCCAATGCGTGACGACGCGCTCAACTGGGTGCGCAACAACTGGAGCGGCCCGGCTGCCTTGATGCCGCGCGTGCGCGCACTGTTTGGCAGCGAACGGCCGACCGACGAATCTCGCGAGCCAGCGGAGCTGATCACGGCTTGCCTGCACGAGCGCCGTGAAGCGCTGACAACCATTAAGGCACCCTGGCAGCAATGGGCCGCCGAGTTGCGCGACATCTGCCTGCAAGCCGTGGCTGCCAAAGCCGTCGATGGCCGCAAGATGCAGGCGCGCTACTTCGAACCCTGGTTCGAAAAGATCAGCGCCTGGGCCGCTGACGAAACCCTGGAACAACTCGACATCGGCACCGGCTTCACCCGCCTGACCCCCGACGGCATGGCCGAAGCCTGGAAGGGCGAGCCGCCGCGCCACCCTGGCATCGACGCCATGGCCGGTCTCAAGGCCAGTCTCGACGCCTTGCCAACGCCCGACGCCGCCGTGTTGCAGCACGCTGCCGGTTGGGTGGGCAAACGCTTCGAAGAAGAAAAACGCCGTCGCGCTGAAATGGGCTTCGACGACATGCTCATCCGCCTCAACGCCGCCCTGCAAGCGGAAGGCGGCGAGCGCCTGGCCAGCGTGATTCGCGAGCAGTTTCCGGTCGCGCTGATCGACGAATTCCAGGACACCGACCCGGTGCAATACAGCATCTTCGACAGCATTTACCGCATCGAAGAAAACCACCTCGACAGTGGCCTGTTCCTGATCGGCGACCCTAAGCAGGCGATCTACGCCTTCCGTGGCGCCGACATCTACACCTACCTGCGCGCGCGTCAGTCCACCACCGGCCGCCATCACACGTTGGGCACGAACTTCCGCTCCAGCCACGCGATGGTCGAGGCGGTGAACCATGTGTTCCTGCGTGCAGAAAAAGGCCGTGGCGCGTTTCTGTTCCGCGAGCCGAATGGCGACAATCCGGTGCCGTTTCACGCGGTGTTGTCGCAAGGGCGCAAGGAACAGCTGCAGGTCGACGGCCAAACCCTTCCAGCGATGAATCTCTGGCACTTGCCCACAGATCAACCGATTTCCAACGCGGTGTATCGCCAGCAATTGGCCGCCGCCTGCGCCACGCAGATTGTTGAATTGCTCAATGGCGGGCAGCAAGGCACAGCAGGTTTCCTACAAGCGGACGACAGTTTCAGAGGCGTACTGCCGTCAGATATCGCCATCCTCGTGCGCGACGGCAAGGAGGCCCAAGCCGTGCGCGCCGAGTTGGCTGCCCGCGGCGTGCGCAGCGTTTATCTGTCCGACAAGGATTCGGTCTTCGCCGCTCAGGAAGCCCATGACCTCCTGGCCTGGCTCAAAGCCTGTGCCGAGCCGGACGTGGAGCGCCCGCTGCGGGCTGCGCTGGCCTGCGTCACCTTGAACCTGTCACTGCCTGAACTGGAGCGTCTGAACCAGGACGAACTGGCGTGGGAAACCCGCGTGATGCAGTTTCGCGGTTACCGTGCGATCTGGCGTACCCAGGGCGTGCTGCCGATGCTGCGCCGCCTGCTCCACGACTTCAAATTGCCGCAAACCTTGATCGCCCGCAGTGATGGCGAGCGCGTGCTGACCAACCTGCTGCACCTCAGCGAATTATTGCAACAAGCCGCGTCTGAACTGGACGGCGAGCAGGCGTTGATTCGCCACCTCGCCGAACACCTCGCATTGTCGGGGCAGGCCGGTGAAGAACAGATCCTGCGCCTGGAAAGTGACGAGCAACTGGTCAAGGTCGTGACCATCCACAAGTCCAAAGGCCTGGAGTACGACCTGGTTTTTCTGCCGTTCATCTGCTCGGCCAAACCGGTGGACGGCAGCCGGTTGCCCCTTCACTACCATGATGAAAACGGCAAATCCCAAGTCAGCCTGCGCCCGACCGCGGAGCTGATTGCCCAGGCCGACGATGAGCGCCTGGCCGAAGACCTGCGCTTGTTCTACGTCGCCCTGACCCGCGCCAAGCATGCGTGCTGGCTCGGCATTGCCGACCTCAAGCGCGGCAACAGCAGCAGCTCCGTATTGCACCTGTCTGCCTTGGGCTATGTGCTCGGCGCCGGCGCATCCCTGGGTGAATCCGCTGGCCTGGCGCGCTGGCTGCTGGATTTGCAGGCAGACTGCCCGGCAATCGATTACGCCCCGGTGCCCGACGCGCAAGACATCGTGTTTCACCCACCCCGCAACGAAGCCACCTTGCTCGCGCCGTTACTGCCCAAACGCAAGGCCGCCGAAAACTGGTGGATCGCCTCCTACAGCGCGTTAAGAATTGGCGACAGCATGAGCGCGGCAAACCTCGAGGCGCCGGAAAGCCCACAAGCCCAGAAGCTGTTCGATGACGAGCGCCTCGACCCCGACGCACCGCGTGAAGTGGCGGCCTCTGGCGGCGACATTCACCGTTTCCCACGCGGGCCTAATCCCGGGACCTTCCTCCACGGCCTGCTGGAGTGGGCCGGCGAAGACGGCTTCAACGTCACCCCCGAAGCCATCGAAAAAGCCGTGGGCGCCCGCTGTAACCGCCGGAACTGGGAAGGCTGGATCGTGACCCTCAGTGGCTGGCTCGGGCACTTGTTGCAAACGCCACTGCCTGTGGATAACGGCCACGTCACCCTCAACGACCTGCAGCACTACCAGATAGAAATGGAGTTCTGGTTCGCCAGCCACAAAGTCGACGTGCTCGCCCTCGACAAGCGGGTGTGCCAATCCACCCACCACGGCGTCTCGCGAGTCGCCGCGGAGCCGGTGTTGCTCAACGGCATGTTCAAGGGTTTTATCGACCTGACGTTCGAACACGACGGCCGCTACTACGTGGCGGACTACAAATCCAACTGGCTGGGCCCCGACGATTCGGCCTACACCTTGGATGCCATGGAACAGTCGATCCTTGAGCATCGGTACGACCTGCAATACGTGCTTTACCTACTTGCCTTGCACCGCCAACTCAAGGCGCGCCTGCCGGACTACGACTACGACCGACATGTCGGCGGCGCGCTGTACATTTTCCTGCGCGGCACTCAGTCCGCCAGCCGGGGCGCGTACTTCACCCGGCCGCCTCGGGAATTGATCGAGGGCCTGGATTTGCTGTTCCAAGGCAAACCCATCCCGCCCAAGGTTGAGCCCGCCTGGGAACAAGGAGTGTTGCTATGAGCCTGTCGCCGTTACCACTGGAGGAACTGGCGCCGCTCAGCCGCGCCGCCGACCTGGTGCAACTGCTGGAACGTTGGGTCGACCGTGGCTGGCTGCGCGCCTTGGACAAAGCCTTTGTCGGCTTCCTGCATGAACTCGACCCGCACGCTGATCCCTTGGTGCTGCTCGCAGCCGCGTTGACCAGCCATCAACTCGGCCATGGCCACGTGTGCCTGGACCTGTTCGAAACCCTCAAAGCGCCGGATTTTGCCCTGTCGTTGCCGCCTGAGGGCGACCTGCAAACCGGCGCCATGCTGCTGCCGTCGCAATTGCTCGACGGCCTCGACGGCGCGCACTGGTGCCATGCACTGGCCTCCAGCCACTTGGTTGCGCTGGCCGTCGATGGCAGTGACTCAGCCCAAAGCCGGCCGTTGGTGCTGTCGGGCAAACGCCTGTACCTGCGCCGCTACTGGACCTACGAACGGCGCATCGACAGCGCGTTGCGCCGGCGCCTGGCGACTCGCGAAAACCTCGCCGCCGATTTGCCGCAACGCCTCAACAGCCTGTTCGATCAAGCGCCGCCCGATGGCGTGATCGACTGGCAAAAACTCGCCTGCGCGCTGGCCACACGCGGGGCTTTCAGCATCGTCACCGGCGGCCCCGGCACCGGTAAAACCACCACCGTGGTGCGTTTGCTCGCGTTGCTGCAGGCCCCGGCGGTGGAGGCGGGCAGCCCGTTGCGCATCCGCCTGGCCGCGCCAACCGGCAAAGCCGCCGCGCGCCTCACCGAATCGATCAGCCAGCAAGTCCAGTCGCTGACTGTGCCTGACAGCGTGCGGGAAAAAATCCCCACCCAAGTCACCACGGTTCACCGTCTGCTGGGCAGTCGCCCGGGCACCCGACACTTTCGGCATCACCTCGGCAACCCCTTGCCCCTGGATGTGCTGGTGGTGGATGAAGCCTCGATGATCGACCTGGAAATGATGGCCAACCTGCTGGATGCCTTGCCGCCCCACGCGCGTTTAGTGCTGCTGGGTGACAAGGACCAACTGGCCTCGGTGGAGGCGGGCGCCGTGCTTGGCGATTTGTGCCGCGACGCCGAAGCCGGCTGGTACAGCCCGCAAACGCGCCAATGGCTGCAAGCCGTCAGCGGCGAAGACCTCGGCGCCAGCGGGCTGCAGGAAGACCTCGACGGCAGCCATCCGCTGGCGCAGCAAGTGGTGATGCTGCGCTACTCGCGACGGTTCGGCGAGGGCAGCGGTATTGGCCAATTGGCGCGCTGGGTCAATCAGCAAAATGCCGAAGAGGCGCGCAAACTCCTGGCCGCACGCAGCCACGACGACCTGGCCTGCATCAGCCTCAAAGGCGAACACGACCACGCCCTCGAACGTCTGGTGCTGGACGGGCAGGGCGACGGCGCCCAGGGTTATCGTTATTACCTCAACCTGCTGCAAAGTGTGCGCCCGGCCCTCGACACCCCGCGCGAAGATCCGGCCTGGACCCACTGGGCGCAACAACTGCTGCAAGCCTTCGACGCTTTCCAACTGCTCTGCGCCGTGCGCAAGGGCCCGTGGGGTGTGGAAGGGCTGAACCTGCGCATCACCGCCGCGTTGCGCAAAGTGCGGCTGATCGACGGCGACGACCAATGGTACGAAGGCCGCCCGGTACTGATGACCCGCAACGATTACGGCCTGGGCCTGATGAACGGCGACATCGGCATCGCGCTCAAACTGCCCGAAAGCGACGGCGGCCCTCAGGTGCTGCGCGTAGCCTTCCCACGCAATGATGGCCAAGGCGGTGTGCGATTTGTGTTGCCCAGCCGTCTGAACGATGTGGAAACCGTGTACGCCATGACCGTGCATAAATCCCAGGGCTCGGAATTCACTCACACCGCGCTGATCCTGCCGGATGCACTCAACCCGGTGCTTACCAAAGAGCTGATCTACACCGGCATCACCCGCGCCAAACGCTGGTTCAGTTTGGTCGAACCGCGTGGTGGCGTGTTTGAAGAGGCTGTGCGACGCAAGGTCAAGCGCTTGAGTGGGCTGATGCTGGAACTGGACGCCGCGCCGGGTGAAATTGACTGATTGGTCATGAGATATTTCTGATTCAGTCGTCTGATTTTTCTGAAAAAATAGCGGATTCCGCGAAGCCTCGGCTTCGCGGGGTTTTTCGCCGCTGTGC
>NZ_JBARTQ010000668.1:0-4092 GCF_049645325.1 Pseudomonas sp. | reverse complement strand
GAATAGAAGTACGCGCCTTCCAGCGTCTCGCCTTCCTGATCCAGCCATTCCAGCAAACGCGTGATCTTGCCTTCACGGTAGGTCAGCACGCCCACGGTACCGCCGCTGTACACGCCATGGCTGACCTCCAGGTCAATCCCCAGCACTTCATCTATACCGATACGTGCCGCGATCGGCTTGACCAGGTGGGTGCCCGAGGCGGAAATCACCAGGATCCGGTCGCCATTGGCGCGGTGCCGGGCAATGGTCTTGGTCGCGTCGCTGTAGATCAGCGGCTCGATGATGTCCTCGACCCACGGTTCCACCAAGTGCTCGATTTCTTCCGGCGTGCGGCCGATCATCGGCTCCAGGCTGAAGGCCATGTAGTCCTCCATGGCGAGTTTGCCCTGGCTGTAGGCGTCCATCAGTTCGTTGTTCTTGCGCATGAACGACTCAGGGTCGACCCAGCTCAGGCGGCCCATCTGTTCGCTCCAGAGGGTGGCGCAGTCGCCGTGGATCAGGGTGTCGTCCAGATCAAAAATTACCAATGCCATCCGTCATGCTCTCTCAATAATTCGTGCGTCAGGCTACTTCACACAGTGCGCTCGGGTCGATGGAAAGTGCTAGTCGCTGGCCATCGGGGTGCAGGTCGTCGGCGGAGCGGTTGAGCACGTCGACCACCAATTCCACACCGCGCGCTTCGATGCGGTAACGGATCACGTTGCCCAGCAGGCTGTGGCTGCGCACCAGTGCATCGAGCTCGCCGCTACGGCTCAGCTCGATGGCTTCCGGGCGAATCGCGATGCGCCCGCTGATCGGTCGTTGCAGCAGTTGGCTGGCCTTGTCGGCATCCAGCAGGTTGTAGTTGCCGATGAACCCGGCGGCAAACACATCCACCGGCGCTGTGTAGAGGGTCTCGGCGTCGCCGCTCTGCACGATCTTGCCCTGGTTCATCAGGAAGATGCGGTCGGACATGGTCAGGGCTTCTTCCTGGTCATGGGTCACAAAAATCGTGGTCAGCCCCAGCTCGCGCTGGATCGCGCGGATCTGTTCGCGCAAGTGTTTGCGAATCCGGGCATCCAGCGCGGACAGCGGTTCATCCAGCAGCAGCAGGCGCGGACGAGTCACCAGAGAGCGGGCGAGGGCCACGCGCTGGCACTGGCCACCGGACATCTGGTGCGGGTAGCGGCCCGCCAGGTCCTTGAGTTCCACCAGTTGCAGCACTTCCTGCACGCGCTTGTGGCTGTCGTCAGCGTTGACCTTTTGCATGCGCAGCCCAAAGGCGACGTTCTGCTCCACGGTCATGTTGGGGAACAGTGCGTAGCTCTGGAACACCATGCCGATGTGCCGTTTCTGCGGGCTCAGGGGAACGATGTCCTGCCCATCCAGCAGAATTTTCCCACTGTCCACCGACGTGAGGCCGGCGATGCAGCGCAGCAAGGTTGACTTGCCGCAACCGGATGGACCGAGCAGGGTGACGAATTCGCCCTTGGCAATTTCGCAATTGATGTCACTGAACACCGGGGTGCCGGCGTAGCCTTTTTGCAGGTGTTGGACGCTGACGAAGCTCATTGGCTTTTGTCCTTGTTCAAGATATTGGCGGCCCAGGTCAGCACCAGCACGAAGAAGAAATAGGAAATGACGATGGCACTGGTGAAGTGGCCGCTCGTGTTGCGCATGTTGTTCAGGTAGACCTGCAGGGTTTCGTAGCGGGTGCCCACGAGGATGTTGGCGAACACGAACTCGCCGAACAGGAACGAGAACGACAGCAACAGCGCCACCATCAGGCCTTTGCGCAGGTTCGGCAGCACCACGAAGATCGCCGCTTGCCAGGTGCTGGCGCCGAGCAGTTGCGAGGCGTCCATCAGGTCGCGCAGGTTGATCGCTTGCAGGTTGTTGGTGATCGCGCGGTACATGAACGGCAGCGCCACGGTGAAGTAGCAGCCGATCAGGATCCACGGCGTGCCCACCATCGCAAAAGGCCCGGAGCCATACAGCTGCAGCAAGCCCACCGACGACACCACCGGCGGCACCGCGAAGGGCAGCAGGATCAGAATGTTCATCAGCGCGTCGAGTTTGGGGAAGTGGTAATGCACCACAAACAGCAGTGGCAGAATCAATACCACCGACAGGATCAGCGCACCCACGCACACCAGCAACGACTGGCCGAAAGCCGCGAGAAAGCGCGGGTCGCTCCACAACTGCGCGTACCACTTCACGGTAAAACCGTCTGGCAGCACAGTGGCCGACCAACTGCTCGCAATGGAGTAGACAAAGGTGCCCACCAGCGGCAACACCAGGATCGCAAATAACACATACACCACTACCCGATGGTAGAGGGAGGCCGGGCCGGCTTCAGCGCGAGACATGGTAGCTCCTCTTGAGCAGCAGTTGATGGACCACGGTGACCACGGTCATCAGTGCCACAAGCACCACGGCCAGGGCGCTGGCCATGTTCGGGTCCAGGGAAATGTCACCGGAGACCATGGCCGCGATCCGAATCGGCAGCACGTTGAAGTTGCCGGTGGTCAATGCGTACACCGTGGCATAGGCGCCGAGCGCGTTGGCCAGCAGGATCACGAAGGTGCCGAGCAGGGCAGGGGTGAGCACCGGCAGGCCGATGTGCCGCCAGAACTGCCAGCCGTTGGCGCCGAGCAGCGATGCGGACTCACGCCAGTCTTCACGCAATGCGTCGAAGGCCGGGTAGAGCAGGAGCACGCCCAGCGGGATCTGGAAGTAGGTGTACAAAATGATCAGGCCGGTCTTGGAGTACAGGTTGAAGTCCTGAATGATCCCGGCCTGCTTGAGCATGATCGTGATGCTGCCGTTGAAGCCCAGCAAAATGATAAAGGCGAAGGCCAGGGGCACACCGGCAAAGTTACTGGTCATGTTGGCAAATGCCGTCACGAAGTTGCGCAGCGGGCCATCCACCCGGCGCAACGAATAGCTGCCGAGCACCGAAATGATGATCCCGAAGACGCTGGAGTAGAAGCTGATCTCCAGGCTGTACTGGATGGCCTGCAGGTAGAACTTCGAACTGAAGATCTTGGTGAAGTTGCCCACGCCCCAGCCGAACTCTTCCGATTGCAGGCTGTTGATCAACACCCACACCAGCGGGGCGATTTCAAACACGATAAAGAACAGCGCAAACGGCACCAGGCACAGGATCGCCAGCCATTTGCCACGGGTTAAGGAATTCACTTCAACAGCTCCCGGCATACAGGTTTGTCGTGGGGCACGCCGAGCAGTTCGCAGACGGTGCCGCACAGTTCGGTTTGCTTGGGTGTGGCAGCAGGGTCGAAGTTGAAGGCCGAACCCAGCACGAACAGGGGCACTTCGCGCTCTTCCGGCAGCAGGCCGTTGTGGGAGCGATCGTTATTCATGCCGTGGTCGGCCGTCACCAGTACCTGGTAACCGGCATCGAGCCACCCTTGCAGGTAGTCGGCGAGGATGATGTCGGCCGAGCGTGCGCTGTTGCGGTATTGCGGGGTATCGAGGCCGTGCTTGTGGCCGGCGTCGTCGATGTTCATCGGGTGCACCACCAGGAAGTTCGGCGCGTGTTTGCGGCGCAGGCTTTCGGCGTCGGCGAACAGGTGGGAGTCCGGGTAGTGGTCATTCCAGTAGAAATGCCCGTGCTGGATCGCCAGCGCCTTGTCGTCGGTATGACGATCCCGCGCGGCTATAAAGGGTGTGCGGTTATACAACTCGCTGACCCAGTGGTAAGCCGCCGCCGCAGTGATGAGACCTGCGTCGGTGGCGTAATGGAAAATGCTGCGCTGGTTGGACAGGCGCGAGACATTGTTGTGGACGATGCCGCTGTCGATCGGTGGCACGCCGGTGAGGATGCATTCGTACAAGGGCCGCGACAGGGCCGGCAGTTCACAGTCCAGTTTGTAAAGCGCTGCGCGTCCTGCGCCGATATAGGCCTGAAGGTGCCCCATGGCATGTCGGGCAACCTCGTAGTTGAGGCCGTCGAGCACCACAAGGATGACGTTGTGCTTCATAGGGGGAGATGCTCCGCAACGATAGGCTTGACTCAATTTCCCTGGGTGAACGGGATCAAAACTGTGGGAGCGGGCTTGCTCGCGAAAACGGTGTGCCAGGCAACCTTTC
>NZ_JBARTQ010000667.1:0-12962 GCF_049645325.1 Pseudomonas sp. | reverse complement strand
CATCACTGCGTGACAGTCACACCGCAGTGATGCTATCGCAGGCAAGCCAGCTCCCACACACGCCAGCTCCCACATTTTTACAACCGTGCTCAGGCCTGGATCAGGCCTTTGATCTTCACGGTCGGGTTCACATCGGCTTCGTAGTCCACGCCGTCGATTTCAAAGCCGAACAAGCGCAGAAACTCTGCCTTGTAGCCGGCAAAATCGCTGATCTCGTTGACGTTGTCGTCGGTGACCTGATTCCACAGCGCCGCCACAGCGTCCTGGACTTTCGGTTGCAGCTCGGCCAGGTCGGCACGCAGGCGGCCATCGGCGTCGAGCTTCGGCTCGTTGCCGTACAGGCTGTCCTTGAACAGGCCATACACCTGCTCGATGCAACCTTCGTGGGTGCCCTGCTCTTTCATCACTTTGAACAGCAGCGACAGGTACAGCGGCATGATCGGGATCGCCGAGCTGGCCTGGGTGACCACGGCCTTGAGCACCGACACACGGGCGTCGCCCTTGAGGGCCGCGAGGTTGTCGCGCAGGGTCAGGACTTTTTTATCCAGGTCCTTCTTGGCTTCGCCGATGGAGCCGTTCCAGTAGATGTCCTGGGTCAGCTTTTCACCGAGGTAGGTGAACGCGGTGGTCTTGGCGCCTTCAGCCAGTACATCGGCGTCACGCAGGGCGTCGATCCACAGCTGCCAGTCTTCGCCGCCCATGACCTTCACGGTGCCGTCGATTTCTTCCTGGGTCGCAGGCTCAAGGGTGGTGTCGACCACCACGCCTTTGTCGGTGTTGATACCGCGCAGGGTCACGGCCTTGCCGATCGGCTTCAAGGTGGAGGTGTGCACCACGCCCTGCGGGTCGGTACGGCGTGGCGCGGCCAGGCTGTAGACCACCAGGTCGATCTTGCCGAGGTCTTTCTTGATGGTTTCGATGGTCAGGCGCTTGATCTCGTCAGAGAACGCGTCGCCGTTGATGCTCTTGGCGTACAGGCCTTTTTCGACCGCAAACTTCTCGAACGCCGCGCTGTTGTACCAGCCGGCGGAGCTCAGCTTGCCTTCTTCGCCTTCTTTCTCAAAAAACACGCCCAGGGTGTCGGCGCCGCAGCCAAACGCAGCACTGATGCGCGCGGCCAGGCCGTAACCGGTGGAAGCACCGAGTACCAGCACCTTCTTCGGGCCGCCTTCGATGGCGCCGTGTTGGGTCACGTAGTCGATCTGTTGCTTGACGTTCGCTTCACAGCCAACAGGGTGAGCGGTCACACAGATAAAGCCACGAACCCGCGGTTTGATGATCATAAAATTTGTGCCTCTTCCAAGGGGTCGACGGCCAGTGGTGGCCATTCAACTTCATTCGTACCGGTCTATGACGCCTGAAAAACCGAAGCGTCACGATAGTCGCAAATCTTGTGTTTACAAAATCCAATCGGCAAAACGCCCAAGAGGCCGCAGCCAAAGGTTAAAAACTGTGTCAGGCCTTCACAAATTCGCAATATTTAAAACGCCCGGCGCCGTGATAACCCACTATCATGGCGGGATTGTTTCGCTATGTTTCAGGTTCGGAGCCACGCTTCATGAGTAAAAGTGCTGTTCAAAAAAAACTGATCTCAGTCGCTTGGGTGCTCGGGGTACTGCTGTTTATTTACTGCTTCCCACTCACGACGTTGGTATTTCTGCTGCTGGTGGTGGTATGCGGCGTTTACGACTTCCTGCGTAACGGCCTGTATGACAGCGACACGATCAAGAAATACTTCATCGGCAGCGGCCGAAACACTTGGATATTGGCCCCGTTCAACACCCTGTTCGACCTGCTGAGCAGCCGCAACCGTCACGTCTACACAATGCGCGACCTGCCGCCGGCCTGGCGTGAAGACCTGCAACAGGTGATCGACGACGCCATGGCCAACAAGGACGAAATCATCAGTTACCTGGACGAGCGCATGGCCGAGAAAAAGCGCGGCATGTTGTTTTTCCAGTGGTACGGCCGCCCGATCGAAACCACCCTGGACATCCCGCAACTGCGCAAGAAGCTGCCGTTCGTGAAGACCATCGGCGTGTCCGTGTTCAACGAAAACCGCTCGACGTCCTTCCACTTCGGCCCGCTGCGCATGATGTTCCGCGTGCTCTACAACATGGCGCCGGCGCCGCACCACGATGGCGTGTACATCCAGGTGGGCAAGCACAAGCACTACTGGCACGATGACCCGCTGTTCATCTTCGATGACACGCTGATGCATGCCTCTTTCAACAAGAACGACGCAAAACGTTACTGCCTGTTCATTGACATTGTGCGTCCGACCCCGCTGCCGACGGTGCTCAACGCCGTGATCGCAGGCTTTGCCGGGCTGGTGTTTACCCTGCGTCGGGTTTTCTACAAAAACTGGAAGCTGATTCAGTAAGTTCTGCGGCATGATGGTGCCTGACGGTGTTTGCGCCCTGCCTGCGAGGCGGCCAGACTAACCGTCTCGTGCGACCGAAATCGGCGCTCACCATTTCAAGCCATCGCCGCCCCTGGCGGGTGCGGTGGCTATGCTTTCAAGGAATCAGAATGCCCCAACGTCAAGTCATCAATGCCTCCGTCAGCCCCAAGGGCAGCCTCGAAACCCTGTCCCAACGTGAAGTGCAGCAACTGAGTGAAGCCGGTACCGGCAGCATCTACACCCTGTTCCGCCAGTGCGCCCTGGCCATCCTCAACACTGGCGCGCACATCGACAACGCCAAGACCATCCTCGACGCCTATAAAGACTTTGAAGTGCGCATCCACCAGCAGGACCGTGGCGTGCGCCTGGAACTGCTGAATGCCCCCGCCGACGCCTTCGTCGACGGCGAAATGATCGCCAGCACCCGCGAAATGCTCTTCAGCGCCCTGCGCGACATCGTCTACACCGAGAACGAGCTGGACAGCCAGCGCATCGACCTGAGCAACTCCCAGGGCATCACCGACTACGTGTTCCACCTGCTGCGCAATGCCCGTACGTTGCGCCCGGGTGTCGAACCGAAAATCGTGGTGTGCTGGGGCGGGCACTCGATCAATACCGAAGAATACAAATACACCAAGAAAGTCGGCCACGAACTGGGCCTGCGCAGCCTCGACGTGTGCACCGGTTGCGGCCCCGGCGTGATGAAAGGTCCGATGAAAGGCGCGACCATTTCCCACGCCAAACAGCGCATCACCGGCGGCCGTTACCTGGGCCTGACCGAGCCGGGCATCATCGCCGCCGAAGCGCCGAACCCCATCGTCAACGAGCTGGTGATTCTGCCGGACATCGAAAAACGTCTGGAAGCCTTCGTGCGCGTCGGTCACGGCATCATCATCTTCCCGGGCGGCGCCGGCACCGCCGAAGAGTTCCTGTACCTGCTGGGCATCCTGATGCACCCGGACAACCATGACGTGCCGTTCCCGGTCATCCTCACCGGGCCGAAACACGCCGCGCCGTACCTGCAACAACTGCACGCGTTCGTCGGCGCTACCCTGGGCGAAGCGGCGCAGGCGCACTACCAGATCATCATCGACGACCCGGCTGAAGTCGCGCGCCAGATGACCGCAGGGCTCAAGGCCGTGAAGCAGTTCCGCCGCGAGCGCAACGACGCGTTCCACTTCAACTGGCTGCTGAAGATCGACGAAGGCTTCCAGCGCCCGTTCGACCCGACCCACGAAAACATGGCCAGCCTGCAACTGAGCCACACGCTGCCGGCGCACGAACTCGCGGCCAACCTGCGCCGCGCGTTCTCGGGGATCGTGGCGGGCAACGTCAAGGACAAAGGCATCCGCCTGATCGAACAGCACGGCCCGTACGAGATCCATGGCGACCCGGCCATCATGAAACCGCTGGATGAGTTGCTGCAGGCGTTTGTCGCCCAGCACCGCATGAAGTTGCCGGGCGGCGCGGCGTATGTGCCGTGTTATCGCGTGGTTCAGTAAGCGCCTAGCGCTGCACCGCCACACATTTGATTTCCACCAGCAAACCGGGATGCGCCAGTTCTGACACGCCAATAGTCGTCCAGGCGCAGTGCCCACGTGGGAACAGGCGGTTTTTCACCTCGCGAAAAACCGCCATGTGCTGCCCCATGTTCACGTGATACGTGGTCATGTCCACCACGTCTTCAAAGCTGCAACCGCCTTCCTCCAACACGTCCTGCAGGTTCTGCCAGGCGGCGATGAATTGCGCCTCCGGGTCTTCGATCACCGCCAGTGCCGCTGTGCGGCCAACCTGGCCTGCGCAGTAAAGCGTGTTGCCGACCTTGACCGCTGGCACGTAGCCGGCGCGCTCGACGATGGCGTGCATGGCAGGGGGAATGATGTGTTTACGCTCGGTCATATGCGGTATCTCTTTACAGTCGTTTTCAGGCGTGTCGACGGGATAAGTCGGGCTATCGTTTTACCTGTTCCGACTCACCCACACCAGAAGAGCGACCTATGGACCAACGGACCTTGTCCTCCACTATTCCTTACCCTAAGGTAAGGAATATCACGATGGAGATTTTTAATATGGCGACCGCCACACTGACTTCAAAAGGCCAAATCACTATTCCCGTACAGGTCAGGACTGCCCTGGGCCTGGAAACGGGCGACCGCGTTGAGTTTGTTGAAATGGAAGACGGTAAATTTTCGATCATCGCAGCCAGCAAAACCGTGCACGACCTCAAGGGCCTGATCCGCAAACCCGCCCAGGCCGTGTCCCTTGAGGACATGAACCGCGCCATCGCGGCTCAGGGAGCAAAAGCCGGATGATCGGCCTGGATACCAATGTGCTGGTGCGTTATGTCACCCAGGATGATCCCGTTCAATCGCCCAAGGCCTGCGAGCTGATTGAATCGCTCACCACCCTTTCGCCGGGCTTTGTCAGCCTGGTGTCGGTCGTGGAGCTGGTGTGGGTGCTACAACGTTGCTATCAATCGGCCAAGAGTGACGTGGTGGCCGTGCTGGAAACGCTGCTGCGCACCCGCGAGCTGATCGTCGAGCATGCCGAGATCATCTGGCAGGCCCTGCGGCGATTTTCAGCGCACAACGCAGATTTTGCCGACTGCCTGATAGAACGTTGTGCCCACTCGGCAGGCTGTAAATACACCGCCACGTTCGACCTCAACGCGGCCAAGGCGGCGGGGATGAAACAGCTGGCCTGAGCCCCGGCATTGCGACGACGTTCAGGCTTTGGTAAAAATCGCGTTCAACCTTGATCAAGAGACACACTCACGTGCGCATGCTTCTTCTCGCTACCTTGAGCATGGCGTCTGCCGTGGCCAACGCCGACACCATCGCCTGGCCCGACCTGCCACCAACCTGTTTCGTCAGCGGCCGCTCCGCCACCAGCACTGATGTGGACACGGGGTGTGCGGCGTTTCTGATCAACGTCAAGGGCAAGGCGGCGGGCACGCCGATCAAGCTGGACATTCCGCAATATGCATTGCATGTGGACGAAGCCACCGGCAAAGAGACGCCAGTGATCATCATCCAGGCGGAAGAGAACGGCGATGTTAAAGCCGTGGGCTATAAGGAGTTGGGAACCGATCAGCTCGGTGCCGCGCTGCTGCGGGAAGTGCGCTTGCTGGGGACTAAAAAACCTATATGAGCCATTCGCTCATAGCGACATGAGGCCAACGAAATCATGTACCCAAAAAAATCGGTTACTGAGCAGATTAAAATGTTTCGCGAAAACCAAGTGACCGATGTTGGCTTTTTTTGGTATCGCGACGCAGCTCAATACGCGCAGTTCCTTTTGATCTACGAAGATCGGGACACCCTGCATGACACGTACGCGCTGTGGCACAAACAGGCCATGAGGGGGATGAAGCAGTATGAGCGGCGCGGCTTTGTCACCCATAAGGTTTACACCACGCCTGAAGGGCTCACCGAGTGGTGCCGGGCAAATGGCTTGCCGCTGGACAAAACAAGCCGAAGCGCATTTGCCAATGAAAAACTCACGGAGGCCATGAAATCCCCGAAAAGCCTTAAGCACTCTATCGGGGCTGCGTCACGGCAGTGATTCATCGGCAAAGCGCTGCTTTACAACCAGTCAACGAACCCAGCCACCGCCCTGCCAGTGGTAACCGTCATTGCGTTGCACCCAGTGCGGATGCACATAACGATAGCCTTCGCGCACTTGCTCCCAATGGCCGTGCACCGCCACATAGCGCCCGCCTTGCCAGCGCCAGTACCCCCGCGACCACACATAGCCATAACGCGCTGCGGGCTCAACTTCGATCACCTGCACCGGCGGCGGTTGCGGCGCAACCACTTCAACGTACTCACGCTGAACCGGCCCGCGCTCATGCACCACGCGCTCTTGCACACACCCGGACGCCGCGACGACTACCGCCGCCATTGCCGCATAACGTAGCAACATACAAAACCCTCGGGCACCAACGCCCAATACGTGCACCAGTAAAAAAGCCCCCTTGTTACAGCCTCGCTCCTGCTCGGCCCTGGGTACTTTTTAACAGGTGATGTCTGTCGGTTTGCTGAACCTGCCGACCTCAGGAAGCACACGCGACGGTCGGTCGCTTGAGCCGGACCAGCAGCAGCCCGGCGATCACCACGGCGATACCGGCATAGGTTGACCCACGAATCACATCGCCAAACATCAGCGCCGCCCACACCAGGGTGACCGGCGGTTCCAGGTACACCAATGCCGCCACGTGGGTCGCGCTCATTACCCGCAATAGCATCCACAGGCTCAGGTAGGCGACGAAGGTGGAAAACACCGTCAGCCAGACAATAGCGATCAGCACGTTGGGCGCGCGGGGAATGCTCAGCGTATCGGTGTAAAGCACCGCGCCAGTAAAGCCGATCAAGGTCAACAGCGACTGGATAAACAGCGGCAATACCAGCCCCGCACCTTGATGTTGCACGCTGCGGCGTTCATACAAGGTCGCCAGCGTCAGCCCCAGCGCCGCCGCGAGTGGCAAGCAATACATGACCAGACCGACCCGCTGCCCACCGCTGCCGTACTGCCCGGCGATCACCACCGCCACGCCGACAAAACTGATCATCAACCCCGCCCACTGCCAGCCGCCACTGCGCTCCGTGGCGCTGCCGGTCGACAAGGCCGCCGTCATCAAAGGCTGCAGCGCCGCGATAATCGCCGCGATGCCGGGCGGCAAACCATTCTGGATCGCGACGTACAGGCAACTCAGGTACAGGAACTGCGACAGAAACCCGATGACGGCGTAGTGGCGAATCTGCGCCCAGGAAACCTTGAGCAACCTGACATTCAAGAACACTCCCAGGCACACCGAAACCAGCAGGAACCGCCAAAACAGCAGATTGAATGCCCCACCGCCTTGTGTGCCGAGCTTGGCGCCGATGTAGCCGGAGCTCCACGACAGCACAAACGCGACTTGCAGCAACAACAGCCCCAGGGTTGAGCGCTTCATGCAGCCTCCCGTCTTTGTAGGTTGACGCCCAGACTAAAAGCCGCACATGCTTCTGTATATTCGAATAATTAGCACCACTAATCCGCAAAAGTGGAACCATGGCCAAACACCTGAATATCGACCTGTTGCGCACCTTCCACGCGGTCGCGCGCTTCCAGCGCTTCAACGAGGCGGCCGAGCACGTGCACCGCAGCGCCTCCACCGTGACCACGCAGATTCAGAAGCTCGAAGACCAAGTGGGCCAGCGCCTGTTCATCCGCAGCAACCAGGGCGTGGAGCTGACGCCTTACGGCAAGAAACTGCTGGGCGAGACCACTGAATTTCTCAAGAGCCACGACCGCCTGCTCATCTCGCTGATGCCGCAGCGCATGCAGGGCAAAATTCGCCTGGGCGTGCCCGACACCTATGCCCCGTCCTTCATCGAGGCCTTTCTGCCCGGGTTGATCGCCGACAACCCGCTGTTGGAGCTGGAAGTCGAAGCCCGCACCAGTGGGGAATTGCTGAACCTGTTCATGGCAAACCAACTGGACCTGACAATCACCGTCAGCGCTCTCCCGCTGGCCCAGGGCGAACGCCTGGGCGCCGTGCAGCCACTGTGGGTGGCGGCCGAGACCTTCAGCTACCTGCCGAGCGCGCCGCTGCCCATCACTGTGCCCGTCGCCGGTTGCCCGTACCGCGCCGCCGCGTTGCAGGCGCTGAAGGACCACGGGGTTTACCATCGCCTGCTGCTCGAAAGCCCCAACTCATCCGCCGTTGAAGCCTGTGTGCGCAGTGGCGTGGCGGTCGGGCTGATGGAACAAAGCCGCATGGGCCAAGGGCTGAAGCACATGACCGAACTGCCACCACTGCCCGCGCAGCATCTGTACCTGCTGTGCGATACCGGCAATGCACTGGCCTTGCACCTGCATGAGCAAATCCGGCACTTCAGGGTCTGAACGCCGCGCACAAAAAAGCCCGCTGACCGTTACCGGTTCAGCGGGCTTTTTTTACATCCGGCTTGGCTTACAGCGCCAGGTCAGACGCTGGCTTGCTCGGCTCAGCCGCAGGCTTGGCAGCCTCGGTGGACTCGGCAGCCTTTGGAGCGGTCAACTGCGGAATCGCAGGCGGTGGCGTCAGTTGCAGCACGCCAGCGGTGTAGGCCCATTCCTTGGCAACAGCTTCAGGGCTGTCGTTCAGCTTGGTGCCGTAGCTCGGTACGATCTGGTGCAGCTTGGCTTGCCACTCAGGGGTCGCGACCTTGTCTTTGAAGATTTTCTGCAGCACGGTCAGCATGATCGGAGCTGCGGTGGACGCGCCTGGCGATGCACCCAACAGGCCTGCAATGCTGTTATCAGCCGAGCTGACCACTTCGGTGCCGAGTTTCAGCACGCCGCCCAATTCTTCGTCACGCTTGATGATCTGCACGCGCTGACCGGCTTGCCACAGGCGCCAGTCTTCTTTCTTGGCGTTCGGGAAGTACTCTTTCAGGGCGTTGTAGCGGTCGTCATCCGACAGCATCAGTTGGCCAGCAAGGTACTCGACCAGCGGGTACTCACGCACACCGACGCGGGTCATTGGCCAGATGTTGTGGGTGGTGGTGCTGGTCAGCAGGTCCAGGTACGAGCCTTCTTTCAGGAACTTGGTCGAGAAGGTCGCGAATGGGCCAAACAGAATCACACGCTTGCCATCCAGCACGCGGGTGTCCAGGTGCGGAACCGACATCGGTGGCGCGCCAACCGAGGCTTTACCGTAGGCCTTGGCCAGGTGCTGCTCGGCGATGGTTGGGTTATCGGTCACCAGGAACGAACCGCCCACCGGGAAGGCAGCGTAGTCCTTGGCTTCAGGAATGCCCGACTTTTGCAGCAGGTGCAGTGCACCGCCGCCCGCGCCGATGAACACGAACTTGGCGTCGGTTTCGGTCTTGGTGCCGTCTTTCAGGTTTTTGTAGCTCACACGCCACGAACCGTCGGCGTTACGGGTGATGTCCTGCACTTCGCTCGACAGTTTGAGGTCAAACTTCGGCGTGGTTTGCAGGTGAGCGACGAACTGGCGGGTGATCTCGCCGAAGTTCACGTCGGTGCCGATCGGGGTCCAGGTGGCCGCGATTTTCTGGTTCGGGTCACGCCCTTCCATCATCAGCGGAACCCACTTGGCGATCTGCGCCGGGTCTTCGGAGTACTGCATGCCGGCGAACAGCGGGCTCGCTTGCAGGGCTTCGTAGCGTTTTTTCAGGAACTTGATGTTGTCATCGCCCCACACGAAGCTCATGTGCGGCGTGGAGTTGATGAACGAACGCGGGTTCTTCAGCACGCCCTGCTGGACCTGCCAGGACCAGAACTGACGGGAGATCTGGAACGCTTCGTTGATCTCGACCGCTTTCGGGATCTCAACGTTGCCGTTCTTGTCTTCCGGGGTGTAGTTCAGCTCAGCCAACGCCGAGTGACCGGTACCGGCGTTGTTCCAGCCGTTGGAGCTTTCTTCGGCCACGCCATCAAGGCGCTCGACCATCTCCATCGACCAGTCCGGCTGCAGCTCGTTGAGCCAAACACCCAGGGTCGCACTCATGATGCCGCCGCCGATCAGCAGCACATCGACTTTCTTTGCCTCTTCCGCGTGAACGGACGTGATCCCCATCGACAAAGCCAGCCCCAGCAGGGCAGTGTTTACTTTCTTAAACATCAGTAGCACCTATGATAAAACGCCATCCGCCCCACCGCCCCGGATCATGGGCAACCCGCTATCACGCTGCGTCAGGCAACGCACCGCGGGGTTTGCACATTCACGTGAGGACCGCAGGGTGGGCACACAAGGCCGACGTATCGACCTCACTGTTTATGTCCCTTCTGCGCTGACTTTTTATCATTATTGGCTTCAGCTACCTGGGCAACAGCCAACCGCCGGGACGTATACGGGTGTACGCACCGGGGAAAGACTAGACCAAGACGGCGCGCAGAATATCACGGCAGACAGCCGATATGCGCTGTTTGGCCAATTGACAGCGCTAAAAGGGACTTTTCCGAGACAGTGTCAAGCCTGACAGACGCGACGTGGGGTCACAGGCCTGCGACTATCGGGTAAAGGCTGTCCTAGACACCTTCGCCGCCGTTTGCGTAGCATCGGCCGCTGTCCTTCGTGCAAACCTTCCACACAGAGTTACCCATGACTATCCAGCAAACACCCGGGCACGTATTGCCCGCGCGCAGCGCCGCCAAAATGGAAGCGGCCATGGCCGTGGGCGCCTTCGCGATCGGCACCGGCGAATTCGCGATCATGGGCCTGATGCCCGACATTGCGCAAAACCTGGGCTTAAGCGAACCTCAGGTCGGCCACGCCATCAGCGCCTACGCATTGGGCGTGATGGTCGGCGCGCCACTGCTCGCCATCCTCGGCGCCAAGCTGCTGCGCAAACACATGCTCTTGTTGCTGATGGGCCTGTACGCCTTGGGCAACCTCGCCACCGCCTTCACCCCGACCTTCGGCTCGCTGGTGGCCTTCCGCTTCATCAGCGGCCTGCCCCACGGCGCCTACTTCGGCATCGCCGCCGTCGTCGCCTCCAGCATGGTGCCCAATGACAAACGCGCTGGCGCCGTGGCCCGCGTGATGATGGGCCTCACCCTCGCCATGCTGCTCGGCAACCCCATCGCCACCTTCCTCGGCCAACACCTGGGCTGGCGCTCGGCGTTCGCGCTGGTCAGCGTGATTGCCCTGTGCACCATCGCCCTGGTCTGGCAATTCGTCCCCGACCGCCACGACGAACCGCGCAGCGACCCGCGCAAAGAACTGCGCGCCTTCACCAAACCGCAGGTGTGGATGGCGCTGTCGATCGGCGCGATTGGCTTTGCCGGCATGTTCTGCGTGTTCAGCTACCTCGCGCCGACCATGCTCGAAGTCACCAAAGTCTCGCCGCAGTGGATTCCCTTCGGCCTCGCCGCGTTTGGCGTCGGCGGCATCATCGGCAACATCGCCGGCGGCAAACTGTTCGACCGCCTGCAGTTTCGCGCCGTGGGCTGGATCATGGTGTGGTCGATGGCCGTGCTGATCTTCTTCACCTTCGCCGCGAGCTCGCTGTGGAGCGTGCTGCTGGGCATCGCCTTGGTCGGCACCATGATCGCCATGGCGGCGCCGCTTCAGATTCGCTTGATGGATATTGCCCACGAAGCGCCGAGCTTGGCAGCGGCGTCCAACCACGCGGCGTTCAACCTGGCGAACGCGCTGGGGCCGTGGTTTGGCGGTATGGCAATTACGGCGGGTTACGGCTGGACCAGCACCGGCTACATCGGCGCCGCCACAGCGCTCGTCGGCCTAGGCATCTACCTCATCGCCCGCCGCATGAAAGGCGGCCACTGACATTTCCCACACCACCACACCTCAATGTGGAAACTCTAATGTGGGAGCGGGTTTGCCCGCGATAGCGGTGGGTCAGTCAACCAACAAATGACTGCCCCACCACCCTATCAATCATCATGCAACAACCCCGACCCATACTCCCCATAACTACTCCCCAACCCACTCCCGCCAAAATTCATCTTGGCCGCCTTGCTCGGGCTATGGTCCCCAAACGCCTGACATCCCCCCGAAAAACACGGGTCACTGCTCCCGCCCGACGACCCCGTCGAACAAGCGCCCAACAGCAAGGTGCCGGCAATCAGCGCGACTTTAACCAGGTTCGAGATCATGTTTTCAGTTCCCTATGGGCTGGAGGTGCGGGGGGCCTCTCTTGAGTGGGAGCGTAGTCCTCAACGGTGCAGGGAATTATGAAACTTTGCGAAGTGACAGCAGGGGTTCAGGTTGCCGCCTTGTGGGTAAGGCGGCGGGGTTGGGGGTCAGGCGGTAGCTGGGCTGGCGGCGGGTGCGACTTGCTCTTGGGCTCGGCTGACGAGCAGCGCGCTTAGGTCGATGAGTTGTTGGATGCCGAGGATGATGGCGCGGTGCGGGTCTTCGAGGTCGAAGGCCAGGGTGGCGGCCATTTGGTTGGCGGAATCGAGCTGCTCGGCGGCGTTGGCTAGGAGGGTTTCGGTGTCGATGTTGGGGCTGACGGAGAATAAATTGCTGGGTGGTTGCTCTGCGGGATTTTGGTCGTCAGACGGCGGCAGGTAGTGATGGATAGCACGTTGAGCGGCAGCATGAAGCTTGGCGTCAGTGGGTTCAACGTTTGAGGCATGTGGCGGATTAGGTGTGACCTTGTACATGGCGAAGCTCCTTTAGAATTCCAGGAACTACCAAACTCACTTCCACATGAGGGTGGCAGCTGTACGCAGGTGTGGAAGACCAGGGCTAAAGGACCCGGCGCACCGAAGTGCCCCGCGCACAGCCGCCATAAGCAATCATACAGACGTAAAAAAACGGCGGTAGGTGTTTATGGGCGATTGAACGCCTTCAGCTTGGTCGGACTTCCACATCCGGCCGCTGGATTGTCAGCGGCTGGGGGAGGTTAGCTAGGGGAGGTCTGAGTGGCAAGCTGAGAAAAGTGTGGGAAACTTCCTAGAAAAACGAGGCCTGACCTAAAATTTTCCAGACTTTATTTATTGATATCACATTGATATCATTAGAGCCATGTACTCTCAATGGATTTGATGTATGTCTATCGACATGGAACCCAAAATAAAAAATAGCCCCCTACTAACC
>NZ_JBARTQ010000666.1:0-17649 GCF_049645325.1 Pseudomonas sp. | reverse complement strand
CCCGAATGCGGTGTATCAATCAGCACATGTATCGGCTGACCCGGCGCATTCGGGAGCAAGCCCCCTCCCACAAAAGCCCGCGCCCATAAAGTCGGGTCAAACGCTGACTCGCGCTTCGCTGGCCAGCCGGGCGATGGCCATGTCCAGTTCGTCCAGTGCCGCGACGGCCTTGGCATCGTCCTGCTTGAGCAGCGTTTCAGCGCGCTGGCAGGCTGCACGCAATTGCGGCACGCCGCAGTAGCGGGTGGCGCCGTGCAGGCGATGCACACGTTCGATCAGCGCGTTGTTGTCCTTGGCTTCGCGGGCGACGTTGATGGCCAGGCGGTCGGCTTCCAGCGAGGCCAGCAGCATGGCAAGCATGTCGGCGGCCAGGTCGGTCTTGTTGGCCGCCAGGCGCAGGCCTTCCTCGTGGTCCAGCACCAGCAGTTGCACGCCGGGGCCAATGTTGTCGGTGCTGCGTTCCGGGCCTTGATTGCGCAAGGCCAGGCCGGTCCATTTCAATACCACCTGGGCCAATTGCCGCTCGCTGATAGGTTTGGTCAGGTAGTCGTCCATGCCGCTTTGCAGCAACGCGCGTTTTTCATTGGCCATGGCGTGGGCGGTGAGGGCGACTACCGGCAGCGGCGTACCGTGGCGCTCGCTTTCCCACTGGCGGATCGCCTCGGTGCTTTGGCGGCCATCCATGCCCGGCATTTGCACGTCCATCAGCACCAGGTCGAAGGTTTCCTGCTTCACCGCGTCGATGGCGGCATAGCCACTTTCCACGGCCTGGACCTTGGCGCCCATGTCTTCGAGCAAGGTTTGCACCAGCAGCAGGTTGGCCGGGTTGTCGTCTACGCACAGCACGCGTGGTGCACGGCTGGACAGTGGTTCACCCGGCTCGCTGCGCAACGGGCGCGGGCTGATCAGGTCGGCCAGGGCGCGGCGCAACTTGCGTGTACACGCCGGCTTGGCCTGCAATTGGCTGTTGGGGTTGGGCACCGACTGGTTGAACAGCATCTGTTCGGTGGTCGGGCACAGCACCAGCACTTTGCAGCCCAGGTGTTCAAGGTCCCACAAATGCTGGTTGAGGCGCTCGGGCGGAATGTCATTGGCGGTGACGCCGAGTACCGCCAGGTCAATCGCCTGTTCGGTCTGGTGGGCGCTGGTGATGCCGTTGGTCAAGCTTTCCAGGGTATTGAACGGCGTGACTTCCAGGCCGCAGTCTTCCAATTGGTGCTGCAGGGCCTGGCGCGCCAGTTCGTGGTTTTCCAGCACGGCCACGCGGCGACCCAGCAGTGGCGCGCTGGGCAAGTCGTCGACGTCGTCGCGGGTTTTGGGCAGGCTCAGGCTGATCCAGAATTCCGAGCCTTCGCCCGGTGTGCTGTCGACGCCGATTTCACCGCCCATCTGCTCGATCAAGCGTTTGGAAATCACCAGGCCCAGCCCGGTGCCGCCGGGTTGGCGTGACAGCGAGTTATCGGCCTGGCTGAACGCTTGGAACAGCGCGCGCACGTCCTGGTTGGACAAACCGATGCCGGTGTCTTGCACGCTGATGCGCAACTGCACGCTGTCCTCCTGTTCATCCTCGACCATCGCCCGGGCAACAATGGTGCCTTCACGGGTGAACTTGATGGCATTGCTGATCAGGTTGGTGAGGATTTGCTTGAGGCGCAGCGGGTCGCCCACCAGCGCCAGCGGCGTGTCGCGGTACACCAGGCTGACCAGTTCGAGCTGCTTGGCGTGGGCGGCAGGGGCGAGGATGGTCAAGGTGTCTTGCAGCAGGTCGCGCAGGTTGAACGGCACGCTGTCGAGCACCAGCTTGCCGGCTTCGATTTTCGAGAAGTCGAGGATTTCGTTGATGATGCCTAACAGGTTGTCGGCGGATTTTTCGATGGTGCCCAGGTAATCCAGCTGGCGCGGCGACAGCTCGCTTTTTTGCAACAGGTGGGTAAAACCCAGGATGCCATTGAGCGGGGTGCGGATTTCATGGCTCATATTGGCCAGGAACTCCGACTTGATGCGGCTCGCCTCCAAGGCTTCTTTACGCGCCAGGTCCAGCTCGATGTTCTGGATCTCGATGGTCTCCAGGTTCTGGCGCACGTCTTCGGTGGCCTGGTCGATGCTGTGCTGCAGTTCTTCCTGGGCGTTTTGCAGGGTTTCGGCCATGCGGTTGATACCCGAGGCCAATTGGTCCAACTCCTGGCTGCCCAAGGGTGGCAAGCGGGTTTCCAGGTTGCCGTCCTTGAGCTGGGCCACGGCTTGCTTGATCTGGCCGATCGGCGAGTTGATCGTGCGGCTGATGCGCAGCGCCAGGGCCGCGGTGCAGATCAGGCCAACGGCGATCAGCAGCAGGCTGGCGAACAGGCTGCGGTAGCCGCGCAACAGCATGCCATTGTGGGACAGCTCGACTTCGACCCAGCCCAGCAGGCGGTCGGCTTCATCGGGGATCAACTCGCCGGCGAGGTTGCGATGTCGGCCAAATACCGGCAGCAGATAGCGGGTGGCATCATTGCCGGTGCGCTGCAGCAGGTGTGAACTGTTGCCAACGGGCGGCTGGTTGAGCATGGTCGGGCCGGCGTGGGCCAGGGGCGAGCGGTCGGGTGCGAGAAACGAAACGGCGCGCACGTCCGGTTGCTCAAGCGACTGTGTGGCAATGCGCTCCAGCAGGTCGGTGTTCTTCGCGCTCAGGGCCGGTGCCACCAGTGGCGCCAGTTGCTCGGCAATCATTTCCCCGCGTTGCAGCAACTGCGTCTGCAATTCCGAGAGCTGCATCCAGGTGAAATAGCCCCCCAACAACAAGGCCATCAGGCTGGTCGGTAATAAGGTCAGCAACAGTACGCGGCCTTTTATCCCCATTCTTCTAAGCACGCCACTCTCCTGCTACCACATTGTTATCAATTATCCGCTCGGGCATCCGGCCCGCGCCACCTGCGCAGTGTAGCCATTTGCACGGCGCAGAATCTTGCAAATTAATGACATACCGCAATCTTCGGGCCATTGGCTGCCGGCCGGCGATTGCCTGTCGCCTTTTAATCTTGAATAATCAGTCATTGAGAATGACTTGCAGACGCTAATGAATCCCGCAGCAGTTGGCCTACCCAGTATCCTCACCATCGAAGATGACCCCGTGCTGGGCGCCTATGTCCACGAGCACCTGGGCCGCTGTGGTTTTCAGGTGACCTGGTGCCAGAATGGCCAGCAAGGCCTGCAAATGGCCCGCGACCAAGCGTTCGACGTGGTGTTGATGGATATCCTGTTGCCGGGTCTGGACGGGTTGTCGATCCTGACGCATTTGCGCGAGAGCCATTCGATCCCGGTGATTTTGATGTCAGCCCTGGGCGCCGAGGCGGATCGTATCAGCGGCTTTCGCCTGGGCGCGGACGACTACCTGCCCAAGCCGTTCAGCATGATTGAGCTGCGGGTGCGCATCGAAGCCATCCTGCGCCGTGTTGCTCTCGACCGCAGGCCACAGCCAAGCCGGTTGGCGCTGCGTGACGATTCACGTGCGCTGCGTTTTGACGATGAGTTGTGTGACGTTTTCTACCAGGCGCAGTGGGCGGGGCTGACCCGCAGTGAATATCGCCTGCTGGAAACCTTGCACCGCAATGCGGATGAAGTGCTCAGCAAGGCGTTTCTTTATCAGCATGTGTTGCAGCGCGGTTATGCCCCTCACGATCGCAGCCTCGACATGCACATCAGTCAGATTCGCCGCAAGCTCAAGGCCATTGGCTACCACGAGCGCGAGGTGCGCACGGTGTGGGGCAAGGGCTACGTGCTGAGCGGTCATGATGAAGGGCTTTGAGCGGCTGCCGGGCCGGCACTCGTTATTCTGGAAACTCGCCTGCCTGCTGATTGCCTTCTGTTTGCTGATGATCTGGCTCAGTTGGTCCTGGGGCCGCTACATGGAAGAGCAGAACGCCTACGTGGCCGACGAGTCCCGCGAGATCCTGCGCGCCTACGCCGCGGGCGCCGAATTGGCGTGGAGTACCCAGGGCAGTGCCGGGGTGGACGCCTGGCTGCAGGTGATGGCCAAGCGCGAAAGCACCTGGATCGGCGTGATCGGCAATGATCTGCAATCCCTCAGCAGTGCGCCCTTGAGCGATAAGGAGAGCCAGCGCCTGACCTTTCTGCGCGGGTTGGATTGGCCGGTCAGTCGGCATGTCAAAGGCCTGCCGTGGCTGAAAATTGCGTTTCCAATAAACCCCGACGCGGGTTCGCTGGTGATCGAGTTACCGAAACGCTTTATGCCGGGGCGCTACCAGTTGTTCTGGCGGATGGTGACCAATGGCGTGATTCCCGGTCTGTTCACCCTGTTTCTGTGTATCGGCCTCTATCGGCTGCTGATCATGCCCCTCAACCAACTGCGCGAGCAGGCCAACGCCTGGCGTGCCGACCAGTTGAATACGCGCATGTCCCACGAAGCCACCAGCCGCAAGGATGAGTTGGGGGAGTTGGGCCGGGCGTTCGACCACATGTCCGAGCGGTTGCAGGGCACCGTGGTTTTGCAGCAACAGTTGCTGCGCGACATGTCCCACGAATTGCGCACGCCCCTGACCCGGTTGCGCGTGGCCTGCGACAGTGAGCAAGACCTTGCGCAATTGCGGGAGCGATTGGACCGTGAAATCGACGCCATGCAGCGATTGGTCGAAGACAGCCTGCAACTCGCCTGGCTCGACAGCGAGCGCGCGCCGCTGCCCAATGAGGATATTCAGTTACAGGCTTTGTGGGACATGCTGCGGGAAAACGCCTGCTTTGAAAGTGATTGGCCTGCGTCGCGTTTGCCGTGTCTGTTGCCGGCGGACTGTTGGGTACGCGGCAACCTCAATGCGCTGGCCCAGGCCCTGGAAAATATCCTGCGCAACGCCATTCGGCATTCTCCCGCGCACGGTCTGGTAAAACTCGACGGGCGCCGTGAGGGTGATTATTGGCACCTTTGGCTGGAAGATCAGGGCGGCGGCATTGATGAACAGGACCTGGAGCGAATCTTTGCGCCATTTACCCGTCTGGAAGGGTCGCGGCCCGGAGACGGCGGTTTTGGCCTTGGGCTGAGCATCGCCCGTAATGCTGTACAACGTCAGGGTGGGCGTTTATGGGCGGAGAATACTGGCCGGGGTTTGCGGGTACACCTTCGGCTGTTGGCCCGTTAGCCTTCACGTGCGACGCTGTTTGCGCTTCTTCCATTGGCGCGCAACCCACCAGCGCCAATAGCCCATGGTCATGCAGTAGCCCAGCGCGCCCAGCACCAGCCCCAGCACCACAGAACCCAGCAGGAACGGCTGCCACAGCGTACTCAACTGGCCGCTGATCCATTCCCAGGTCAGGTTGTCGGGCAGGCTGCGTGGGGGCACATTCATCAGCCACGCGCCCGTCATGTAGGTGCAGATGAACACCACCGGCATGGTGATCGGGTTGGTCAGCCACACCAGGCTGACGGCGATGGGCATATTGCCGCGCACGGCGATGGCCAGCACTGCCGCCAGCAACATCTGCAACGGAATCGGGATAAAGGCTGCGAACAGGCCCACCGCCATGGCGCGCGCGACGGAGTGCCGGTTCAGGTGCCAGAGGTTGGGGTCATGCAGCAGCGTGCCGAGAAACTGTAATGACTTGTGTTCCCTGATACTGCTGGGGTCGGGCATGTACCGTTTGAATAAGCGCCGGGGCATAAGGGGTCCAGGTCAGTTCGAGGGTCAAGTATGCCCGCATTCTATAAACAGAAAATTCAGACTTTGTGACAAAACATCATAGTCCACGCCGTACGGCCGACTAAGACTGAGTGGATCACTTGAAAAGGATGATTCATGAGAACAGGGATGTTCGCACTCGGGCTTGGCTTGCTCGCGCTGCGATTTCTGCCCGCATTGCCGCCGACCGGCTGGCTGCTGGCCGCGTTGGTACTGGCATTGATGCTGTTGCCTTTTCGTACCTATCCGCTGGCGCTTTTCCTGCTGGGGCTGAGCTGGGCGTGCATGAGCGCGCAATGGGCGTTGGACGACCGCCTCAATCCCGCGCTGGACGGGCAGACGCGCTGGGTGGAAGGGCGTGTGGTCGGCTTGCCGCAGCGAACGGAGACCGCTGTACGCTTCGAACTGGCCGACGGCCGGTCGCGCCATGCCCGGTTACCCAAACGCATCCGGGTGTCCTGGCATGGTGGCCCACTGGTGCACAGCGGCGAACGTTGGCGCCTGGCGCTGTCGCTCAAGCGGCCGTCGGGGTTGCTCAATTTTTATGGGTTCGACTATGAAGCCTGGTTGCTGGCGCAGCGTATCGGTGCCATGGGTTCGGTAAAGGATGGCGAGCGCCTTGCACCGGCGCGAAATGCCTGGCGCGACCCGGTGCGCCAGCGGCTATTGGCGGCGGATGCGCAAGGCCGTGAAGCTGCTGTGGCAGCCTTGGTGCTGGGGGACGGCTCGGGGCTGGGCGCCGACGACTGGCAAGTATTGCAAGACACCGGCACGGTGCACCTGTTGGTCATTTCCGGCCAGCACATCGGGTTGTTGGCGGGGCTGATCTACGGGTTGGTCGCGGGGTTGGCGCGTTACGGTTGCTGGCCTCGCGCCTTGCCTTGGTTGCCGTGGGCGTGTGGGCTCGCCTTTGCTGCTGCGCTGGGCTACGGCCTGCTGGCGGGGTTCGGTGTACCGGTACAACGGGCATGCGTCATGGTCGGGCTGGTCTTGCTCTGGCGTGTGCGTTTTCGCCACCTAGGCGTCTGGTTGCCGCTGTTGTTGGCGCTCAACGGCGTGCTGGTCCTGGAACCATTGGCCAGTTTGCAGCCGGGGTTCTGGTTGTCGTTCACGGCGGTTGCGGTGCTGGTCCTGGCGTTCGGCGGGCGCTTGGGGCCTTGGAGTGTCTGGCAGCTATGGACGCGCCCGCAATGGCTGATCGCCCTCGGCCTGATGCCTGTATTGCTGGTGCTGGGGTTGCCGATCAGTCTCACTGCGCCGGTTGCCAATCTGTTTGCCGTGCCGTGGATCAGCCTGGTGGTGTTGCCTTTGGCATTGTTGGGGACTGCACTGCTGGCGGTGCCATGGGGGGGCGAGGGCCTGTTGTGGCTTGCCGGCGGGGCGCTGGAGGGGTTGTTCCGTGGTTTGACACTGTTAGCCGGGCAGCGGTCGGCCTGGATACCGGCGCAGGTGCCTGTGGGTTTTTGGCTGGTGAGTGTGGCGGGCGCGGTGTTATTGCTGCTGCCCAAGGGCGTGCCGTTTCGGTTGCTGGGTTGGCCGATGCTGTTGCTGGCGGTCTTCCCGCCACGGGAGACGGTGCCAAATGGGCAAGTAGATGTCACGCAATTGGACGTCGGCCAGGGCTTGGCGGTGGTCCTGCGTACACGCCATCACACCTTGCTCTATGACGCGGGGCCACGTTCGGGCGCGATTGACCTCGGCGCACGCGTTGTTCTGCCATCGTTGAGAAACCTCGGGATAAGCGCGTTGGACATGATGGTGCTCAGCCATGCCCACGCCGATCACGCCGGCGGCGCAGCGGCGGTTGCCCGCGGGCTGCCGGTGGTGCGGGTCATCGGTGGGGAAACCGAGGGTTTGCCCGCGATTCTTGACACTCAAGCCTGCGTCAGCGGTGAGCGATGGGCGTGGGATGGCGTCTCTTTTGAACTCTGGCAGTGGCCTGGAGCCGGTAGCAGCAATCCGAAGTCTTGTGTGTTGCAGGTAGAGGCGAACGGCGAACGCCTGCTGCTGACCGGCGACATCGACCGCGCCGCCGAACAGGCTTTCCTGGCGTCATCCCTGGCAGTACGCACCGATTGGCTGCAAGCCCCGCACCACGGCAGTCGCAGTTCTTCATCCGAACCCTTTTTGCGCCAGCTTGCGCCTGGGGCGGTGCTGATTTCCCGTGGCCGTGGTAACGCCTTTGGGCATCCCCACCCGCAGGTGATGGCGCGTTATCAGGCATTGGGCAGCCGCGTGTATGACAGCGCCGAACTGGGCGCCGTGCGCGTGCAATTGGGCGCGTTTGAACCACCCATTGTTGCGCGCAGTCAACGCCGTTTCTGGCGCGAAGCGTTACCGTAATCCAGCGTTACCAAAGACCTGGGCCTGCGACGGGCGGGTCGAGGGCGGACGAACCCCGCGACTGAACCTATATGGTAAAGTGGCGCACTTTTTCGAGGGGACATTCACTGTGTGGGAATTGGTCAAATCCGGCGGCTGGATGATGTTGCCGATCATCTTGAGCTCCATCGCCGCACTCGGCATCGTTGCCGAACGCCTGTGGACCCTGCGCGCCAGCCGCATCACCCCTGAGCATTTGTTGGGGCAAGTCTGGGGCTGGATCAAGAACAAGCAGTTGGACAAGGACAAGCTCAAGGAGCTGCGTGCCAATTCGCCCCTGGGTGAAATCCTCGCTGCAGGCCTGGCCAACTCCAAGCATGGTCGCGAGATCATGAAGGAGTGCATTGAGGAGGCCGCCGCCCGGGTCATCCATGAAATGGAGCGCTACATCAATGCGCTCGGCACCATCGCGGCCATGGCGCCGTTGCTCGGCTTGCTCGGGACGGTACTGGGCATGATCGACATTTTCAGCTCGTTCATGGGCTCAGGCATGACCACCAACGCCGCCGTGCTGGCGGGTGGCATTTCCAAGGCGTTGATCACTACGGCAGCAGGCCTGATGGTCGGTATTCCCTCGGTGTTCTTCCACCGTTTCCTGCAACGACGCATCGACGAATTGGTGGTCGGCATGGAGCAGGAAGCCATCAAACTGGTGGAAGTGGTGCAGGGCGATCGTGATGTGGACCTGGTCGAGGGCCGAGCGTGAAATTTCGCCGCAAGCAACGGGAAAATGTTGATATCAACCTCGCGTCGCTGATCGACGTGGTGTTTATCCTGCTGCTGTTTTTTGTCGTCACCACCACCTTCACCCGGCAAACGCAGCTGCGCGTCGACCTGCCGGAAGCGGTGAGCGGCTCGCCAGCCGAGGATCAGGCCACCAAGCAACTGGACATTGCGATCAGTGCCGACGGCGTGTTTTCGGTGAATAACCAGTTGCTGGAGAAAAACGACCTCACCAGCCTGATGGCGGCGCTGCAGAAAGAGTCCGCTGGCGATACCAACTTGCCGCTGTCCATCAGTGCCGATGGCAAGACCCAGCACCAAGCCGTGATCACCGCGATGGACGCCGCCGGCAAGCTGGGCTTCAGCCATCTGCGCATGACCACCGTCGAGGCGGCGAGCCCACCCTGATGGCCCTCTCCGATCGTTTGCTCAAGGCCTGGTACGAGGGCCATCCGGCGCTCACACTCCTGCAGCCATTGGAGTCCCTTTATCGCCGCGTGGTGCAGCGCAAACGCGCGCGCTTCCTGGCGGGCGAGGGCGACATCTATCAATCGCCAGTGCCGGTGGTGGTGGTCGGTAACATCACTGTGGGCGGCACCGGCAAGACGCCGTTGATTCTGTGGCTGATCGAGCATTGCCGCCGCAGTGGCTTGCGTGTCGGGGTCGTCAGTCGCGGGTATGGCGCCAAGCCGCCGCAGTTGCCATGGCGCGTCCAGGCCGATCAGCCTGCCGAAGTGGCGGGCGACGAACCGTTGCTGATCGTGCAACGCAGCGGCGTGCCGCTGATGATTGATCCTGACCGCAGTCGCGCCGTGCAGGCGTTGCTGGCCAGCGAGCCGCTTGACCTGATCCTGTCCGACGACGGGCTGCAGCATTACCGGCTGGCCCGCGACCTTGAACTGGTGCTGATCGACGCCGCGCGCGGCCTGGGCAACCGGCGCTGCCTGCCTGCCGGGCCGCTGCGTGAGCCGGTTGAGCGTTTGCAGAGTGTCGATGCGCTGCTTTACAACGGCGCCGAATCGGACCGCGAGGACGGCTTTGCCTTCCGCCTGAAGCCCACGGCGTTGGTCAACTTGAGTACCGGCGAGCGCCAGCCAGTCGATTACTTTCCGGCCGGCCAGCAAGTGCATGCGGTCGCCGGCATCGGCAACCCGCAACGTTTCTTCACTACCCTTGAAACGCTACACTGGCAGCCAATACCTCATGCTTTTGCCGACCACGCGCCCTACAGCGCGGAGGTCTTGAGTTTTACGCCGTCATTACCGCTGGTCATGACCGAAAAAGACGCGGTGAAGTGCCGCGCCTTTGCCAGGCCCGACTGGTGGTACCTTGCGGTGGATGCGGTACCGTCGCCGGCATTTGTTGCCTGGTTCGATACGCAACTGATGCGTCTGTTGCCCGCCCGTCTTTTGCCTTAAACGCTTTTTTCCAGGAAACCGTCATGGACACCAAACTGCTCGATATCCTTGCTTGCCCCATCTGCAAAGGCCCGCTCAAGCTCAGCGCCGACAAAACCGAGCTGATCAGCAAGGGCGCCGGCCTGGCTTACCCGATCCGTGATGGCATTCCGGTGATGCTGGAAAGCGAAGCCCGCACCCTGACCACCGATGAGCGCCTGGATAAATGACCACCGCCTTTACCGTTGTCATTCCCTCCCGCTACGCATCGACCCGCCTGCCGGGCAAACCGCTGCAGTTGATCGGCAATAAGCCGATGATCCAGCTGGTGTGGGAGCAGGCCTGTAAAAGCAGCGCCGAACGGGTCGTGGTTGCCACTGATGACCCGCGCATCATCGAAGCCTGCAAGGGCTTTGGCGCCGAAGCGGTGCTGACCCGCGAAGACCATAACTCCGGCACCGACCGTCTGGCGGAAGTCGCTACGCACCTGGGCCTGGCACCCGATGCCATCGTGGTCAACGTGCAGGGCGATGAGCCGCTGATTCCGCCGAGCGTGATCGACCAGGTGGCCGCTAACCTGGCAGCGCATGGCGAAGCGCGCATGGCGACCCTGGCCGAACCCATCGAAGACATCGCAACCCTGTTCAACCCGAACGTGGTGAAGGTGGTCAGCGACATCAATGGCCTGGCGCTGACGTTCAGCCGTTCGACCCTGCCTTGGGCGCGAGATGCCTTCGCCAGGAACCCCGACGTCTTGCCCGAGGGCGTGCCGTACCGCCGCCACATCGGCATTTACGCCTATCGCGCTGGTTTTTTGCATGACTTCGTCAGCTGGGGCCCGTGCTGGCTCGAAAACACCGAGTCCCTGGAGCAACTGCGCGCCCTGTGGCACGGCGTACGTATCCATGTGGGCGACGCGCTGGAAGCACCGCCGGCGGGTGTCGACACCCCGGAAGACCTTGAGCGCGTCCGTCGTTTGCTGGGGGCTTGATGGAAGTTCTGTTTGTCTGCCTCGGCAATATCTGCCGCTCGCCGACTGCTGAAGGCGTGTTGCGCCACAAATTGCGCGAAGCAGGCTTGGCTGGCCAGGTCGAAGTGGCGTCTGCCGGGACTGGCGAGTGGCATGTCGGCAACCCACCGGACCGGCGTAGCCAGCAAGCAGCGCTGGCGCGTGGTTATGACTTGTCGGCCCAGCGTGCCCAACAGGTCTCCCGCGCTGACTTCGCGCGTTACGACCTGATCCTGGCCATGGACCACAGCAACTTGCGCAACCTCAAGGCCATGCAGCCGGGGCAGGGCAAGGCACAGTTGGACTTATTCCTGCGCCGGTATGACGCCGAAGTGGACGAAGTGCCAGACCCTTACTACGAAGGCGAACAAGGCTTTGAACGGGTCCTGGACCTGATCGAGCAAGCTTGTGATTTATTGGTAATCGAATTGAAGGGGCGGTTATGACCTTGCAAGTGCTTGCGCAGGTATCGCTCAAGCCATTCAACAGCTTTGGCATCGACGTGCGCGCCCAGCTGTTCGCCGAGGCACACAGCGACGCCGACGTCCGTGAAGCCCTGGCCTATGCGGCCGCACACGCGCTGCCGCTGCTGGTGATCGGTGGTGGCAGCAACCTGCTGTTGACCCAGGACATTCCGGCGCTGGTGCTGCGTATGGCCACCCAGGGCATTCGGGTGCTGCAGGACGATGGTCAGCAGGTGGTAGTCGAGGCCGAAGCGGGCGAAGCCTGGCACCCGTTTGTGCTGTGGACCCTGGAAAACGGTTTTTGCGGCCTGGAAAACCTAAGCCTGATTCCCGGCACCGTCGGTGCAGCACCGATGCAGAACATCGGTGCCTACGGTGTGGAGATCAAGGATGTATT
This sequence comes from Pseudomonas sp., assembly GCF_049645325.1. Lineage (GTDB taxonomy): Bacteria > Pseudomonadota > Gammaproteobacteria > Pseudomonadales > Pseudomonadaceae > Aquipseudomonas. The sequence continues at coordinate 5,611 of NZ_JBARTQ010000666.1, read as the reverse complement.
TGCAGGGCTGACCGCATTGGATCGCCAGACCGGCGAACTGCGGGATTTCGACCTGCAAGCGTGCAAGTTTGCCTACCGTGACAGCCTGTTCAAGCACGAAACCGGGCGTTGGTTGATCCTGCGCGTCCGTTTTGCGCTAAGCCGGGCCAGCCACCTGAAACTCGACTACGGCCCGGTGCAGCAGCGCCTGGCCGCGCAGGGCATCACCGAAGCGACGCCCAGCGATGTCAGCAGGGCTATCTGCAGCATCCGCCGCGAAAAATTGCCCGATCCTGCCGAGCTTGGTAACGCCGGGAGCTTCTTCAAGAACCCGCTGGTGTCCCAGGTGCTGGCTGGCGAACTGCAAGCGCAATATCCGGACCTGGTGGCATACCCGCAGCCAGACGGGCAGATGAAGCTTGCTGCGGGCTGGCTGATCGATAAGGCCGGCTGGAAGGGCTTTCGTGAAGGCGACGCCGGCGTGCACAAGCTCCAGGCGCTGGTGCTGGTCAACTATGGCGCAGCCACCGGGCATGACATTGCCAACCTGGCGGAGCGTATCCAGCGCGATATCGCCGAACGCTTCAAGGTCGACCTGGAAATGGAACCCAACCGGTACTGAACCCCAGGCATAAAAAAGCCCCGTATCTTTCGATACGGGGCTTTTTTATGCCGCTAACAATCAGTCATCGCGACCCATGATGCCGAAGATCTGCAACAGGCTGATGAACAGGTTGTAGATCGATACATACAGGCTGATGGTCGCCATGATGTAGTTGCGCTCACCGCCATGGATGATGGCGCTGGTCTGGAACAGGATGCAGACGGAGGAGAACAGCACGAAACCGGCGCTGATCGCCAACTGCAGGCCGCTGATCTGGAAGAACATGCCAGCTACCACTGCCGCCAGCAACACGAAGAAGCCTGCGGTAATGAAGCCACCAAGGAAGCTCATGTCCTTGCGGCTGATCAGCACGTAGGCCGAAAGACCGCCAAACACCAGCGCAGTCATGGCAAACGCCGAGCTGACCACTTCCGCGCCGCCGGCCATGCCGAGGTAACGGTTAAGGATCGGGCCGAGGATAAAACCCATGAAACCGGTCAGGGCAAACGCCGACACCAGGCCCCAGGCCGAGTCACGCAGCTTGTTGGTCAGGAAAAACAGACCGTAGAAGCCGATCAACACGACAAAGATATTCGGGTAGCCAACGCGCATTTGCTGCGCCACGAACGCCATCACGCCGCTGAATGCGAGGGTAAGGGCGAGCAAGCCATAGGTGTTGCGCAATACGCGGCTGACTTCAAGCTGCTCAGCCTGCGCGTTACCATTCACTGCGTAATTCTGTTCGCGCATGGCGACACTCCTTCAGTTTTGAAACGTTCAGTCGCAAAGATCATAACAGACGCTCTGTAACAAGCCATGGCGAGAGTTTGACAGTGTGTTTCATTCGGGTATTATGGCGCCCGCTGAGACAGGATGGGCTACTATAATCCTGTGATGCAAAAGGGAAATTGGCAGAGTGGTTGAATGCACCGGTCTTGAAAACCGGCGGACGTTAATAGCGTCTCCAGGGTTCGAATCCCTGGTTTCCCGCCAAGATTTACACGAGAGCCCCGCGAAAGCGGGGCTTTTGCGTTTCCGGGTTCCGGCAACGCTTTGAGTAAAACACCTGATCGTTTCGGCATCATTTCAGGCAGTTTCCGCAACTGCGCCGAATTCACCCCTAGCGGGTCGGCTTCACGATCTCTCCTACACGGCGATCAACCGTCTCGGTAATGCGCTTGTCCGTGTGTCCCAGTCCTTGGGCTTGCAGGCGAAGGACTGGGCAAATCCTCGCATGAGGGCAGGAGGCTACTGTCGTAGGGTGTAGAGGCGTTACTGAGGAATCGTACAGCTGGTTTTGCGTACATTTAGAGAATCGGCGACGAGATTGCCTCTCCTCGAAGTGACAGTAACTGAAGTTTCTATACAGGGCTGAATACCCGGCAAACCCTGTGTCCGCCGGGAGTGAATAGCGTTTAAGGCATCAGGACCGAGTCGACAACGTGGATCACGCCGTTGGACTGCATCACGTCAGCGATGCTGATACTAGCCTTACCGCCTTTGGCATCTACCACCCACAGCTTGCCGTCATGTAGCTTAATATTCAGCGACTCACCTTGAACTGTTTTCAACACTACGGTGCCGCCATTCTTCTTGGCGTCGGCCATCAGCTGTGCCGATGTGTGAGTACCAGGTACGACATGGTAGGTAAGAATTTTAGTCAGGTCGGCTTTGTGCTCAGGCTTGACCAGAGTATCAACGGTACCTGCTGGCAGCTTAGCAAAGGCTTCGTTTGTGGGTGCGAATACGGTGAAAGGGCCTTTGCTGTTGAGCGTATCAACCAGGCCGGCAGCTTTGACTGCCGCTACGAGTGTCGTGTGGTCCTTTGAGTTGACTGCGTTTTCCACGATGGTTTTGCTTGGGTACATCGCTGCGCCTCCGACCATCACCGTGTCGGCAGCAAAGCTGATAGTTGCAGTAACGGAGAGAATCGCGAAGCAGGCGGCAGCAGCAATTTTTTTGTAAAAGGCGTGCATGATGTATCTCCTTGGCTCTTATGCCCTCCGAGTGAGGGTATTGAATCTACGAGCCAACGATCAAAGTGGATGCACCTTTTCAAAAAATAGCTTTTACAGCGCAACGCCTGTCGCTATCACTGGCATTCCATCCACACTGGATGCCTGGACAGGATCGAGTCATGATTAGGCATTTTTTACAACAGGGAAGTGAATTATGGGTGTCAGAGGAACTGATCATCAGATCGACAACATCGAGTTCAACGTTAGCGATATTCCGCGCAGTAAAGCTTTCTATGGTGCGGCATTTGGGTGGACCTTCGTAGACTACGGGCCCAGCTACACCGAATTCAGCGATGGAAGGCTGACTGGAGGATTCACAACTGGAGAGCCTGTTCGGCCTGGTGGTCCGCTGATCATTCTTTACGGGGATAATCTTGAGGAAACTCAGTGTCGACTCAGTGCCGCAGGGGCCACGATAAGCCGGGAGGTTTTCTCGTTTCCTGGAGGTAAAAGGTTTCACTTCATTGATCCGGATGGCTATGAACTGGCGGTGTGGAGTGCAGAGACATAGACATTTGATGCTGGCCCAGCCCCGCGCTGGGTTTTTTGCATCTGGCCCTCGGTGCTACAGTCCCGCCAAACCAACGAGGGAACGGCATGCGGATTTTGATAGCGGCGGTAGCTGTGGTGATGCTGGCGGGGTGTATGGCGCCGACGATGAATGAGGCGCGCCAGGAAGGGCCGTACAAGGTCCTGGTTTCGAAAAAGTCCGATGCCGCGCTGGCCAAGTGCGTTCACTACGAATGGCAAAATCAACCTGTTTTTGGCGGGACGCCTGGGGCAACGCTCCAGCCGGGACGAGATGCCGGCTACACGGTGTTCACTGAGGGCACTCAGTACTTCGTTGATATCCAGCCCAAAGCGGCAGGTTCAGAGGCAAAGTATTACGTGGTGGTCAGAAACTGGATCGCCAATAAAAGGCTGGCCGCGCTGCAAGGCTGCTTGTAGCACTGCATCAATTTAATCAAGGCTCGCTTCGGCGGGCTTTTTTATTACCTGGAGTAAAGCAAATGGCGGCACTGGCCATCAGTTATCTGCCCATGACCACAATGCAGCAATGGACGCTCAAGTGCGCAAACCATTACGAGTTAAGTGGCTGTTTTTATTGAGTTAATCGACAGTCTTGAAAGCCGGCGAACGTTAATAGCGTCTCCAGGGTTCGAACCCCTGGTTTCCCGCCAAGATTTACACGAGAGCCCCGCGAAAGCGGGGCTTTTGCGTTTCCGGGGTTTGGTTGGGAAAGTGGCTGACATGGCAGGAGTTCCGAAATTTCTGTAAACCCTCTTCGTTATTTTCAGGCAGCGAATCATCCTGATCGTTTGCCCTTTATGCCTTCGCCGTTCGTCCATTGCCAGGCACTCACCGCGACCTGCGGGCCTCCCATGTTTAAGCGCGGATATCCCGAGCGTAAGAACGGAGAGTCAGCATGGATATTGATAAAAATGCACCCGGCAACCTTTCTCAACAGCACGTGACGCGTGGCACGGATAACGAGGCAGGTCATGATCCGCGGCGTGATGAGGACCAGATTCCACTGCCGCCCGAGGATGAAGCACCGCTCGAAGAGGATATGTCGGATGTGGACGCAGCCGATTCGGTAGCGAGCGAACACCCTGACAACTGATGAGTTTCACGTCAACGAACCCGGCCCTGCGTCGGGTTTTTATCGCCTAAAGAAAGGGCTATTCAGCAAGAGGAATTTACAAATGTTGAAAGACTTTAGATGCGGTAGTTGCAATCTGAATGGCGATATTTCGACGTCAGACGAACTTGAGCAGGTCTTACGTTGAGTATCGCCAAGCTGTGGCAACGCGATCAAAAAGCTATCGATCAGGATTCAGGCCCCAATCGCAAACGGATTTTCTCGGACGGCCACCAACTCCACGAAGGTCGTGGCGTGTAACACCCAGGTTGGTTGGGTGGCGAAGCGTCACATCTAACAGATTCACCATTTTTTCCGTTCTTGCTGCCACCTTCCTCGCTCCCTCGCTCGCTATATGCGGAACACCCGCCGAGCACAGCGGTAAGGAGAAGAATTGCTTTGTACTTCATAGATGCCTCCATGCCTTGAGCGCATAGGTTACCCATTGAATTGCGCTTTGAGCAGTTTTTTTGCCGGGAGAAAATCATGTATGCAAGCGTTCGGCCCGCCGCTGAATGAGGGTTGGTCGGGTCTTGGTTGACGGGCTGCGCTCTATCTTGCCCATCTAATCGGCATTGGCCAGAGATGATGTGGATCTGAAGGGCAGAACGGACTCAACTCAACAATTAAGCACCGGCGCATAACGCTCTTCACGCTTTTTGAAGTGAATAGGCGCCATGGGGACTTTCTCGCCATTCACGAAGATGTCCGGAAAGATCAAAGTGAAGTCGTCCATGTCGCCTTTGCCAAAGGGCGTGCCCTTGCTGCTGGAGCTCCGGATTTCCTTGGGGTCGAACCCGGTTTTCAACCGTTCGACACTGACCTGGTAGGTCTGCCCGGACGCCAATTGCACGGTCACTTCAGGCGACGCGGCGCTGACCCAAAGCGCTATGTCGCCGTTGTTCAGGCTTGGTTTATACAGGCGGGCGAACACGCGGAGTTCCGAGTCGGCTGATTTCACGTTGCCCGGCCAGCTCGGTTCGCCCGGCGGCGCTACGTACACCAGCACGCGAACCCAACCGAGCTCTGCAGACTGCGGCGCAACGCTCAGCGCAGCGTGTGCGCCGGGGCAGGTGGGTGAGAGCAGGGCGTTTTGGCCTATGGTGGATTCCGGGCCCAAATAAGGCCCTGTGCTGCAGCCCGCGACGAGCGCCAGCAGTGAATAGAGGACGTATCTGTTCATCAGCCAATTCCCTTTGCTGGGGTGAGATCGCGCGCATTAAAGCATTTATAGGCTTTCGTTCCGCACACCAAATCGCGGACAAAGAAAAGCCCACGATGGGGGCGCGGGCTTAAAAGGTGTTCACTTAGGAGCTGATTTGAGACTAGGCGTCCAACTGTGAAAGCTGCGTGAAATGCGTGTGCATA
>NZ_JBARTQ010000665.1:0-4068 GCF_049645325.1 Pseudomonas sp. | reverse complement strand
GTGCAGGGCTACGACAAAATGCTGTCGGACGCCTTCAATAACCTGAACAATCAGTTCGGGCAGAAGCTTGCCGCGCTGGGCACGACCGGCAACTACGACGTGCTTCCGATATCAAAGGGCGGTACCGGGCGATCAAGTGTCGGCACTGCTTTAACCGCGGACCTTGTAGTTAGTCGTACCGATCCGACGCTAGGGAGAGCTTTGACTGTTGGATACGGTGGGCTCGGGTGTAAGGATAATGCGATTTACGCTGGCGATGGGCTTAACCCAGATGACTACAGAACCGCTGGTGAGTTGATTGGGGAGTTTGTTATTAAAGGATTTGGCTCGTTTACGGGATACCTAAAAACGGCGTCAGGTCACTACCCCGGACTGTGCTCGCAGCATTTTACATATGCGGGCAATGGCAAAAAAATCAATCGCGTTTTTCTCGGCGAATGGCAGCCATGGATTGTTACGGCAGAAGGCGGCGCAAACAGCGATATCACCAGCCTCTCAGGTCTGACTACCGCGCTGAGCATCACTCAAGGCGGTACCGGTGGAAAAACGCAAGCAGATGCTCGTGCAGGCCTGGGTCTTGGTACCGCCTCAACACTTGCCGCCGGGTCAGCCGCCGGCAGCGTAATGCTCTCGGGTGATCGTGCTTCACCCATCGCAAGTACGATCAACACCTGGGGTAACTCGTTTCAAATATGGAATAACACGACGACGGGTTATCCAGAGGCGGGTCAATCGGGAACGATCATCAACTCAGCCTGGCCCGATGGAGCTTACGGCGCACAGATACTGATGTCTTTCAGTGGAAAAATGTTTTTCCGATCCGGCAGCTACTCGACCGCCGTGATGCGAGAGGTCTACCACACCGGCAATACCACCCGTGCCGCTGACGGCACCCTGAAGGCGATCTGACCATGGCAAGAGCAGCAATCAACGTTCTCGGCGCAACTGGTGCAACCTACGACTTCGTGACCAATGGCGCGGGCACCGTAGCGTCATTGCGCGCATCGATCGGCGTTTATCGCATCACCGGCTGCCTGGGCATGGTGCCGTTTCCACCGGTAGACGAGGGCTGGGGTTACACCGTGAACCAAGTTGACGCTCGGGCGGATATTGAAACTGATTTTGCGGATGGACTGCTGACTGTGACTGTCACCAAGGACGGCCAGCCGTATGACCTGAAGCACATGATCACGCTTCATATCCTGGTGCCTGATTCGCCGCCTGTAGCAATGCCGCCGCTACCTCAACCGCCGGCTGAAGAGGTCGTGGCCCCCGATGAGGATGTTCAGGCCTGAGCCTAATTCCTGCTGGAACACCGATGCCGCCTTGTGCGGTTTTTTTTCGCCTGGAGAAAAGCATGCCGATCACTGAGCAGCAATTGCTGCAGATCCTCCCGAACGCCGGCCGCAATGCCGGCGTTTTCGTTTCTGCCCTGAACACGGCAATGAACCGGTACGCCATTGTCGGCACGCCGCGGGTTGCCGCATTCATCGCCCAGGTCGGCCATGAGTCTGGACAGCTGCGGTGGGTTCGCGAGATCTGGGGACCGACGACGCAGCAGTCTGGTTACGAGGGCCGCGCCGATCTTGGCAACACCGTGAAGGGTGACGGCTCCAAGTACCGTGGCCGTGGCCTGATCCAGATCACCGGCCGGGCGAACAACGCGGCGTGCGGTGAGGCGTTGGGCTTGGACCTGATCAACAAGCCTGAACTGCTGGAGCAGCCGCAGCACGCAGCGATGTCGGCCGCGTGGTTCTGGTCGACGCGGGGGTTGAACACCCTGGCAGACCAAAAGGACTTCGCGAAGATCACCCGGCGCATCAATGGCGGGCTCACCGGCCAGGAAGATCGCCAGGCGCTGTACGACAGGGCGCTGAAGGTGCTGGCATGACGCCGGTGCAGAAGCTGGGTGGGCTGGTGTTGCTGATCCTGGTGCTGATGGCTGGCGCCGCCGGCGCTACTTGGCTGGCTCAAGACTGGCGCTTCGGTAAGAAACTGGCGGTAATTGGCGAGGCCCAGGCGCTTGCCTTAAGCGAGGCTGGGCGCGTGGCCCGAGAAGAAGAACAGCGCCGGCAGACGGCAGTGAATAAGGAAGCAAGCGATGCGCGAGAACAAAACAAAGCTGCAGCTGTTGATGCCGGCACTGCTGATGCTGCTGGTGACAGCCTGCACATCGAAGCCGGTAAGTTCGCCGCCACTGCCTGCGGCGATCCCGGAACTGCCCAGCGAGGCGCGTCAGCCACCCGCGCCGCCATGGTGCTCTCCGACCTGCTCCAGCGGGCTGACAAAAGAGCGGGAGAACTGGCGGCAGCTTATGACCGCGCCCGAATAGCCGGCCTTACTTGTGAACGTAGCTACCAGTCTGTCAGAGCTGTGGTCCCCTGAGCACGCTCAGCTCCAGCAGTAGCCGCTGATTCTCTCTGTGCAGGAGGTCACGCTGCTCGGTAATCAGGTCGATGGGTCGAAAGCTCGCATTGTCCGGTGCCTCATTGCTCATTGCTGACATGCGCTCAAGGGCTTGCCTGAGTGCAGCCTCCGCCACGGCCTTGGCGGTTGCCAATACGTCGTTCATCTGGATCAAGCCGGAAATGTTCTGCTTGGCCTTTTTCAGCCTAAAGTCCAGTTCGGCGATCTCATCCTCCAGGATGGCGCAATGATGTTTGTACATTTCGAGAGGAGTGGGGCATCCAAGCCAATCCTCGGTGTCTAGATCAATACTCATGGTAACGCGCCCTAATACTGTATGTGCGTACAGTAATCGAGGTGAGGCGCATGTGCGATTTTAGGCGACGAACTGCAGCGGATGTTGGCTAGGTGCTAGGTCTGCGGATCGCCAGGAGAAGTGGATGCCAAGTCGCGGGACAATCCTGGGACAGCGGGTGTCCCAAATAGCCATACATGCTGATGAAGCGTTATCAGGCGAAGACCAATGAATTCGGCAGGTTTAGCTGTTTTGACCAATGAAATGGTAGATCGTTAACGGATTGCAAATCCGCCTACGCCGGTTCGATTCCGACCTCGGCCTCCACTCTTAAAAACCCCGTAGATTAACGTCTACGGGGTTTTTTATTGCCTGCAGAAAAGTTCGAGCCCACAAGTGCCGGCTGTGGTATCTACAACCGATGCCAGGCGGATGGCTATGTGGCAGCGCCTGACCACACAGAACTTAACGGAATAAGGACATGGTTGATGAAAGCGCTCGCAGAACTTTCCTTCGAGTTTATCTGGCACCTGATGTTTACCGAGGAGGACTATCTGGAACTGGATTTTTCGGTGCGCTGGCTATCATCCTTGGGCGAATATGTGAACGCCATGACTGAAGAAGAAAAAGCCGCGCTCGCGGCGGTAGCCAAGGATCGACAGGTGCGGTGGTTGGCGCCGCCGGATGAGCATGGCTTTAGCCAGCGGAGCCACGTGACTGCGGAGCAGAAGGCGTTTCTTGACAGTGTTGTTTCAGGTGAGTTTTTCACTCAATTTGAGTGACAGGGGAAGGGTGGTCTGACCCCTTGTCTGCTTATCTGACTCCGCACCCGGGTCAGTCGCGAACAAAAAGCTTAAGACCAGGTGAAAGATGGAATTGAATATCTCAACGAAAGGACACGACATTCATGGAAACGAACTGTTCTCAAGTCAACGAGCGTATGAATAATCGCCGATTCACGGTTGCGGGTAACACCCAAGGGCTATCCGGCGCAGGTACCATATTTCATTACTCTGTCGAGAATGACGCCATTTGGGGCACCTACCAAGGCGGCCGCATCCGTATGGGTAATCAAGTCGGACGTGTGACAGGCGCCGATACCATCGAGCTTCTTTATCATTGCATAACTGTGGAGGGTGAGATTCTTGCCGGCTGGTCTCGCGGTACGGTAGGTATTGACCGCGCGGGACGTACTACCTTGAGCTTCGTATGGGGTTGGTTGTCGGGCGCAACTGGGGGTGGGGAGTCGAGCTACGTAGAGCTTGTGGTATAGCTAATTGGACTGATCCATGCGTGCGCGTCCATCTGCCCACCCAGCCGCGCAAACGTGGATCAGGCTCATGATCGCTGCGGCCTCTTTCCACTAC
>NZ_JBARTQ010000664.1:0-4655 GCF_049645325.1 Pseudomonas sp. | reverse complement strand
CTCCCACATTGATCGTGCCCACGTTGAATGTGTTGTGAACCGAATCTCCAAGAGGCTACTCATGAGAACACTAAAAAACCTGCTCGGTGGCTCGCTCCTGGCCCTGACCGTCCTGGCCCAGCCCGCGCCGGCTGCCGAAGCGGTGAAGCCGATCCACTTCGGCGACATCACCTGGGAAAGCGGCAGCCTGATCACCGAAGTGCTGCGCCTGATCGTCGAGAAAGGCTACGGCCTGCCCACCGACACCTTGCCCGGCAGCACTGTGAGCCTGGAAGCGGCCCTGGCCAAGGACGATATCCAGGTGATCGGCGAAGAATGGGCCGGGCGCAGCCCGGCGTGGGTCAAGGCTGAAAGCGAAGGCAAAGTCTTCGGCTTGGGCGACACGGTCAAAGGTGCCACCGAAGGCTGGTGGGTGCCCGAATACGTGATCAAGGGCGACGCCGAACGCGGCATCAAGCCGCTGGCGCCGGAGCTGAAATCGGTGGCTGACCTGGCGCGCTACAAAGACGTGTTCCGCGACCCCGAAGACCCGACCAAAGGCCGCTTCCTCAACAGCCCCACCGGCTGGACCTCGGAAATCGTCAACAGCCAGAAACTCAAGGCTTATGGCTTGACCGACACCTTCGTCAACTTCCGCACCGGCTCCGGCGCGGCGCTGGATGCCGAAGTGGCGTCGTCGATCCGCCGTGGCAAACCGGTGTTGTTCTACTACTGGTCGCCGACGCCGCTGCTTGGCCGTTTCAAGCTGGTCAAGCTGGATGAGCCGCCCTTCAACGCCGAGGCCTGGAAAACCCTGGCCGACGCCAACAACCCGCACCCTATCGGCACCCGCTCGATGGCGGCGCACCTGGCAATTGGCGTGTCGGCGCCGTTCAAGGCGCAGTACCCGCAGTTGGTGAACTTTTTTGAAAAAGTCGACCTGCCGATCGACCTGCTCAACAGCATCCTCGCGCAGATGAGCGAGAAGCGTGAGCAGCCGCGCCACGTCGCGCTGGCGTTCCTCAAAGAGCAACCGCAGGTCTGGCAACAATGGGTGCCGGCGGACGTGGCGGCCAAGGTCAAGGCGTCCCTGTAACTGATCGTTCCCGCGCTCCGCGTGGGAATGCATCCTGTGATGCTCCGCGTCACGACGTTAAAGCAGGACGCGAAGCGTCCCGGCAGGCTTCCCACGCAGAGCGTGGGAACGATCAGAGGTGATGGTGATGGTGAAGTTTTTCAGTGCAATCCTGGCGTCAGTGTTGTTGTCGGGGGCCGTGTCGGCGGCCGAACCTTCTGTATTGCGCATTGGCTACCAGAAAAGCTCGGTGAGCATGGTGCTCGCCCGTGAGCACAAACTCTTCGAAGAGGCGTTGCCTGGCACCCAGGTGCAGTGGATCGAATTTCTCGGCGGCCCGCCGCTGATCGAAGCGTTGAACGGCGGCAGCCTGGACATCGGCAATATCGGCGACATCCCGCCGATCTTCGCCCAGGCGGCCGGTATCGATTTGCAGTACTTCGCCGTCGAGCCCAACGACGGCAAAACCGAAGCGGTACTGGTGCCCAAAAGCAGCGCGATTCAGAGCGTGGCCGAGCTGAAGGGCAAGCGTGTGGCGCTGCTCAAGGGGTCCAGCGCGCACAACCTGTTTCTCAAAAGCCTGCTGCGCGCCGGTTTGCAATGGAAGGACGTGAACGTGGTGTACCTGTCGCCATCCGACGGTCGCGCCGCGTTTGAACAAGGCAAGGTCGACGCTTGGGTGGTCTGGGACCCGTACTACTCCGCCGCCGTGGTCGATGGTTCCGCGCGTGTATTGGGCGATGGCCAGGGCCTCAACCCGGCCGGGAGTTTCTTCGTGGTCAACAGCCCGTTTGCCAAACAGCACCCGCAGGCCATTGCCGTGATCATCAAGACCCTGGCCAAGGCGCAGCGCCTGTCCCTCGACCAGCCTGAAGAAAGCATCGCGCTGATGGCCAAAACCCTGGGCCTGCAACCGGCGGTGGTCAAAAGCTACTTCGAACACCGCTCGCCCGCGCCGATTCGGCCGCTGGAAGCGGTCGACATCGCCAACCAGCAACGCACCGCCGACCTGTTTTTTGCCAATGGCCTGATCCCGAAAAAGGTCGATGTGCAGCAGGCGGTGTTCAAGGCCCCATAAGGTATCGGCGATGAGCGGGCTTCCTGTGGTGAACAGGTTCTATCGCCACACAACCCCATCCGACTTCAATCAGTGAGCAGACCATGCAACCGATCTACATCGACTTTCTCAACGGCCTGGACATCGAAGAACTGGGCCTCACCAACGACGAAATCCTCACCGCCATCGAAGCCAGCCTGCGCATCCAGGGGCGTGGCGAGGCGGTGATCGAGCCGCGCACCCACCTGATTCCCGGCGGCGATATCAACGGTCATTTCAACGTTTTGCGCGGCGTGCTCGGCGGCGATATCGGCTACGCCGGGGTCAAGGTGGTGGGGGATTTTGTCGATAACTACCGCAAGGGCCTGCCCTCGGAACTGGCGATCCTCAACCTGCTGGACCCGGCCACCGGCATTCCCAAGGCGATTCTCGACGCCTCGGCGATCACCGATATGCGCACCGGCGCGGTCACTGCCATCGGCGCCAAATACCTGGCCCGGCCCGACAGCAAAGTGCTGGCGCACATCGGCGCACGCGGCACGGCGTACTGGAACGTACGCCTGCTCGACCACCTGTTCGACTTCGAGGAAATCCGCGTGCATTCGCGCCGCAGCGAAAGCCGCGAAGCCTTCGCCGAACGCCTGCGCCGCGACCTCGGCAAGCCGGTGATTGTCACCGACGATTGGGAAAGCACCGTGCGCGGCGCCGACATCGTGGTCGAGGCCTCGCGCCTGGATCAGCCCGAGCCCTTGTTGCGCACCGAGTGGATCAAACCCGGCGCCTTTGTGGTGCCCTACGGCACCATGAGCGCGGTGGAATTGTCCCTCACCGACATCATGAGCAAACGAGTGGTCGACGATTGGGGCCAGTGCAAGGGCGGCCTGTTTGGGGCGCTGCGCGCGCATGTCGACGCCGGGAAACTCAGCGCCGAGACCTTGCACGCCGAGCTCGGGCAAATCGTTGCCGGCTTGAAAAGCGGCCGCGAGAACCCTGAAGAAACCATCCTGTTCTGGCACCGCGGCCTGAGCCTCAGCGATATCGCCCTGGGCCATGCGTTGCTGGAAAAAGCCAAGCGCCTGGGCATCGGCCAACGGCTGCGCTGGGCATGATTGACCTCGACCCCCAAGGCCTGACACTCGCGAATTTGCTCGCGATTGCCCGGCAAGACGCCCCGGCGGATTTTACTGCCCAGGCGCGCCAGCGCATCGACGAAGGCCACCGGTTGCTGCTCAAGCTGGTGGCTGAAGGCACGCCGATTTATGGCGTCAACACCGGCCTCGGCGCGGCGGTGGATACGCCCGTGTCGCCGCTACAGGCGAGCATTGCGCTGGGGCGTGCGGTGGGCGTGGGGCGCTTGGCCAATCGCCAGGAACTGCGCGCGATCACGGCCGCGCGCCTGGCCGGGCTGGCCCAAGGCCGATCAGGCATTTCGCCGAGGGCGGCGCAGGCCTTGCTGGCGTTGCTCAATAGCGGCGTCGAGCCTGAGGTGCCGCTGCTGGGCTCCTTGGGCGAAAGCGATCTGGCACCGTTGGCGCACCTGAGCCTGGCGTTGTCGGTGCCATTGGTCGGCAAGGATGGGCTGGCGCTGGTCTCGGCCAACGCCGCAAGTGTCGGCCTCGGCGCGTTGTTGGTGGCCGAGGCGCAACAGGCCTTGGGCGCCTTGCTGTCGGCGTTGGCGTTATCGTGCGAAGGCTACCGGGCCAACCTCAGCCCGTTCCAGCCGTGGGCGTCACGCCTGCGCCCGGCGCCTGGGCAAACCGAGCAATCGGCGGCGTTGTTACGCTTGCTGGAAGGCGGCGCGCTGGCGGACAGCCCACGCCGCCTGCAAGACCCGTTGAGCTTTCGCTGCGCCACCGTTGTGCAGGGCGCGGCGCAGCAGGCGTTGCAGCAGTTGCATGAAGTGGTCGAGCTGGAGCTGCGCAGCGGCGCGGATAACCCGGCGTTGATCAGCGAAGACGCGCTGGTTTTGGCGACGGCGAATTTCGACAGCACGCACCTGGCGCTGGCGGCCGAAGGCGTGGGCCTGGCCTTGAGTCGAGTTGCCGCGTGCAGCGCCGAGCGCATTGCCAAATTGCTCTCGCCTGGGTCCAGCGACTTGCCGCGCTTTTTGATCACGCAGCCGGGGCATGTGGGCATGGCCGCCTTGCAGCGCACCAGCTCGGCACTCGTCGCGGAGATCGGGCACTTGGCCAACCCGTTGCCGGCGGTCAGCGTGCCGGTCGCGGACAGGGTGGAAGACTACGCCGGGCAGGCGCTGGCGGTGGTCGACAAAACCCGCCGGTTGACCGAGCGGGTGTTGTGGTTGGCCAGTATTGAACTGATCGTGGCCGCGCAGGCGGTGGACCTGCGCGGTGAGCTGCGATTGGGGCAGGGCGCTCAACAGGTCCACGCGGCGGTGCGCAGCCAGGTGGCGCATCTGGATCAGGACCGCTCGGGCTCGGTGGATGTGTTGGCGCTGAGCGCGTTCATCACTGATGGTCGCCTGAAACCCTCTCTCTAAAAGGATAAAGATCAAATGTGGGAGCGGGCTTGCTCGCGAAAGCG
>NZ_JBARTQ010000663.1:0-14442 GCF_049645325.1 Pseudomonas sp. | reverse complement strand
GTGATGCTATCGCAGGCAAGCCAGCTCCCACAAAAGCCAGCTCGCACACACAAGCCGGCTCCCACATTTGGTTTTGTACTGTGGCTCAGATCAGCGTTGGTGCACCAACTGCCCCGCCGCATACGTCTGCAACACCGTCCGGTCATCCCCCAGCGTCATCAGCACAAACAACGTCTCGGCAATGTTATTGGCCTGCTTCAAGCGATAGCTGAGCAGCGGCGTGGCGTTGTAGTCCAGGACCAAAAAGTCTGCATCGGTGCCCGGCTGCAACGTGCCGATCTTGTCTTCCAGGCGTAGCGCTCGCGCACCGCCCAGAGTGGCCAGGTACAGCGACTTGAACGGGCTCAACCGCGCGCCCTGCAACTGCATGACCTTGTAGGCTTCGTTGAGGGTTTGCAGCAGCGAGAAGCTGGTGCCGCCGCCCACGTCGGTACCCAAACCCACATTCAACTTATGCTTTTCGGCCATCGGCAGGTTGAACAAACCGCTGCCGAGGAAGAAGTTCGAGGTCGGGCAGAAAGCCACCGCCGAACCTGTCTCAGCCAAGCGTGCGCACTCGTCGTCGCACAGGTGTACGCCGTGGGCAAACACCGAGCGTTCGCCCAGCAGTTTGTAGTGGTCGTACACGTCCAGGTAGCCTTTTCGCTCAGGGAACAGGTCCTTCACCCACTCGACTTCCTGCTTGTTCTCACTGATGTGAGTCTGCATGTAGAGGTCCGGGTATTCGCCTAGCAGTTGCCCGGCCAGCGCCAGTTGTTCCGGTGTGCTGGTGGGGGCGAAACGTGGCGTGACCGCATAGTGCAAACGGCCCTTGCCGTGCCAGCGTTCGATCAGCGCCTTACTTTCCTGGTAGCCGGATTCGGCGGTGTCGGTCAGGTAGTCCGGCGCGTTGCGGTCCATCATCACCTTGCCGGCGATCATGCGCAGGTCGAGCTTCTCGGCGGCTTCGAAGAATGAGTTCACCGACTGCGGATGCACACTGCCAAACACCAACGCAGTGGTGGTGCCGTTGCGCAGCAGTTCCTTGATGAAGATGTCGGCGACTTCCTCGGCGTGAGCCTTGTCGGCGAACTGGCTTTCGCACGGGAAGGTGTAGGTGTTGAGCCAATCCAGCAACTGCTCGCCATAGGCGCCGACCATGCCGGTTTGCGGCAGGTGGATATGGGTGTCGATCAGGCCGGGCGTGATCAGCGCGTCCTGATAATGGGTGATTTCAATGTCGGCCGGCAGCGTCGGCAGCAGGTCGCCGGCATGGCCGACAGCGCTGATCTGACCATTTTCGATCACCAGCAGGCCGTCTTCGAAATATTCATAAGAGGCTTCGATGCCCACTTCGGCGGGGTCGGCGATGCTGTGCAGGAGGGCGGCACGGTAGGCTTTGCGAGTTAAAGGCATGGTCGTCTCAATTCTTGGCAAAAGAAGTTGCAGCTTGGCTGCGGCGCGACGCCGGCAGCAGTTTGGCAATGGGTTCGGCGCCCGCGGTGTGCTGGCCGAAATTCGCGTTATAGGTGGCGATGATTTCGCCGGCGATGGAGATGGCGATCTCCACCGGCAGTTTGCCCTTCACCTCGGTGAGGCCCATGGGGCAGCGCATGCGTTGCAGTTGCGCGGTGTCAAAACCACGGTCGCGCAGGCGGTGTTCAAATTTGACCCGCTTGGTTTTCGAACCGATCAGGCCGAAGTAGGTGAAGTCATTGCGCTTGAGCAGGGCGGCGGTCAGTTCCAAATCCAGCGCGTGGTTGTGGGTCATGACGATGCAATAACTGCCCACCGGCAGGTCGGCAATTTCGTCGACCGGCTCTTCGCTGACGATTTTACGCACGCCCTGAGGGATGTGTTCCGGAAACTCCTGGTCGCGGGAATCGATCCAGCGCACCCGGCACGGCAGGCTCGCCAGCAACGGCACCAGCGCGCGGCCGACATGGCCTGCGCCAAATACGGCGATCTGCGCCTGCACCTGGCCCATCGGCTCGAACAGCAGCACGGTCACGCCACCGCAGCATTGGCCGAGGCTGGCGCCGAGGCTGAAGCGCTCCAGGTGCGTGTTCTGCTGGCCACGCACGAGCATGTCGCGGGCGATCTGCATCGCCTTGTATTCCAGGTGCCCGCCGCCGATGGTGTCGAAGGTCTGCGCGGCGCTGATGACCATCTTCGAACCGGCATTGCGCGGCGTGGAGCCGAGCTCTTCGATGATGGTCACGAGCACGCAGGGTTCACCGCGGTTTTGCAGGTCGGCGAGGGCGCTGATCCAATAGTTCATAGTCACCTCAACATCTCTGTTGTCTGTCCGGCCGCTTCGCAGGCAAGCCAGCTCCCACATTTGACCGGGTTCACAGATCAAAATGTGGGAGCCGGGCTTGCCCGCGATAGCAGCACTTCGGTCCTAAAGCGAAGCCATCTCGGTTTCAGGCTCAACAGCTTTCGCCGCCTGCAACTGCCGCATCTGCTCACAGCCCCACAACACCCGCTCCGGCGTTGCCGGCGCATCAATTTTCGGCTGATGGCGATAGTCGCCGAGGCTCGCCACCGCATCCTTGATCGCACACCAGGAAGCAATCCCGAGCATGAACGGCGGCTCGCCCACGGCCTTGGAATGGAACACCGTGTCTTCCGGGTTCTTGCGGTTTTCCACCAGCTTCACGCGCAGGTCCAGCGGCATGTCCGCCACGGCCGGGATCTTGTAGCTGGCCGGGCCGTTGGTCATCAGCTTGCCCTTGTTGTTCCACACCAGTTCTTCCATGGTCAACCAGCCCATGCCCTGGATAAACCCGCCTTCAACCTGGCCGATGTCGATGGCCGGGTTCAGCGAGGCGCCGACGTCGTGAAGAATGTCGGTGCGCAGCATCTTGTACTCGCCGGTCAGGGTGTCGACGATCACTTCGCAGCAGGCCGCGCCGAAGGCGAAGTAGTAGAACGGCCGACCGCGGGACTGGCTGCGGTCGTAGAAGATTTTCGGGGTCTTGTAGAAGCCGGTGCTCGACAGTGACACCTGGGCAAAATACGCCTGCTGGATCAACGCCTCAAAGGTCAGGATCTGCTCGCGTACACGCACATGGCCATTGTGGAATTCCACGTCTGCTTCGCTGACGTCGTACTTGCGCGCGGCAAACTCCACCAGGCGCTGCTTGATGATTTCGGCGGCGTTCTGTGCGGCTTTGCCGTTCAGGTCGGCACCGCTGGAGGCAGCGGTCGGCGAGGTGTTGGGCACCTTGTCGGTGTTGGTGGCGGTGATCTGCACACGGTCGATTTCCACCTGGAATATTTCCGCCACTACCTGCGCGACCTTGGTGTTCAACCCCTGGCCCATCTCGGTGCCGCCATGGTTCAGGTGGATGCTGCCGTCGGTGTAAATGTGGATCAGCGCACCGGCCTGGTTGAGGAAGCTGGCGGTGAACGAAATACCGAATTTGACCGGGGTCAGCGCCAGGCCTTTTTTCAGGATCGGGCTGTGGGCGTTGTACAGTCGGATCGCTTCGCGGCGCTCGGCGTACTGGCTGCTGGCCTCAAGCTCGGCGGTCATTTCTTCGAGCATGTTGTGCTCGACGGTCTGGTAGTAGTGGGTGACGTTGCGTTCGGTCTTGCCGTAGTAATTGACCTTGCGCACGGCCAGCGGATCGAGGGCCAGGTGGCGCGCAATGGCGTCCATCACCTCCTCGATGGCGACCATGCCTTGCGGGCCGCCGAAGCCGCGATACGCGGTGTTGGACGCGGTGTTGGTCTTGCAGCGGTGGCCGTTGACCGTGGCGTCGCCCAGGTAATACGAGTTGTCAGCGTGGAACATCGCACGGTCGACAATCGAGTTGGACAAGTCTGGCGAGCAACCACAGTTACCTGCCAGTTCCAGGTTAATCCCGTGCAGGCGGCCGCTGTCGTCAAAGCCTACGTCGTATTCGATATAGAAGGGGTGACGCTTGCCGGTCATCAGCATGTCTTCGACGCGCGGCAGGCGCATCTTGGTCGGCTGGCCGGTCAAGCGCGCCACCACCGCGCACAGGCACGCGGGGCTGGCGGCCTGGGTTTCCTTGCCACCGAAACCACCGCCCATGCGGCGCATGTCGACGACGATTTTGTTCATCGACACGTCGAGCACTTCGGCCACCAGCTTCTGCACTTCGGTGGGGTTTTGCGTGGAGCAGTAGACGATCATGCCGCCGTCTTCGGTGGGCATCACCGAAGAAATCTGGGTTTCCAGGTAGAAGTGTTCCTGGCCGCCAATGTGCAACGTGCCCTGGATGCGGTTTTTGGCGGTCGCCAGCGCGCCCACTGAATCACCGCGCTGGTGAGTGTGGCTGTCGAGCACAAAATGCTTTTTGCGGAAGGCCTCGACCACGTCCAGCACCGGCTCCAGGTCTTCGTATTCGATCACGGCGGCCATGGCGGCCTTGCGTGCAGTTTCCAGGTCGCGGGCGGCCACCGCGAGCACCACCTGGCCAACAAACTGCACGGTGTCGATCGCCAGCAACGGGTCGCCGGGCATCAACGGGCCGATGTCTTTCAGGCCGGGCACGTCTTCGTGGGTGATGACGATGCGCACGCCTTCAAAGGCGTAGCAGGGCGCGGTGTCGATGCTGAGGATTTTTGCGTGGGCGCGGTCAGACATGCGCGCATACAGATGCAGCTGATTAGGGAATTCCAGGCGGTCATCGATGTACTGCGCTTCGCCGGAAACGTGCTTGGCGGCGCTGTCATGCTTGACGCTGCGGCCGACTCCGGAGGTCAGGTCCTGGGAGAACAGCTCGGCCAGTTCAGCCTGGGTTTTAACGACGGCGTGATGGTTAGACATAAGCGGTCACCCGAGTCTCGATGTGCGGCGTTTGCAGTTCGATGAAGTATTTGCGCAGCAGGTTCTGCGCGCTGAGCAGGCGGTATTCCTTGCTGGCGCGGAAGTCTGACAGCGGCGTGAAATCTTCGGCCAGGGCGGTGCAGGCTTTCTCCACGGTGGCAGAATTCCAAGTCGCACCGACCAACACGGCCTCGCAGTTTTTCGCGCGTTTGGGCGTGGCAGCCATGCCGCCGAACGCGACGCGGGCTTCGCGGATTACACCGTTTTCAATCTTCAGGTTGAAGGCGGCGCACACCGCAGAAATATCATCGTCCAGGCGCTTGGACACCTTGTAGGCACGGAACAGTGTGTGGCCTTTGGGCACGATGATTTTTTCGATGAACTCGCTGTCCTGGCGCGCGGTGACGCGGTAATCGATGAAGTAGTCTTCCAAGGCCAGCGTGCGGCGTACGTCGCCCTTGCACAGCACGATCTGTGCACCCAGGGCGATCAGCAGCGGCGGTGAATCGCCAATCGGCGAGGCATTGCCGATATTGCCGCCGAGGGTGCCCTGGTTGCGGATCTGCAGGGAAGCAAAGCGGTGCAGCAGTTCGCCGAAGTCCGGGTATTCGTGGTGCAGCGCGGTGTAGCAGTCGGACAGGGCAGTGGCGGCGCCGATTTCGAGGTGGTCGTCGAAGTTTTCGACGCGCTTCATTTCTTCAATATTGCCGACGTAGATCATCACCGGCAGGGTGCGGTGAAACTGCGTGACTTCCAGCGCCAGGTCGGTGCCGCCGGCCAGCAGGCGGGCTTGCGGATAGGCGTCGTAGAGGTCGGCCAAGTCGGCGACAGTGAGCGGCACCAGGCAGCGTTTGTCGCCACTGTTGAGTTCACCGGTTTGGGTCGGCGCGATGGCTTTGAGACGGGCGATGGTCTCGGCTTGGCGGCTGTCAAACTGATCCACCGGCTTGTTGCAGCACGCCTGTTCGGCGGCGGCCAGGATCGGGCGATAACCGGTGCAACGGCACAGGTTGCCGGCCAGGGCTTCGTGGGCTTTCTGGCTGTCGGGGGCGTCGCTGTTCTTTTGCAGGGCAAACAACGACATCACAAAGCCTGGGGTGCAGAAGCCGCATTGCGAGCCGTGGCACTCGACCATGGCCTGTTGCACGCTGTGCAATTGGCCTTGGTGCTTGAGGTCTTCGACGCTGATCAGTTGTTTGCCGTGCAACGACGAGACAAAGGTCAGGCAGGAATTGAGGCTGCGATAACGAATCTGCTCCGCGCCCTGTTCGTCAGCGTGCAGTTCGCCGACCACCACGGTGCACGCACCGCAATCGCCGCTGGCGCAGCCTTCCTTGGTACCGGATTTGCCCAAATGCTCGCGCAAATAGTTGAGCACGGTCAGATTGGGGTCCAGGGCGTGCTCGCTACGGAGTTCCTGGTTAAGTAAAAACTGGATCACGGAAGGCCTCGCAGACTCATTATTGTTGTTAACCGCTTTGCGCCGAATCTAGTCATGTCTGACTTTTCGGTCAATGATTTTCTGACCAGAAGGTCAAGAAATTGCAGTCGCAACCTATTCAATTATGGTCCAGTCTTCTGAAACCGGCGTTTTTGGGGGCTTCTGGGGTTTCAGCGCTGCTTATTTCATGCCAAATTCGCCACGGTGGGCGTAGCGCCATCAGCGGGCCAATGCGCTACACTGCCGCGCTTGTACCGATAGCAGATTTTGAAGGGTAAACATGACGTTCAAGGCGCCGGACAGCCTCGCCGAGCAAATCGCTCACCACCTCGCCGAACGTATCATTCGCGGCGATCTCAAGCCTGGGGAGCGGATCCAGGAGCAGAAAGTCACGCTGGCACTCAATGTCAGCCGTGGTTCCGTGCGCGAAGCCTTGCTGATCCTCGAACGCCGCCATTTGATCGCGATCCTGCCGCGCCGTGGCGCCCACGTCACCGAACTCACCGCGCACAAGGTACAGAGCCTGTGCACGCTGATGGGCGAGCTGTACATCCTGTTGGGCAATGCGGTGGCCGAGGGCTGGCAGGTTCAGGCTGACATGGCGCCGTTCGTGCAGATCCAGCAGCGCCTGGTGGCGAGTTTTGAGCGCCAGGATATCCGCGCCTTCGTTGAAGAAAGCTTCAACGTGATGCGCGCCGCTTACCCTTTCGCGAATAACCCGTATTTGCAGGAAACCGTCGAGAACCTGCAGCCGGCGATGAACCGCGCCTATTACCTGGCGCTGGATCAACGCAAGGCGTCCATGAGCGAGTACCTGGCACTGTTCGAGCAATTGCTCGCCGCCGTGCTGGCCCGTGACCTGCCGCAGATTCGCGAGGTGCTGTCGGCCTATGGCCAGCGCAGCTGCTCGCTGGTGATCGCCGCGTTGGCGGACGCCTAAGCGTGCGGCTCAAGTGCATCAAACTGGCGGGGTTCAAATCCTTCGTCGACCCGACCACGGTGAACTTCCCCAGTAACATGGCGGCGGTGGTCGGGCCCAATGGTTGCGGCAAGTCGAACATCATCGACGCCGTCCGTTGGGTGATGGGCGAGAGCTCGGCAAAAAACCTGCGTGGCGAGTCGATGACCGACGTCATCTTCAACGGCTCCACCAGCCGCAAGCCGGTGAGCCAGGCCAGTATCGAGCTGGTGTTCGACAACTCCGACGGCACCCTGGTCGGCGAATACGCGGCCTACGCGGAAATCTCCATTCGCCGCAAAGTGACGCGCGACAGCCAGAACAGCTACTTCCTCAACGGCACCAAGTGCCGTCGCCGCGACATCACTGATATCTTCCTCGGCACCGGCCTGGGCCCGCGCAGCTACTCGATCATCGAGCAGGGCATGATCTCCAAGCTGATCGAAGCCAAGCCCGAAGACCTGCGTAACTTTATCGAAGAAGCGGCCGGCATCTCCAAGTACAAGGAGCGCCGCCGCGAGACCGAAAACCGTATTCGCCGCACCCATGAAAACCTCGCCCGCCTGACCGACCTGCGTGAAGAGCTGGAGCGTCAACTCGAGCGCCTGCACCGCCAGGCCCAGGCCGCCGAGAAGTATCAGGAATACAAAGGCGAAGAGCGCCAGCTCAAGGCGCAATTGTCAGCCCTGCGCTGGCAGGCGCTGAACGATCAGGTGGGCCAGCGCGAAGCGATCATCGGCACCCAGGAAATCAGCTTTGAAGCGCTGGTGGCCGAGCAGCGCAATGCCGATGCCAGCATCGAGCGCCTGCGCGACGGGCACCATGACTTGTCCGAACGCTTCAATCTGGTGCAGGGGCGTTTCTATTCGGTGGGCGGCGATATTGCCCGGGTCGAGCAGAGCATCCAGCACGGCCAGCAGCGCCTGCGCCAGTTGCAGGACGATTTGAAAGAAGCCGAACGCGCGCGCCTGGAAACCGAATCGCACTTGGGCCACGACCGCACGCTGCTGCTGACCCTCGGCGAAGAACTGGACATGCTCACCCCCGAGCAGGAAGTCACCAGCGCCGCCGCCGAAGAAGCCGCCGCGGCGCTGGAAGAATCCGAAACCACCATGCACGGCTGGCAGGAGCAGTGGGACACGTTCAACCTGCAATCCGCCGAGCCGCGCCGTCAGGCTGAAGTGCAGCAGTCGCGCATTCAGCAGCTGGAAACCAGCATGGAGCGTCTGGCCGAGCGCCAGCGGCGTCTGCAGGAAGAGCGCGTATTGCTCGCCGCCGACCCGGAAGACGCGGCGATCATGGAACTGAGCGAGCAACTGGCCGAAAGCGAAATGACGCTGGAAGAGCTGGAAGCCAGCGAAGAACAACAAGTGGAGCGCCTGGAGCAATTGCGTCAGCAACTGCAACAGGCGACCCAGGCGCAGCAGCAGGCCCAGGGTGATTTGCAGCGGCTCAACGGCCGCTTGGCGTCCCTTGAAGCCTTGCAGCAAGCCGCGCTGGACCCCGGCACGGGCACGGCCGAGTGGCTACGCGACCAGCACTTGGCCGAGCGCCCGCGCCTGGCCGAAGGTTTGAAAGTCGAGGCGGGGTGGGAGCTGGCGGTGGAAACCGTATTGGGCGCTGACCTGCAAGCCGTATTGGTGGACGATTTCGGCGGCTTCGACCTGGCCGGTTTTGCCCAGGGCGATTTGCGTTTGCTCAGCCCTGCGGCCAACGGCACGCGGGTCCCGGGCAGTTTGCTGGACAAAGTGGAGGCGGCGATTGACCTGTCGCCGTGGCTGGGCCAGGTCAAGCCGGTGGAGTCACTGGAGCAGGCCTTGGCCCAGCGTGGCCAGTTGGCTGCCGGCGAAAGCCTGATCAGCCGCGATGGCTATTGGGTTGGCCGGCATTTCCTGCGGGTGCGCCGCGCCAGTGAAGCCGAAAGCGGTGTATTGGCGCGTGGTCAGGAAATCGTCAACCTGAGCGCCGAGCGTGAAGAACGCGAGGCCACCCTCGAAAGCCTGGAAACCGAACTGCAAACCCTGCGCGCCACCCAGCGTCAGCAAGAGACTGGCCGCGAACACTTGCGCCGTCTGTTGCAGGACGAAGCGCGTCAGCAAGGCGAATTGAAAGCGCAGTTGTCGGCGAGCAAGGCCAAGGCCGAGCAATTGACCCTGCGCCGCACGCGCCTTGACGAAGAAGTCGCCGAGACGGGCGAGCAGCGCGCCCTTGAACATGAGCAGATCGGCGAAGCGCGCCTGCAATTGCAGGAAGCCCTCGACAGCATGGCGCTCGACACCGAACAGCGCGAACTGCTGCTGGCCCAGCGTGACAGCCTGCGCGAGCGCCTCGATCGCGTGCGCCAGGAAGCCCGTCAGCATAAAGACCACGCCCATCAGTTGGCGGTGCGCCTGGGCTCGCTGCAGGCTCAGCACACCTCCACGCGCCAGGCCCTTGAGCGTTTGGAGATGCAGTCCGAACGCCTGACCGAAAAGCGCGAGCAACTGAGCCTCAACCTGGAGGAGGGCGAAGCGCCGCTGGAAGAGTTGCGCCTCAAGCTCGAAGAGTTGCTCGACAAGCGCATGACCGTCGATGAAGAACTCAAGACCGCGCAGATCGCCCTGGAAGACGCCGACCGCGAACTGCGTGAGGCGGAAAAACGCCGGACCCAGGCCGAGCAGCAATCCCAGTTGATCCGCGGCCAGCTCGAACAGCAACGCATGGAATGGCAAGCGCTGACCGTACGCAGCAAGACCCTGCAAGACCAGTTGCTGGAAGACGGCTACGACCTGCACGGCGTGCTCAATACCTTGACCGCCCAGGCCAACGAGAAAGACGCCGAAGAAGAACTTGAACGGATTGCCGCACGTATTCAGAGGCTCGGCGCGATCAACCTCGCGGCCATCGACGAATACCAGCAGCAGTCCGAGCGCAAACGTTATCTGGATGCCCAGAACGCCGACCTTGTGGAAGCCCTGGACACCCTGGAAAACGTGATTCGCAAGATCGACAAGGAAACCCGTAATCGCTTCAAAGATACCTTTGATCAGATTAATGGCGGTTTACAGGCGTTATTTCCGAAAGTTTTCGGTGGAGGCAGCGCCTACTTGGAACTGACGGGCGAAGATCTACTCGATACAGGGGTGACGATCATGGCGCGGCCTCCGGGCAAGAAGAACAGCACCATCCATTTGTTGTCCGGTGGCGAGAAGGCACTGACCGCATTGGCCCTGGTATTTGCCATCTTCAAGTTGAACCCGGCGCCGTTCTGCATGCTCGACGAAGTTGACGCGCCGCTGGATGACGCTAACGTTGGACGGTATGCGCGACTGGTTAAAGAGATGTCCCAGACCGTGCAGTTCATCTATATCACCCATAACAAGATCGCCATGGAAATGGCGGATCAGTTGATGGGTGTGACGATGCACGAACCGGGCTGTTCGCGCCTGGTGGCGGTGGATGTCGAAGAAGCGATGGCGATGGTGGAGTCCTGAACCGCGTCATCGACCCGATTTTCAGCACGCAGCAGGTGGTTTGGCAGTCTGGCGAAAGTGGCAAATGGACATATTTGTTCAAGGCATTTTGACAGACGGTGTAAAGTTATCTTTGGTCGTGCTAGTTTAATGTCAAATTTTCGTATGCGTGGGCAAAACGTCAGTCAGAACATAGAGTTGGCGCCACGTTTTAAAGCGGTTTGCACGGTGCTAAACCCCTTATTTTTCAACATTTTTTATTAGAGGCACGGGATTACATGGAAATCGGTCTGCGCGAGTGGCTGATCGTCATCGGCATTATTGTCATTGCCGGTATTCTTTTTGATGGCTGGCGCCGCATGCGCGGTGGCAAGGGCAAGCTTAAATTCCGTTTGGACCGCAACCTGTCCAACTTGCCCGACGACGACGGCAGCGCCGAGCTGCTGGGGCCGCCCCGTGTGCTCGACACCCATAAAGAACCGCAACTGGACGAGCATGACTTGCCGTCGATGAGCGCGCCGGCGCGTGAAGGCCGTGAACCGTCTTCCAAACGTGGCAAGCGTGGCAGCGCGGCGGTGGCCGAGCCGCATCAGGGCGACCTGAACCTTGACGTCGATGACGGCCCGAGTTTCAGCAGCCGTGACGACGATTTCCCCGATGAGACCCCGACCAAAAGCAGTGCGCCGCGCCAATCGGTCAACGACCAGCCAGCCGCTGAAGAAGTTCTGGTAATCAGCGTGATCTGCCGCGACGCCGCCGGCTTCAAGGGCCCGGCGCTGTTGCAGAACATTCTGGAAAGCGGTTTGCGCTTTGGCGAGATGGATATTTTCCACCGTCACGAAAGCATGGCCGGTAACGGTGAAGTGCTGTTCTCCATGGCCAATGCGGTCAAGCCGGGCACCTTCGACCTGGACGATATCGACCTGTTCAGCACCCCGGCGGTGAGCTTCTTCCTCGGCCTGCCCGGCCCGCGTCACCCGAAACAAGCATTCGACGTGATGGTGGCCGCTGCCCGCAAGCTGTCCCAGGAGCTCAATGGCGAGCTGAAGGACGACCAACGCAGCGTCCTTACGGCCCAGACCATCGAACACTACCGTCAGCGCATCGTCGAGTTCGAGCGTCGCGCACTGACACAAAAACGCTGAGGATTGCTCTTCAGCGTTGTCAGTAGAATAAGCGCACTAACATATTGAGCAGCTTCGGCTGCTCTTTTGCTTTCTGAGAGAACACCCATGACCGCCGCCCACACCCGCATCCTCGAATTGCGCGCTGAACTGGATCAGCACAACTACCGTTACCACGTCCTCGACGAGCCGAGCATTCCGGACGCCGAATACGACCGGTTGTTTCACGAGCTCAAGGCCCTTGAAGCCGAACACCCGGAGCTGGTGACGCGTGATTCGCCGACGCAGCGGGTCGGCAGTGCGGCGTTGTCGGCCTTTACCCAGGTGCGCCACGAGATTCCGATGCTCAGCCTCGGTAACGCCTTCGATGAAACCACCATGCTGGAGTTTGACCGGCGGGTGACCGAAGGCCTCGACTTGCCGGTGGGCGATCTGTTCGGCGGCGGCGCGGCGGTGGAATACAGCTGCGAGCCCAAGCTCGATGGCCTGGCGGTCAGCCTGCTGTATCAGGATGGCGAGCTGGTACGCGGCGCCACCCGTGGCGACGGTACCACCGGCGAAGACATCAGCGTCAATGTGCGCACCGTGCGCAATATCCCGTTAAAACTGTACGGCAGCGGCTGGCCGGCGACCCTGGAAGTGCGCGGCGAAGTGTTCATGTCCAAAGCCGGTTTCGAGCGGCTGAACGCCTCGCAGCTGGAAGTCGGTGGCAAGACCTTCGCCAACCCGCGCAACGCCGCCGCCGGCAGCTTGCGCCAGCTCGATTCGAAGATTACCGCCAGCCGCCCGCTGGAGTTCTGCTGCTATGGCATCGGCCAGGTAACGGCAGATATCAGCGACACGCATATCGGCAACCTCAAGCAGTTGCAGAAGTGGGGCATGCCCATCAGTCACGAGCTTAAGCTGGCCAAGGGCATTCAGGAATGCCTGGACTACTACCGCGATATCGGCGAGCGGCGTAACAGCCTGGGCTATGAAATCGACGGCGTGGTGTTCAAGGTCAACAGCATTGCTTACCAGCGTGAGCTGGGTTTCCGCGCCCGCGAACCGCGCTGGGCAATTGCGCATAAATTCCCGGCAATGGAAGAGCTGACCGAGCTGCTCGACGTCGAATTCCAGGTCGGCCGCACCGGCGCCGTGACCCCGGTCGCACGCCTGAAACCGGTCAAGGTCGCCGGTGTGACCGTGTCCAACGCCACGTTGCACAACATGGACGAAGTCGCGCGCCTGGGCCTGATGATCGGCGATACCGTGATCATCCGCCGCGCCGGTGACGTGATCCCGCAGGTGGTCTCGGTGGTGCCCGAGCGTCGCCCGGAAAACGCCCGTGCGGTGCAGATCCCCGAAAGCTGCCCGGTGTGCGGTTCCCACGTGGAACGCACGCAGTTGGTCAAGCGCAGCAAGGGCAAGGAAACCGTCAGCGAAGGCGCGGTGTACCGCTGCGTCGGGCGGTTGGCCTGCGGCGCGCAGCTCAAGCAGGCGATCATTCATTTCGTCTCGCGCCGCGCCATGGACATCGATGGCCTGGGCGACAAGACCATCGAGCGACTGGTGGATGAGAAACTCATCGGCTCGCCGGCTGACCTCTACAAGCTCAAATACGAGCAGATCATCGACCTGGAAGGCTTTGCCGATATTTCCAGCAAGAAGCTGATCACCGCGATCGAAAACAGCAAATCCCCGACCCTTGCGCGGTTTATCTACGCGTTGGGCATTCCCGACGTGGGCGAGGAGACGGCCAAGGTGCTGGCGCGCTCGCTGGCGTCCCTGGAGCGCGTGCAGAAGGCCTTGCCGGAAGTGCTGACGTACCTGCCGGACGTGGGCCTGGAAGTGGCGCACGAGATTCACAGTTTCTTTGAAGACAGCCATAACCAGGAAGTGATCGGCGCGCTGCTGTCACCGGACGAATGCGCCCTGCAGCTGCAGGAACAAGGCGACCTGAGCGCCGAGTTTGCCGCCAGTGCAACCCTGGGTGGCTTGCTCGACAAGCTGCACGTACCCAGCGTCGGCCCGGGTGCTGCGCAGAAACTCGCGGATAAATTCGGCTCCCTGGAAGGCGTGCTCAAGGCCGACTGGCTGGACATGCGCCAGGCACTGCCCGAGAAGCAGGCGAAGGCCGTGCGCGATTTCTTCGATAACGAAAGCAACGCCCAACATGCCTTGGCCATCGAGCAACAGCTCAAGGACTTCGGCATGCATTGGCAGAGCGAGAAAAAGGTCGTCGAAGGCTTGCCGGAAGCGGGGCACACCTGGGTGCTGACCGGCTCCCTGGAGCTGATGAGCCGGGATGTGGCCAAGGACAAGCTCGAAAGCCTGGGTGCCAAGGTCGCGGGTTCGGTCTCGGCGAAAACCCACTGCGTGGTGGCTGGGCCGGGCGCCGGTTCGAAGCTCGCCAAGGCCAGTGAGTTGGGGGTAAAAGTGCTGGATGAAGAGGCGTTCGTCGCGTTCCTGGCCACGCACAACATTACCGTCTGACACCCGTTCCCGCGCAGCGCGTGGGAACGATCTTTGGCGGTAAATGATCTAGTCTCAGTCACCCAGGGAGAGATCGCCATGTTTCGCTACTTCGAGCAGCTCAGTTCACGCATCGCCGCACCGTTCACGGCAGGCTCGTCGCGCAACAGCAAGGTGTGGCAATGCCGCTGCGGCCAATCCCTGTTCTTTCGCAACAGCCAGTGCCTGGC
>NZ_JBARTQ010000662.1:0-22052 GCF_049645325.1 Pseudomonas sp. | reverse complement strand
GTATTACTCCGCGGGCCGCCGCCACGCGCCATCCATGGCGCGGGGCGGCTAAACCGGCATCCTTGCCGGTTTGCCCGCTGCGTAATACCTGCGTTCGGCCAGCGTGGTTTAACGGGGCGCCTGAGATCAAGATCAACAGCAGATCAACAGCGCATCAACAGCCTGAACGTTACGGTTCAATGCCCGGCCTCAAGCATGTTTTCCGGGCGTACCCACTGGTCGAACTGTTCGTCTGTGAGGTAGCCCAGGTCCAGCGCGGCCTCGCGTAGCGTGAGCCCTTCGGCATAGGCCTTCTTGGCGATCTGCGCCGATTTGTCGTAGCCAATGTGCGGGTTGAGCGCGGTCACCAGCATCAGCCCGCGCTCCAGGTGCGCGGCCATTTGCTCGGCGTCGGGTTCCAGGCCGGCGATGCAGTGTTCCTGGAAGTTGTTGCAGCCATCGGCCAGCAGGCGGATCGATTCGAGCAGGTTGTGGATGATCACCGGCTTGTACACGTTCAACTGCAAATGCCCTTGGCTGGCGGCAATGCCGATGGTCACGTCATTGCCCAGCACCTGGCAGGCTAGCATCGACAGCGCTTCGCACTGCGTCGGGTTGACCTTGCCGGGCATGATCGAACTGCCCGGTTCGTTGGCCGGCAACTTGACCTCGGCCAAGCCTGCACGCGGGCCGGAGCCCAGCAGGCGCAGGTCGTTGGCGATTTTCATCAGCGCCACGGCGAGGGTTTTCAGCGCGCCGTGCAGGGTCACCAGGGGTTCATGGCCGGAGAGAGCGGCGAACTTGTTCGGCGCGGTCACGAATGGCAGCCCGGACAATGCCGCCAGCTCGGAGGCAATCGCCTCGCCAAAGCCATGCGGCGAATTGAGCCCGGTACCGACGGCGGTGCCGCCCTGCGCCAGTTCGCACACCGGCGGCAGGGCGCTGCGGAGCGCGCGCTCGGCGTAATCCAGTTGGGCGATAAATGCCGAGATTTCCTGGCCAAAGGTGATCGGCGTGGCGTCCATCATGTGCGTGCGCCCGGTCTTCACCAGCTTCATGTGCCGCGCCGACAACTCCGCCAGACCACCGGATAGGTTGGTGATCGCAGGTAACAGCTGCTTGGTGATCGCCTGTACCGCCGCGATGCTCATGGCCGTGGGGAAGCAGTCGTTGGAGCTTTGGGAGCGGTTGACGTGATCGTTGGGATGCACCGGGCTCTTGCCGCCACGGGTCTTGCCCGACAGCTCGTTGGCACGGCCGGCAATCACCTCGTTGGCGTTCATGTTGCTCTGGGTGCCGCTGCCGGTCTGCCAGACCACCAGCGGGAACTGGTCGTCATGCTCGCCTGCCAGCACTTCGTCGGCGGCCTGTTCGATCAGGCGGGCGATATCGGCAGGCAGGTCGCCGTTGCGGTCGTTGACCCGTGCGGCGGCCTTTTTGATCAGGGCCAGCGCGTGCAGGACCGCCAGCGGCATGCGTTGCTCGCCGATGGCAAAATTCACCAGCGAACGTTGGGTCTGCGCGCCCCAGTAAGCATCATCCGGGACGTGGACTTCTCCCAGGCTGTCGGTTTCGATACGGCTCATCGGGCACACTCCTTCAGGTTCGTTTGCGCAGTTTAGGCCGTGATCGCCCTTGGGGGTTCCATAAAACACTGTTCATCGGATTGAAGCCCCGCAAAACCAGGCCCTGCAAGGCCTGGGGTTGAGCCGCGAGGTTTTTTAGGCGCAGAATGGTCGCCCTTGGGGTCTTACCTCGCCTGCTAGAAAAGGAAACTCGATGACTCGTCTTCGTGCCATCTGTACCGCGGTTGCTCTGGTTTGCGCCAGCGGCCAAGTGTTTGCCGATACCGCCAGCCATAACGCCAGTGCCGAAGCCTTCCTTACCCTGGCCCATGCCGACAAGCTGGGTACCCCGGTGTACATGCAAGTGCAGCAAATGTTCGCCCAGCGTTTCGAACAGACCAAGGCGCCTGCCGCCAAGCAGTCCGTACTGGACAGCTACCAGGCCAAGGCCAACGCCGCGCTGGACCAGGCCATCGGCTGGCCGAAGCTGAAGCCGGACATGGTCAAGCTCTACACCACCAACTTCAGCGAATCCGAGCTCAAGGACCTGGTTGCGTTCTACCAGTCGCCACTGGGCAAGAAAGTCCTGGAAAAAATGCCTCAGCTGACCCAGCAGTCGGCCCAGATGACCCAGGCCAAGCTGGAAAGCGCCGTGCCGGTGGTGAACAAGCTGTTGGAAGACATGACCAACGAGCTGACGCCGAAAGCCGCCGCACCGGCCAAGAAGAAGTAAGCAGGAATGACTATGCAACAGCGT
This sequence comes from Pseudomonas sp., assembly GCF_049645325.1. GTDB lineage: Bacteria > Pseudomonadota > Gammaproteobacteria > Pseudomonadales > Pseudomonadaceae > Aquipseudomonas. The sequence goes on along the minus strand of NZ_JBARTQ010000662.1, from coordinate 19,751 downwards.
ATCGAAACAGCGCTCGGCGCCCTGAGCCCGCAACACTTGAGCGTGCTGGATGAAAGCCATATGCACAGCCGTGGGTTGCAGACCCACTTCAAGGCCGTGCTGGTCAGCCAGCAGTTCGAGGGGCTTAACCGCGTCAAGCGCCACCAGACGGTCTACGCCACGCTGGGCGACCTGATGGGCGAGTTTCATGCGTTGGCGCTGCATACCTACACGCCTGAGGAATGGGCGAAAATCGACGCAGCCCCGGCCTCGCCGACCTGCGCCGGCGGGCATGACTGATGATCAGGTGTCTCTGACACCCGGCATTTGTTAGAATCCGCAACGCGCCGCTTAGCCGGCGCGTTTTTTTTGCATCCGGTTCACCCTTTACGAGGGTAGCCACCTGGAGAGAACACCCATGACTCAACCGATCGTCGTGGCGGCACTGTATAAGTTCGTCACCCTCGAAGATTACGTCGCCCTGCGCGAGCCACTGCTGCAGGCGATGGTCGACAACGGCATCAAAGGCACCTTGCTGATCGCCGAAGAAGGCATCAACGGCACCGTTTCCGGCAGCCGCGAAGGCATTGATGGCTTGATGGCCTGGCTGAAAAACGACCCGCGGATGGACGATATCGATCACAAGGAATCCTACTGTGACGACCAGCCGTTCTACCGCACCAAGGTCAAGCTCAAGAAAGAGATCGTGACCCTGGGCGTCGAAGGCGTCGACCCGAACAAAAAAGTCGGCACCTACGTCAACCCGCAGGACTGGAACGCGCTGATCAGCGACCCGGAAGTGCTGTTGATCGATACGCGTAATGACTACGAAGTGTCGATCGGCACCTTTGAAGGCGCAATCGACCCGAAAACCACCAGTTTTCGCGAATTTCCCGACTATATCAAAGCCCACTTCGACCCGGCCAAGCACAAGAAAGTCGCCATGTTCTGCACCGGCGGCATTCGTTGCGAGAAAGCGTCGAGCTACATGCTCAGCGAAGGCTTTGATGAGGTTTACCACCTCAAGGGCGGCATCCTGAAGTACCTCGAAGAGGTGCCGCAGGCAGAGACCAAATGGCAGGGCGACTGCTTTGTGTTCGATAACCGCGTCACCGTGCGCCACGACTTGAGCGAAGGCGACTACGATCAATGTCATGCCTGCCGCACACCGGTGAGCGTCGAAGACCGCGCGTCCGAGCACTATGTGGCCGGCATCAGTTGCCCGCATTGCTGGGATAAGCTGCCGGAGAAGACCCGTCGCAGCGCAATCGACCGGCAAAAGCAGATTGAACTGGCCAAGGCCCGTAATATGCCGCACCCGATTGGCTTCAATTATAAGCAATCTCCTTCCGAGGCCTGACCCATGCCCGCGCGCCTGCTCTATGTGATGGACCCGATGTGTTCCTGGTGCTGGGGCTTCGCCCCGGTCGCCGAAGCGTTGGTGGAGCAGGCCCAGGCGGCCGGTGTGGAACTGCACCTGGTGGTGGGCGGCCTGCGCACCGGCAGCGGTGCGGCACTCGAACCGACGACGCGACGCTACATCCTTGAACACTGGCAGGCGGTCACCGAGGCCACCGGCCAGCCGTTCAAGCGTGACGGGGCGCTGCCGGACGGTTTTGTCTATGACACCGAGCCGGCATGCCGCGCCATCGTCACCGCGCGCAGCCTGGCGCCGGATTGCGCGTGGAAACTGCTGGGGCTGATCCAGCGGGCGTTTTACGTCGAAGGGCGCGATGTGACCCTTGCCAGTGTGCTGGTGGAGTTGGCCGAGCAGGCGGGCATCCCGCGTATCGTGTTTGCCGAGGCATTCGACAAGGCTGAACAGCACGCTGCCACGGCTGCCGATTTTACCTGGGTCCAGGATTTGGGCATCGCCGGTTTTCCGACCTTGCTGGCCGAACGCAATGGCCAGTTGGCGTTGCTGACCAACGGCTACCAGCCTCTGTCCGAACTGTCGCCTTTACTCGCCCGATGGCTGGAGCGAGCCGCCTGTGTATGACCAGCCCCAACGCACGGACACGCTGACCTGGGCGGAAATTCGCCGCCTGGCCCTGCGTCACAAAAAATCCCTGTGGATCGCCAATGGCGTTGCCGTGCTGGCAACGTTGTGCAGCGTGCCTATCCCGCTGCTTTTGCCGCTGTTGGTCGACGAGGTGCTGCTGGGCCATGGTGATGCCGCGCTCAAAGTGATGAACCACGCGTTGCCGCTGGGTTGGCAGAAGGCTGTTGGGTATATCGGCCTGATGCTGCTGGTAACCCTGACGCTGCGCTGCGGCGCGCTGGTGTTCAACGTGGTGCAGGCGCGGCTGTTTGCGCGGCTGGCCAAGGACATCGTGTACCGCATCCGCGTGCGCCTGATCGAACGGCTCAAGCGCATCTCACTCGGTGAATACGAAAGCCTGGGCAGCGGTACGGTCACCACGCACCTGGTCACCGACTTGGATACGCTGGACAAATTCGTCGGTGAAACCCTCAGCCGTTTCCTGGTGGCGATGCTCACGCTGGTGGGCACCTCGGCCATCCTGGTGTGGATGCACTGGCAGTTGGCACTCTTGATTCTGCTGTTCAACCCGCTGGTGATCTACGCCACGGTGCAGTTGGGCAAGCGCGTCAAACACCTGAAGAAGCTTGAGAACGACAGCACCTCGCGCTTTACCCAGGCGCTGACCGAGACCCTCGACGCCATCCAGGAAGTGCGCGCCGGCAACCGCCAGGGCTTTTTCCTCGGGCGCCTCGGCCAGCGAGCCCAGGAAGTGCGTGACTACGCCATTCACTCGCAATGGAAAACCGACGCCTCCAGCCGCGCCAGCGGTTTGTTGTTCCAGTTCGGCATCGACATCTTCCGCGCCGCGGCGATGCTCACGGTGCTGTTTTCCGACCTGTCCATCGGCCAGATGCTCGCCGTGTTCAGTTACCTGTGGTTCATGATCGGCCCGGTGGAGCAACTGCTGAACCTGCAATACGCGTTCTACGCGGCGGGCGGCGCGCTGACACGTATCAATGAGCTGCTGGCGCGCGCCGATGAGCCGCAATATGCCGGCGGTGAAGACCCTTTCACCGGCCGTGAAACGGTCGGCATTGAAGTGCGCGGCCTCGACTTCGGCTATGGCGATGACTTGGTGCTCGACCAGTTGAACCTGACCATCGCACCCGGCGAGAAAGTCGCGATTGTCGGCGCCAGCGGTGGCGGCAAAAGCACCCTGGTGCAACTGCTGTTGGGGCTTTACACGCCGCAGGCGGGCAGCATTCGTTTCGGTGGGGCGACACAGCAGGAAATCGGCCTGGAGACCATTCGCGAGAACGTCGCGGTGGTGTTGCAACACCCGGCGCTGTTCAACGACACCGTGCGCGCCAACCTGACCATGGGCCGCGAAAGGACTGACCAGGCGTGCTGGCAGGCGCTGGAAATCGCCCAGCTGGAAGCGACCGTCAAGGCGCTGCCGCTGGGGCTGGACAGTGTGGTGGGGCGCTCCGGCGTGCGTTTTTCCGGCGGCCAGCGGCAACGTTTGGCCATCGCGAGGATGGTGTTGGCCGAGCCGAAGGTGGTGATCCTCGACGAAGCCACCTCCGCCCTGGACGCCGCCACCGAGTACAACCTGCACCAGGCGCTGGCGCGGTTTCTCAGTGGCCGTACTACACTGATCATCGCTCACCGTCTGTCGGCGGTGAAACAGGCTGATCGAGTATTAGTGTTTGACGGCGGTCATATCGCTGAAGACGGCGATCATCAGCAACTGATTGCCGACGGTGGCCTGTACGCGAAGTTATACGGGCACTTGCAACAAGTACGTTGATTTAGCCTAGGCTGTGCTATCGGAAACGGTTTTTCGCGTGCGTATCCAGCGGTGCATGTGCAAGGGACTTCATGAAGCAAAAGCGGACTCTCGGAACGCCACGGCTGTTGGGCATTGTCTGGCCCTTTATCGCCGTTGTGCTGTTCCAGGCATTGCTGGGCTGCGTCAGCCTTTACGTGCTTTCGGCGGTGCGGGGCTACGTTGCTGGCGAAAGCCTGTGGTCCAAGGGCCAGAAAGATGCGATTTACTACCTGACGCTCTACGCGGATAACCGCGACGAAACCACTTACCTCAAATACCAGCAGGCCATCGCCGTGCCCCAGGGTGGGCATGAATTGCGCGTCGCTCTCGACCGTTCCACGCCAGACCTGAGTGCAGCGCGCCTGGGCATCCTTAAAGGCGGCAACCACCCGGATGACGTCTCCAGCCTGATCTGGCTGTACCTCAACTTCCGCCACTTCAGCTACCTCGAAAAAGCCATTGAGCTGTGGACCGTCGGCGACGGTTACCTGGTGCAACTGGATGACTTGGCCCAAGCCATGCACCGGGCGATCACCACTGATCAGGTCAGTGGCAAGGAGGTCCGCGAGTGGAAGGCACGTATCATCGCCATCAACGACGGCGTGACCCCGGCGGCCAAGGCGTTCAGCGATGCCTTGGGCGAAGGTTCGCGGATGATCCTGCGCCTGCTGTTGATCACCAACCTCGCCACTGCCCTGGGCCTGATCGTCCTCGCGTTGTTGCGCACCCATAAGCTGCTGACCCAGCGCCACGCATTCGCCAACGCCCTGCAGGCCGAGAAGGAGCGGGCGCAGATCACGCTGGAGTCGATTGGCGATGGGGTCATCACCACCGATGTCGACGGCGCCATCGCCTACATGAACCCGGCGGCCGAGGCGCTGACTCACTGGAAGTCGGCCCAGGCCCAGGGTTTGCCCTTGGCGGCATTGTTCAAATTGCTGGATGAAAATGCCGAGCCCGACGGTTTTACGCTGATCGAGCACATCATCAAGGGCCAGCTCAGCGGCGGCAGCGAACACTCCAAGCTGATCCAGCGCGTGGATGGCAGCACGGTCTCAGTCACCCTGGTGGGCGCGCCGATCCGCAGCGCGGGCAAGGTCAGCGGTGCGGTGCTGGTCCTGCACGACATGACCCAGGAACGCCAATACATCGCCAACCTGTCCTGGCAGGCGACGCATGACGCCCTGACCGGCCTGGCCAACCGCCGCGAGTTTGAGTTCCGCCTTGAGCAGGTGCTGCAGCAGGTCGGGCGCCAGCAGAACGGGCGACACGCCTTGATGTTCCTCGACCTCGACCAGTTCAAGCTGGTCAACGACACCTGTGGCCATGCGGCGGGGGACGAGTTGTTGCGGCATATTTGCGCGTTGCTGCAATCGGACCTGCGCGAGGGTGACACCCTCGCGCGCCTGGGCGGCGACGAATTCGGCATCCTGCTGGAAAACTGCCCGGCGCCGGTGGCGGAAAAAATCGCCGAGAGCCTGCGCCACACCGTGCAAAGCCTGCATTTTGTGTGGAAGGGCCGGCCGTTCATGACCACCGTGAGTATCGGCCTGGTGCATATCTCACAGACCCCGACCACCCTGGAAACCTCGCTGCGCGCGGCGGACATGGCCTGCTACATGGCCAAGGAAAAAGGCCGCAACCGCGTGCAGGTCTACCACGCCGATGACTCGGAATTGTCCGTGCGTTTTGGCGAAATGGCCTGGGTGCAGCGGCTGCACATGGCCCTGGAAGAGGATCGGTTTTGTTTGTATGCCCAGGAGATCTCGCCGCTGGGCCAGACCGATGGCGGCAATGGTCACATTGAAATCCTGCTGCGCCTGCACGATGAGGCGGGCCGGATCATCTTGCCCGACAGCTTTATTCCGGCCGCCGAACGGTATGGCCTGATGACGTCGCTGGACCGTTGGGTAGTTGAAAATGTATTTAAAATTATTTCTAACTGCCTGCGCGAACGTCCAGGCCGTCCTATGGCTATGTGTGCGATAAATCTGTCAGGTATTACGATTGGCGATGACGACTTTCTCGGATTTTTACGTGAGAAATTTGCCGCTTATAACATTCCACCCACCATGATCTGTTTTGAAATAACAGAAACGAGTGCTATCGCAAATTTGGGCAGTGCGATTCGTTTTATTAATGAACTCAAAGCCTTAGGTTGTCATTTCTCGCTGGATGACTTTTGTGCCGGAATGTCCTCATTCGCTTATCTCAAACATTTACCTGTAGACTTCCTGAAGATCGATGGAAGTTTCGTAAAGGATATGCTGGACGACCCGATTAACCGCGCCATGGTCGAAGTGATCAACCACATCGGCCACGTCATGGGTAAGCGCACAATTGCCGAGTTTGTTGAAACACCGCAAATCGAACAGGCTTTACTTGAGATCGGTGTGGATTACGCTCAGGGCTACCTGATTGAACGCCCGCAATTGTTTACCTTTGATAGCTTGCAGTGTCGACCTGTGCGGCCGCAGCCTCTGTTATTCAAGGCGCCCGGCACATTCCGCTGAAACATTTGCTGGTCTGTACAATCACACTTAAAAAGGAGCCCTACAGTGATCGACACATTCAACAAAACCGGCCCGCTTATGGAAGCCTCTAGTTACCCCGCCTGGGCGCAACAATTGATCCAGGACTGTAGCGAGAGCAAGCGCCGAGTTGTCGAGCACGAACTGTATCAGCGCATGCGTGACAACACGCTCAGCGCCAAGACCATGCGCCACTACCTGATCGGTGGCTGGCCCGTGGTTGAACAGTTTGCCTTGTACATGGCACAGAACCTCACCAAGACTAAGTTTGCCCGCCATCCTGGGGAGGATATGGCGCGACGTTGGCTGATGCGCAATATTCGCGTGGAACTCAACCACGCCGACTATTGGGTGCATTGGGCCCGCGCTCACGGCGTGAGCCTCGAAGAACTGCAAGCGCAGAACGTACCGCCGGAATTGCACGCACTGAGCCATTGGTGCTGGCATACCAGCTCGGCGGATGCGTTGATCGTCGCGATTGCCGCCACCAACTATGCGATCGAGGGGGCGACTGGGGAGTGGTCCGCCGTGGTCTGTTCGACTGGCGTCTATGCAGCCGCCTTCCCCGAGGAAGACCGTAAACGTGCAATGAAGTGGCTGAAGATGCACGCCCAGTACGACGATGCTCACCCGTGGGAAGCTCTGGAAATCATCTGCACCCTGGCCGGGATGAACCCGACCAAGGCCCTGCAGGAAGAGCTGCGCCAGGCGGTGTGCAAGAGCTACGACTACATGTACCTGTTTCTGGAAAGCTGCATGCGGTTGGAGAAAGAAAAGGAAAAGGCGCCCGTCGCTGTGCGCGAACGCCAGGCACGCGTCGCCAGCGAAGCGTGATGTAACCGTGATGGCGGGGTGCTTACCCCGCCATTGCCAAGCGGTTGCGGCCTTCGCGCTTGGCCACGTACAAGGCGCTGTCGGCGCGGCGCAGCAGGCTTTCAGCAGACTCGGCAGCCAGCAAGGTCGAGCAACCCAAACTCACCGTCAGTTCGATCCGCGTATCATCGGCCCAATAATCGTGGGCTTGCGCCGCCTGGCGCAGCCGTTCACCGACCATCCCCGCCGCATCCCGGCCGGTGTTGGACAGCAGGATCAGAAATTCTTCCCCGCCAAACCGAAACACCATGTCCACATTGCGCAGCTGGCCTTTGATCGCCCCGGCCACGGCACGCAGCACAGTATCGCCCGCCGCATGGCCGTGGGTGTCGTTGATTTTCTTGAAGTGATCAATGTCCAGCATCAGCAAGGACAGTGGGTGCAGATGCCGGCGCGCCATGTCGATTTCGCGTTGCAGGGTCTGGTCCATGGCAATGCGGTTGCCGGTTTCGGTCAAGGGATCGCGCAGGGCGCTACGGGTGGCGGCGCGGTAGAGCAGGGCGTTGCGCATGGGATACAGCAACGTCGCCAACAGCGATTCCAGCTGGCTCAGCTCGTCTTCCATAAAACGCTGGTTGCGACGGAATATCAGCTCGCCCAGATGCTCACCCTCGTGGCTCAAGCTATAGCTCACCGAGTGGTGGCCGCGGTGGCCGAATTCCAGGCGCAGGTCGCTGGCTTCGTGGCGGTATTGCAGCGCGTCCAGCGGCACCAGGCGCTGGATCTCGCGAAAGAACAGGCCGAGGATGCGCTCCGGCTCCAGGCTGGTCTGCAATTGCTGACTCAGTTGTTGGCGAAGTTGGGCGAACGTGACGGGGCGGTGAGGGCGGAGGGCTGGTTGACCAAACCCCAGGCGTTGCAATTTGGCACTGTCGAAGTCAATTGCGTTGGTCTGGGTCGGTGATTTCATAAGCTGTCGGCCTCTAAGCACTTAACTGTCTTACAGGCTGCACGAGAGCGGCAAATGCCAAGCGTCTTACTGTTCCTTCAGTTCCGTAAAACATGGAAACAGTTTAAACCGCTTTGCCCCGGGTTATAACCCCTGGGCCCTGCCACACGTCTTGTCATCGCTTAACCTGCTTGAAGCGGTTTAGAGCGAGATTCATGCCATTTCGTTTAACTTATTAAAACTCCTTATAAATCAACGACCGTTTTTTAAATGTATAAACGGTCGTTGCAGAGTGCCGTCAGTTATTTGGCTGATTGAACCAGCGTCGTGTGGTCGATCTGGTCAACGGACGTCACGCCCGTCAGCGTCATGGCGACGCGCATCTCCTTGGCGAAAATATCCAGCAGGTTTTCTACTCCGTGCTGGCCGTCTGCAGCCAACGCGTAAGCGGTCGCGCGGCCCAGCAGGCATGCTTTTGCACCCAAGGCGAGCATGCGCACCACATCGAGCCCTGAGCGAATGCCCGAGTCCACCAGCACAGTCAGATCATCGCCCACCGCGTCGGCAATCGACGGCAGTGCTTTTGCCGTGGACAGCACGCCATCCAGCTGCCGGCCGCCATGGTTGGAGACCACGATGCCATCCGCGCCGAAACTCACGGCGTCCTTGGCATCCTGGGGGTCGAGGATGCCCTTGATGATCATCGGGCCTTTCCAGAAATCACGAATCCATTCCAGGTCCTTCCAGCTGATCGACGGGTCGAAATTGTTGGCCAGCCAGCCAATGTAATCTTCCAGGTGCGTGGGTTTGCCGAGGTATTTGGAGATGTTGCCCAGGTCGTGCGGGCGTCCCATCAACCCCACGTCGAATGCCCATTGCGGCTTGGTCACGGCCTGCAACATGCGCCGCGACGCCGCGAACGGGCCGGACATGCCCGAATGCGCATCCCGGTAGCGCGCGCCCGGGGTCGGCATGTCGACGGTAAACACCAGCGTTGTCACTCCTGCGGCTTGCGCGCGTTCCAGGGCATTGCGCATAAAACCGCGGTCCTTGAGCACGTACAGCTGGAACCAGATCGCCTGCGGGCTTTGCGACGCGACCTCCTCAATCGAGCACACCGACACCGTCGACAGGCAAAACGGGATGCCCTGGTGGGCGGCCGCCTTGGCCGCTTGCACCTCGCCACGGCGCGCATACATGCCGGTCAGGCCCACCGGGCTGAGGATCACCGGCATCGCCAGTTCCTGGCCGAACAGCGTGGTCTTCAGGCTGAGGTTGTCGACATTGCGCAGGATGCGCTGGCGCAAGCTGATCTCTGCCAGGTCCGAACTGTTGGCGCGCATCGTATGCTCGGCGTAGGCGCCACCATCGATGTAGTCGAACAGGAAGCGCGGCAGCTTGCGCTTGGCCGCTGCGCGGTAATCGGAGGCGGACGAGATGATCATGAACGGTGTCTCCACAAGGCAAAGTGCTTCACCATAAGCAAACATCTGGCATGATAAAAACAACTTTTATTACTGGTAGCCAGTCGCTAAGGGAATACTGATGAACCTGAGGACATTGCGCGCGTTTGTCGAAGTGGTGCGCCAGGGTGGTTTCTCCCAGGCGGCCGAGGTGGTGTCCCTGACTCAGTCCTCGGTAAGCAAGGCGGTCAAGACCCTCGAAGACGAACTGGGCATGCCGCTGCTCAATCGCTTCGGCCACAAGAACGAACTCACCGCCGCGGGCGAAATTGCCTACCGTCGCGCCCTGGTCATGCTCGGCGAAAGCAACGACCTGCTGGCGGAGATCAACGACTTGCGCGGCCTCAAACGCGGCGTATTGCGCATCGGCCTGCCGCCGGTGGGCTGTGGCGTGCTGTTTGCGGCGATGTTCACCACTTACCGCAGCCGCTACCCGGACATCGACATCGAACTCACCGAGTACGGCAGTAAAAAACTGCGCGAGTGCCTCGACGCAGGGGAGGTGGACCTGGCAGCGCTGCTGCTGCCGGTGGACGAGGGGTTTGACTGCCAGCCGGTGCGCAATGAACCATTGATGGCCGTGCTGCCCGTAAGCCACTCTCTGGCGCGGCGCAAACGCATCGACTTCACCGACCTCGCCGACTCACCGTTCATTTTGTTCGAAGCCGGCTTTGCCCTGAACGCCAAGATTCTGGCCGCCTGCGAACGCAAAGGTGTCACACCGCGAGTCACCGCGCGCAGCGGGCAGATCGATTTTATCGTTGACCTGGTCTCCGCCGGGCTGGGCGTGGCCTTCCTGCCGCGCATGCTCGCGCACACGCATCAACACGCGGGCATCGCCTTGATTCCTTTGGACGAACCGCACACCGATTGGCACATCGCCCTGGCCTGGCGTGCCAGCGCTCATCTACCGCCTGCCGCCCGTGCCTGGCTGGATTTGGCCAAGGAAATGGCCAGCCCTGCCTAGCCGGGTACCGGTTATCAGCCCGAACGCCCGCAAGTGCTTGACTTCTTCTTTTTAATCAGTAACATACGGCGCATTCCGCGATAGCTCAGTTGGTAGAGCAAATGACTGTTAATCATTGGGTCCCTGGTTCGAGTCCAGGTCGTGGAGCCAGATAGAGAAAAGCCTGCAGAGATGCAGGCTTTTTTTTGCCTTGGATTTGGCCTGTTCAGCTCGCTTTGCCCCATGGGTTTTCGTTTTGAACACACCGACCCATACGCCCGTGTTGGGGGCTTCAGCAGGTTTACAGAGCACTGGGTAAATTTTTTGTTGGTCACTCTTGAATTTTTTGACCCTGGACTTACCTAGGCCTTACGCGATGCCAAATGCGGGTCGCGTGTTAAATCACTTGGAGAAAACTCAGGAGATTTCGCAATGGCTACTACTCTTTCCTTGGCCCCGTTGTTCCGCCACTCCGTAGGCTTTGATCGTTTCAACGACCTTTTCGAATCGGCGCTGCGCAGCGAGGCGGGCACCACGTATCCGCCTCACAACGTCGAAAAGCACGGTGATGATCATTACAGGATCGTTATTGCAGCGGCTGGCCTGGTGGAGGATGACCTGGACATTCAGGTGGAAAAAGGTGTGTTGACCGTCGCTGGTGGCAAGCGCGAGCAGGATGAAGGCATTACTTACTTGCACCAAGGTATCGCCCAGCGCGCGTTTCGCCTGTCATTCCGTCTGGTCGACCACATTGAAGTTCAAGGCGCACAGCTCGCTAACGGTCTGCTGAGCATTGATTTGCTCAGGGTGGTTCCGGAGGAGGCGAAGCCCAAGCGCATCGCGATTGGCGGCGCAAAAGCTGATACCAAGTCGATCTCAGAGCAGTAACTTGAATGGAATAAAGGCGCTCTCAGGAGCGCCTTTATTCTTGGTTTCACACTAGCGCATTTGAATATTCTGCGCGCTCGGCCCCGGCGCCACCTGCGCGCTACGCCCCTCCCACTTCGCAATCACCAGCGGCGCCAACGCATTCCCCAACACATTCAACGCCGTGGTCGGCATCTCCATCAAGCGATACACCCCGGCGATAAACGCGATGCCTTCCAGCGGCAACCCGGCGCTCGCCAACGTCGCCGAGAGAATCACAAACATGAACCCCGGCACACCAGCCGCGCCCTTGGAGGTCAGTACCATGGTCACCACCAGCAAGGCCTGGTCCGCCAGGCTCAGCTCGATGCCATACAACTGCGCCACGAACAGCGTGCCGATGCCGAGAAACAATGAGGCGCCGTCGAGGTTGAACGAGTAGCCCACCGGCACCACAAAGCTCACCAGCGAAGGCGGCACGCCGTAGGTTTCGAGTTTCTTCATCAGTTGCGGCATCACCGCCGCCGAGCTGGCGGTGGAGAAGGCCAGCACCAGTTCATCCTTGATATGGCGCATCAAGGCAAACAGGTTGATCCCGCACAACCGCGCAACCAGGTTGAGTACCACCAACACAAAAAAAGCGATGGACAGGTAGCTGACCATGATCAGCTTGGCCAACGGCAACAACGAGCCAAAGCCGAAGTTGGCGACGGTGACGGCGATCATGCCGAACACGCCGATGGGCGAGTAGGCCATGATCATCAAGGTGACTTTGAACATCGCCTCGGACACGCCGCGCAGCAGGGCGATCACCGGCTCTTTGCGTTCAGCCGGCAGGCGCGAAACGCCCAGGCCGAACATCACCGCGAAGAACAGCACCGACAACAGGCTGCCCTGGGCCATGGCGCTGACCACGTTGTCGGGGATGATGCCGACGATAATCTGCCCCAGGCTATGCCCACCGCCGCTGCTGGTCGGCAGGGTGATGTTCGCCGCTTGCAGGCTGGACAGTTCAGTGCCGGCGCCGGGCTTGAGCAGGTTGCCCATGACCAGGCCGACGATGATCGCGAGGGTGGTGATGCAGAAAAAGTAACTCAAGGCCTTCACCCCTATGCGCCCCAGCGCCTTGCCGTCGCCGTGCCCGGCAATGCCCACCACCATGCAGGCGAACACGATGGGCACCACGATCATCTTCATCAGCTTGATAAAGATATCGCCCGCCGGTTGCAGGAGGTTGTCCACCAGCCACGGTCGTGACTCGGGAAAGCGGTGCAGCAGGGCGCCGATGGCGATGCCGGCGAGCAAGCCGATCATGATTTGCCAGACCAGCGAAAGACGGGGCGTGTGCATGGGAGTGCCTCATTTGAGATCAATGATTTTTAAGTTGTTGTTCTAGGCAGTCAAAAGGCAGCCATCCGTTGGCCGCCGGGTGCAGCAGGGTGTTCAGCGCAGGTCGTGGCAGGCGTCTTTGAGGCGTCGGCAGCCTTCTTCGATAACGGCCCGCGAGCTTGCAAAGGACAGGCGCACATACGGCGACATGCCGTACGCCGCGCCGCTGACCGTGGCCAGGCCGTAGTCACGCAAGAGGTAGTCGACCAGTTGGGTATCGCTCTCCAGGCGATCACCTTGGGGGGTGAACTTGCCCATCAGTTGACCGACATTGGCGAACACATAAAACGCGCCATCCGGCGGCGTCACGCGCAATTCAGGAATGCCCGCCAGCAGCGTCAACATCAGGGCGCGACGCTGGCGGTATTCCTCGCGCATGTCGGCGATCGGCGTCTGGTCGCCGGCAAATGCGGCCACGGCGGCGGCCTGGCTCAGGGAGCTGGGGCAGGTGGTGGTTTGCGAGAGCAGTTTGGCCATGGCCGTGATCAGCCACGCCGGGCCTGCACCAAAACCCAGGCGCCAGCCGGTCATGGCATAGCCTTTGGAGGCGCCGTTGACGATCAGCGTGCGTGGCTTGAGGTCGGGCGCCAAACGCGTCAGCGGTACATGGCGCGCCTCGCCGTACACAAAGTGCTCGTAGATCTCATCGGCCATCACCAGCACATGGGGATGGCGGCGCAGCACCTCGGCCAACGTCAACAGCTCGGCCTCGCTGTACACCGCGCCGCTGGGGTTGTTCGGGCTGTTGAGGATCACCCATTTGGTGCGCGGGGTGATGGCCGCTTCCAGCGCATGAGGGGCCAGCTTGAAGCCGAGGCTTTCGTCACCCGGGATGATCACCGGCGTGGCGTCATTCAGCCGGGCGATGTCCGGGTACGACACCCAATACGGCGTGTGCACGATGACTTCATCGCCGCGATTCAGCGTCGCGGCCAGGGCGTGGTAAATGATGTGCTTGCCACCGCAGCCGGCGACCACCTCGTCCAGGCCATACACCAGGTCGTTGTCGCGGTGCAGCTTGAGGCAGATCGCCTGGCGCAACGCGAGCGTGCCGGTGGTGGCGGTGTAGTGGGTGTCGCCGCTGTGCAGCGCCAGGTCGGCCGCCTGGACAATATGCGCGGGGGTGTCGAAGTCTGGCTCGCCGACGGTGAAGTTGACGACATCGCGGCCCTGGGCGCGCAGCTCGGTGACCAAGGCGTTGGCAGCGACGCTGGGGGAGGGCGCGATACCCAGCACGCGGTCGGATAAAAATGCACGGCTCATGACGATTCCCTTCAATCCGCCAGGCCGGCGTTGACCAGCACCTTGTCGATCCAGCTTTGGCGCAGGTTACCGGTCGCAATTTCGGCTTTGACCGCGTCTTCATGCTCGGCATGTTGCCCGGCGCGGCGCAGTACTTCAGCGGCGTCGGCCTGGGAAAAGGCGACCAGGCCGTCTTCATCACCCACCAGCAAATCGCCGGGGTTGATCAACATGCCGCCGATGGACACCGGCACATTCACTTCGCCCGGGCCGGTTTTGTAAGGCCCGGTGTGCACCACCGCACGGGCGTAGCACGGCGTGTCGTCAAAGCTGGCGACGTCGCGAATCGCGCCATCGATCACAAACCCCACGCAACCGCGTTGCTGGGCGTAAAGCTTGACCAACTCGCCGATCACCGCGTTATTGGTGTCGCCCTGGCCGTCCACCACCAGCACATGGCCGGGCTGCATCATGCTCATGGCCTTGTAGATCAGCAGGTTGTCACCGGGGCGGGTCTTGACCGTAATCGCCGTGCCCACCAGCTTGCCGGTGCGGTTGTAGCGCGTCAGGCCACGGGCGCCGATATGGCGGCCGAGGTTGTCGCTGATATGCGGCGTGACCACATGGGCAAACGCTTCGACCAGCTCGGCCGGGGCCATGGGCGCGTTGGGAAGGATGCGGGAACCGGGCAAGGACATGGCAAATCTCCAGAATCGTTGGATAGCGATGGGCTATGGCCGGATCTTAGGAGCGATGAACGGACAGTTTTAGCGATATTTTATGATGTGATAGCATCGCTTTTTCTCATGAGTGGCCGCCATGATCACCTTCAAGCAAATCGACGCGTTGTACTGGATCGCCGAGCTGGGCAGTTTTGAGGCGGCGGCGAACAAGCTGAACATGTCTCAGTCGGCCATCTCCAAACGTATCCAGGAGCTCGAAGAAACCTTTGACGTCGAGATTTTCGACCGCAGCAAACGCAATGCACGGCTGACCGAAAAAGGCGGCGAGCTGCTCGATTACGCCAAGGATCTGCTCAAGGGCCGAGACCAATTGCTCGAACGGGTCAGCGCACGGGAAGTGCTGGTGCGCAGGTTTCGCCTGGGCGTCACCGAGCTGACCGCGCTGACCTGGCTGCCGGCGCTGGTCGAAGCGCTGCGCCAGGCTTACCCCAAAGTGCAGATCGAACCCTCGGTGGAACTCAGCAGCGAGTTGTTCCGCAAGCTGGAAAGCGACCAACTGGACCTGGTGATCGTGCCGGACGTCTACAGCGACCCACGCTTTCACAGCACGCCGCTGCAATGCGTTGAAAACGCCTGGATGTGTTCGCCCGGGCTGATTCCCGACGCCGACCCGATCAGCCTGGAGACACTGGCCAGTTACACCGTGCTGACCCAGGGCGCGCAGTCGGGCACCGGGTTGATCTACGAACGCTGGCTGGCCGCGCACAACGTGCAGATGCCGCGCACGCTTACCAGCCACAACCTGTTGGTGCAGGTGGGCCTGGCGTTGTCGGGAATCGGCGTGAGTTACCTGCCGAAGGCGTGCCTGTCGCACCTGATCGAGCAGGGCACATTGCGCGCGTTGGTCACGCAGCCGGAACTGCCGAGCATCCAGTACGTGGCGCTGCACCGGGTGGATCGGCAATTTGGCCTGAACCAGGACGTGGCGCAGTTGGCGCAGCAATGCTGTGATTATTCGCGGTTGTTGCTCTAGCACCGCCGTTCATTTTTCAGTCGGCTAAGCGCCCGTCGCCGACAGCTTGGCCAGGCCTGCCAGCGTGTCGATCAACTCGGTGCGCCCATGCTTGAGAAACGCCAGTTGGTAATTCACTGCCGCCGGCGGCACTTCCAGCGTCACCTCCTGGAATTCCCCGCGCTCGATGTGCTCCACGAACAACCCCCTGGGCAAACAACTGATGCCCACTCCCGCACGGATCAACGCCAACAGCGCGAACAGGCTGTTGCTGCCGTACACGTGGTTGAACTCGATGCCCTGTTCTGCGAACAGTTGCTCGCAGCGCTGGGTGATGCCGGAGTCCGGGCCTTGCACGATGATCGGCCAGCGCGCGAGTTGCTTGAGCGACAGCGTGGTGCCTGCGGGAAACAGCTGCGGCGGCGCGAGCCAGGTGAACTCGACCGACTGCAACGGGATCGAGGCCATGGCGGCGGTGACGTAGTCCTGCGGGATCACGACCAGGTCGAGGTCGCCATCGAGCAACTTGCGTTGCAGGCGTGCGGAGAGGTCCACGTCGGGGTGCAATTGGATGTCCGGCAACGCGGCCTTGCTGCGCGCGACAAAGTCGGTGAACCAGGTGATGGTCACCAGTTCGGTCAGGCCCATCCGCACCGTGCGCAGGGTCTGGCGGCTGGCGTCGCGCAAGGCGTCGAGCGCTGCCAGGCTGTGGATCAGGCCTTCGCTGGCCTCCAGCAATTGCGCGCCCTTGGCGGTCAGTTGCGCCTTGTGGCTAGCGGCTTCGAACAGGGGCAGGCAGGCGTGTTTTTCCAGTTCCTGCAGGCGTTTGGTCGCCGCTGACTGGGTGATGTACAAGCGCGTGGCGGCGCGTTGCAACGTGCCCAGTTTCAGCGTCCAGTAGAAGGCTTCGATCTGTTTGATATTGATCATGATGGCCGCCCATAAGGCTGTTGCAGGTCGCAGTGTGCGCTCATCAGTTCCACCACATGGCGGTGCAACGGGCTGTAGCTGTCGGCCCGTGCCAGGGCCACGTACGGCGTGGTGGGCAATGGTGGTTCGACGTTGAGTTGCACCAGTTGCCCGGTGAGCAGGTAAGGCGCGGCGGTGGCGTCGGGCAGGTAGGTCACGCCCAGCCCGGACACGGTCAGGCCGATCAGCGCGGCCAGGCTGCTGCACGGAATATGCGCGCTGGGGCTGGCCTGGTGGGCGGCGAGCCAGCTGTCCATCAGCAAGCCGGACCCGGACGACTTGCCTTGGGCCAGCAGGGTGAACCGGCTCAAGTCTTCCAGCGTCAGCGCCTGCTGTGGGTCGAGCAAACCGGGCGCGCAGAACCAGTTATTGTGTACCTCATCGAGCCTGACCTTGATCAGCCCATTGCTGCTGAACGCATCCGGTACCACGATCACGTCCACCACGCCGGCCATCAGCAACCCATGCAGGCGCACGCTCAAGTCCACTTCGGGCTCGATGCGCACCTTGGGGTAATCGGCGGCAATAGCCTTGATCAAGCGCGGCAGCCAGGTCAGGGCGCTGAGCTCGGTGATGCCGATGCGCAGTTTGCGGCTGAGGTCTTCGGGGCTGAGCAGGCAGCTGTTGACGATGTCGCGTTGCAGCAGCACCTCGCGTGCCTGGGCCACCACCTGAGCCGCCAATGCGGTGGGTTTGGCGCTGCGCCCGCTGCGGTCGAACAGCGCAAAACCGAGCCAGTGTTCGAGTTCCTGGACCTGCCGGGAGATGGCCGACTGCACTTGGCCGAGGCGATGGGCGGCGCCGTCGAAGGTGCCGTGGTCGACCACGGCGAGCAACGCTTCCAGCTGTTTGAAGGTGGGCACAGGGCAATTCTCATCACGGTTTGGAATATTTTTAGTTCACGGAATATCTCTATGTCTACTTAAATTTCCTCGGCACTATCTCGCTCACGGCCTACTGGCGTGAGGGTTTCTTCACGACGTACCGACCATAACTCCAAGAAAAAACCGGTGAAGAAATGAATGCTGATTCCAAACCCGCCAGCCGTTTTCGCTGGGTCGTGGCAGGGCTGTTTTTCCTCGCCTACATGGTGGCCGGCGCCGACCGCGCCAACATCGGCGTGGTGGTGCCATTCATCAAGCAGGAATACCACCTGAGCAACACCGACATCGGCGCCCTGGCCAGCCTGTTCTACCTGACTTACGCCATTGTGCAGATCCCCGCCGGCTACCTGTTCGGCCGCTACGGCATTCGCAAACTGCTGACCGGCTCGCTGGTTCTCACGTCCCTGGCCACCTTGCTGATCGGCTTCACCAGCAGCGTGCTGCAACTCAAGCTGGCGCGCGCCCTATTGGGGGCGGCGGAAGGGCCGATCAATATCGGCATCGTGTCGATCATCAACCGTTGGTTCCCCGCGCGCGAGAAAGGCTTGGCCACCGGTATTTTCATGTCGTCGATCAAGGTCGCACCGGCCCTCGTGCCGCCGCTGTGCGCCTGGATCGTGCACCTGTATGGCTGGCGCGAAGTGTTCTTTTTCTTCGCCATCCCGGGGTTCTTCGTCGCGCTGCTGTGGTGGTGGCTGGTGAAGGACGACCCGGCGGACAGCCGCCACTGCTCGGCCAGTGAGCTGCAGCATATCCAGGACAGCGGCCCACAGAATCAAGCCTCAATCACGCCGATGGTGCACATCCCGGCCTGGTTCGACCGGCTGATGCGCACCCGCGAAACGCCGCTGCTGGGTCACAACAAAAGCATCCTGGCGTCGTGGAATGTGTGGGCCTGTGCCATGGGCTACTTCCTGATGGTCGGCATCACCTATTCGATCATGACGTGGGTGCCCACCTACCTGATCACCGTCAAACAGTATTCCGTGTTGAAAATGGGCATGGTCGCCTCCGCGCCGTGGGTCGGTGCGATCATCGGCAACCTGCTGGGTGGCTGGCTGTCGGACCGGGTGTTCGACCGTCGGCGCAAACCGGCGATGCTGATCAGCTCGCTCTCCACCGTGATCATGATGTTCGTGCTGTTGAACGCGCCCACCGATCCGCTATTGCTGTCGGCGGTATTCCTGCTCGCCGGCATTTTGTTGAACATTGGCTACTCGACTTTCCTGGTCTACCCCATGGGCCTGGCGACCAAGTCACGGGTGCCGTTCGCCGCGTCCATCGTCAACACCGGCGGCTCCCTGGGCGGTGCGTTCACGCCCTTTGTGGTCGGGTTGCTGCTCGACAATTTCAACTGGGACTACGTGTTCGGCTTTCTCGGCGTGAGCTCACTGATCACCTTTGCCATCGTGCTGACCATGGTCGAGCCACGTCCTTGCACCGCCGTTAATCCTCAGGAGCCCGTATGAATAGCGTCATGCAAGTGTGTCGTCTCGACTTCTGGATCAGCCCCGTTTTTGACGAGATGATCCACAGCAACCCGCAACTGGCCCTGCAGGTGATGCCGCGCCAGGGCGATGACGCGCGCACCCTGGCCGCGCTGCGCCAGGCCCACGCCTACCACGTGTCAGCCGCCAAAGACGAGTTGCCTGCACACTGGTTCGTCAACCAGGCGTTAATCGAGCAATGCCCACAGTTGCTCTGCGTTTCCTCCGGGGGGGCAGGCTTCGACACGGTTGATGTGGCGGCCTGCAGCCGTGCCGGCATTGCCGTGGTCAACCAGGCGGGCGCCAATGCGCATTCGGTCGCCGAGCATACCTTTGGGCTGTTGCTGGCGGTGGTCAAACGCATTGTCGAGTCGGACCAAGCACTGCGCCATGCCAGCGTTTTCAGCCGTGAAGACCTGATGGGTGAAGAGATTCATGGGCGCACCCTCGGCCTGATCGGGCTGGGGGAAATTGGCCGGCGCGTGGCGCGCATCGCCGAGGGTTTTGGTTTGGACGTATTGGCCTACGATCCTCATCTGAGCAGTGAACAGGTGCAGGCCCATGGCGCCACAGCCGTGACCCTCGCGGAGCTGCTCCAACGCAGTGATTTCGTGTCGCTGCACTGCCCGTTGGACGCCAGCACGCGTCACCTCATGGGCGCGGAGCAGTTCGCGGCAATGAAGCCGGGCGCGGTGTTTTTATCGACTGCCCGGGGCGGTATC
>NZ_JBARTQ010000661.1:0-4501 GCF_049645325.1 Pseudomonas sp. | reverse complement strand
GGGTTGAATAACAGACAGTTGAAGTGAGTGGCTCATGGATTTAGGGATCGATCGACAAGCCCTTGTACCGGTGGTGCAGCAAATCGTCAGCGCGGTGGCGCAATGGATTCGCGCGAGCGGGGCAGGTCCCGGCACGCGCTTGCCGTCCATCCGGCAATTGGCCCTCGACAACCTGCTCAGCCAGTCCAGCGTGATCGAGGCATTCGAACGGATGGTGGCCCAGGGCGTGTTGGCGTCCAAGCAGGGCGCCGGGTTTGTGGTGGCCCAGCCGCCGGTATCCCAGGAAAGCCAGTGGTATGAAGGCGCGGAGCTGGGGTGGGGCGCCTACCTCGACAGCCCGTTGGGCGAGTTGAAGTTGGGGTGCGGCTGGTTGCCCGATGCCTGGCGCGAGAGCGATGACATCTGCTACGCCATCCGCGAAATCAGCCGTACCGACACTGCCGGCCTGTTCAGCTACAGCACGCCGTTAGGGTTACCGGTGTTGCGCGAGCAACTGCTCAAGCGGCTGACCCGGATCAACGTGGCGACCAGCCTTGATCGCATCCTCACCACCCATGGCGCCAGCCATGCACAAGACCTGCTCATACGCACCTTGCTCAAGGCCGGCGATACGGTGGTGGTCGAAACCCCGGGGTATGCCAACCTTTATCGCCAGCTGCAGCGTCACGGTGTCGAGCTGCTGGAGGTACCGCGTACCGTCGGCGGCCCGGATATCCAGGCGCTGGAGGCGCTGCTGCAACGCCATCGTCCCAAGTGCCTGTTCATCAACAGCCTGTATCACAACCCCACCGGCACCAGCCTGTGCCGCGCGGTGGCCGAGCGTCTGTTGCAGCTGGCACGCAGTGAAGACTTCCTGATCGTCGAAGAAGATGTCTACGGCGACCTGCAGCACGCCACTTGCACACGGCTCTCGGCGCTGCCCCATGATGACCGGGTGATCTACGTGTCCAGTTTTTCCAAGACACTGAGCAGCGCCTTGCGGGTCGGTTACCTCAGCGCGAGTGCCACGCTCATCGCGCAAATGGCCAGCCTCAAGACGCTGACCGGCATCGGCACCTCGCGCTTCGCCGAAGCGGTGGTGGCCACGCTGCTGGCCAATGGCACTTACCGCAAGTGGGTGCAGCGCCTGCGCAAACGCTTGAGCACGCAAATGGCCGCGACCTTGCAGGTGCTGGAGGATGAGGAGTGGGAAGTGTTTGCCGTGCCGGCCGGGGGCATGTTTGTGTGGGCGCGGCCTGGCGTGGGTGACCGTTCACGTTTGCAGGTGCGCGCGCGGCGACTCTGCGTGTTGTTGTCGCCGGGCGCGCTGTTCAGCCCTAAGGGTGAACACAGTGACTGGCTGCGCATTAATGTGGCCTATGCTGCTGATCAGCGCGCACTGGCGTTGTTCCGCGCCATGGGGCCTGCCAGATCGACCTCGACCATTCTGAAAACGACGGGCATGTAGCTTTTTGCCATTATTGTGGCGCCAATGTCTTGTGTCAGTGGCTCGTCGTTGCGAATCTCGCTGCATGGAAACCAGGCTTGATGGCATTCGCCATTGCAAGAGGATTCAAGTGCAATGATTTCGGGCGTGCAACGACGTTTCGCCAACCTCGGTATGGCGAAGAAACTGGGCTTGGGCTTCATGCTGGTGCTGCTGCTGACGGCGTTGGTGGCGGCCATTGGCGTGTGGTCCCTGCAAACTGTTGGCCAGCGTTTCGAAGGCCTCAAGGCGATGTCTTCGCTCAACAGCGGTCTGCTCAAAGTGCGCTTGATCGAGCAGGATTACGCGTTGCACGCCGACCCCAAATCCGTTGACGCTCTGCACGAAAGCGTGGAGGCCTTGGCGGCCCTGGCGACGCGTCTCAAAGCCCAGTCTGCCGCGAATGTGCCGGTGATGACCGACGTCGAACAGGCCCTGGCAGCCTATCGCAAGGCCTTCGACGAGTTTGTCGAACTCACCCAGACCAAAGACCTGGCCCTGGAAATGGCCAGTTGGTCGGTGTCCAGCGTGGCCAATAACCTCGACGTGTTGCAGGCCGGCCTGGCGGACGATGGCGCCTATGGCTTGAAGGAAAGCCAAGGCAAGGACGGCGCCGAGTTTATCGAGCAGGCGGGGCAGGTCAGCCAGGTGTCGCGGTTGATGTTGCAAGCCATGAACGAAGCGCACGTGCGCCTGGATCAGAGCCGCAAAGCGGATGCCGACACCGCCGAACAGGGCAAGATCGAACAGGCTGACCAGGCCCTGGCGCAGGTCGAGCAACTGAAGACCACGGTCAAGGACGCGGGGTATCAGACCGTGCTGAACGAGGTGTCCGGGCATATCGCCTCGTTCAGCGAAAAGCTGGGCGAATACACCGGGCTGCTGGCCCAGGAAAAGGTCGTCTACAAACAATTGCATGATCGCGCCGCCGAAGTGGTCAGCCGGGTCAACCAGGCCTATGCCGCCGAAGATGAGTCGATGCAGGCGCAATTGAAGAAAAGCGCGCTGCTGATCATCGGCTCGTCAGCCCTGGCGTTGCTGATGGGCTTGATCGCGGCGTGGGTGATCACCCGATTGATCGTCGCACCCTTGCGCAGCGTGATCGCCGTGGCCCAGCAGATTGCCTCGGGCGACCTGAGCGGGCGCATGGAGGTCAATCGTCGGGATGAAATCGGCCAGTTGATGCAGGCGATGCAACAGATGGGCAGCGGCTTGAGCCACATGGTCAGCGGGCTGCAGGCGGGCATCGAGCAATTGGCCAGTTCGGCGCAGTCGCTGTCCAGCGTGACAGAGCAGACCAACGTCGAAGTCAGCAGCCAGAAGGAAGAAACCGAGCAAGTCGCCACCGCGATGAATCAGATGACCGCCACGGTGCACGACGTCGCGCGCAACGCCGAGGAGGCCGCGCAAGCGGCGCAGACCGCCGATGACAAGGTCGACAGCGGCCAGCAGGTGGTGCGCCAGAGCCTGCAGCGCATCGAACTGCTCGCCACCTCCAGCACCAGTGCCAGCGCCAGCATCGAAAGCCTGAGTGCGGAGATCCAGAACATCGGCACGGTGTTGAGCGTGATCAAGAGCGTCGCCGAACAAACCAACCTGTTGGCCCTCAATGCCGCCATCGAAGCCGCCCGTGCGGGTGAGCAAGGCCGAGGGTTTGCGGTGGTGGCCGATGAAGTGCGGGCACTGGCCAAGCGCACCCAGCAATCGACCGAGGAAATCGAGCGGCTGGTCAGCACCTTGCGCAACGCCGCGCAGTCCTCGGTGCAGCAGATCCAGCAGAGCGGCGAGTTGGTCAAGCTGGCCGTGAGCGATGCCCTGGAAACGGAAAGTGCCCTGGGCAGCATTGCCGCCGCGGTGTCTTTGATCCAGCAGATGAACCAGCAGATAGCCGCTGCCGCCGAAGAGCAAAGCTCGGTGGCCGAGGAGATCAACCGCAGCGTCACCAGCATTCGGGCGAGTGCCGACCAGTCGGCGCTGAGCATGCAGGGCAATGCCGCGTCGAGCATTCAACTGGCGCAGTTGGGGGCGGAGCTCAAGGGCATGGTGGGGCACTTCCGCCTGTGATCGCCGCTTGAGGGCGGCGATCACAGCGGAGAGGGTCAGGCGTTGTTGGCGAGGAACGTCAGCAGCGCTTCGTTGACGAAGTCCGGGTTTTCCCGGGCGGAAATATGCCCTGCATCCGGTATCAGGATCAGGCTGCAGCCAATCAGCTCGGCCATTTCCTGAGACTCGGCAGGTGGGCGGGGTTTGTCTTGCTCACCGCACATCACCACGGTGGTGTCGGCGTCCAGGCGCGGCAGTTGGTCGAGGATGTCGGCGCGACTGAAGATCAGCCGGCCCAGGGGCACGATGCTGTCCAGCAGGCGCTCTTTGGGCAGGCTTTGCAACGCCTTGCGGTAATCCTGATACAGCGCCGATTCCCGGTCGATTCCCGCGCGGAAGAAGATCGGCGCGACCACATCCAGCAGCGGCTCAGGGATGGCGCCGGCGTCTTCGATCATCTTGAACAGCGAGAAGTAATACTGGCGCGTGGCCTCGGGCTCGGCGCCGAGGTAGGTGTCCATCAGTGCCAGGCTGTTGATGCGTTCGGGGGCCAGCAACGCCAGGCGCGCGCCCCACATGCCGCCGACCGACAGGCCTACCAGGTTGACCTGGGCAATGTCCAATTGGTCCAGCAGGGCCAGGGCCTGGCGTGCCAGGTCGTCCAGCGAGCGGGTGTGTGCGGGCAGCGGGCCCGATTCGCCATGGCCCCACAGCTCGGGGACGATCACGCGGTATTGGTGCGACAGGGCTTCGATCTGCGGCGCCCACATGTCGCGGTCCCACAGGTAACTTGAGCCCAGCAGAACGACCGGGCCAGTGCCCTGGTCGACATAATGCAGCGGTTGTCCATCAATCACGGCGACAGGCATAACAGGCCTCTAACTTCACGGAGTGAGGGGCACTTTTTTACGCTAGTCGGGGGCGGCGGGATAGGTGCAAATTGATGGCACTTTTTAGCGAACGGGCTTGTTTGTAGCCAGCACGTTCTCAGGG
>NZ_JBARTQ010000660.1:0-8291 GCF_049645325.1 Pseudomonas sp. | reverse complement strand
GCTGACACACCGCCTTCGCGAGCAAGCCCGCTCCCACATTGGGAACTCAGCCGGTCTTGAGGGCTTTATGAGGAATGGAACACGCCTCATCCAGAAACTTCACCACGGTCCCCATGCACGCCTGGCGCTCTTCCACGTGGGGCATGTGGCTGGAGTCTTCAAACAGCGCCCAGCGCACATCGGCGATCTCATCCAGGAACGGCTTGACCACCAGGGGCGTGGCCTCGTCGTGGCGGCCGGAGATTACCAGCGTCGGCACATTGATTGCCGACAGGCGCCCAATCACATTCCAGTCTTTCAAACTGCCGATCACGTGGAATTCCGTCGGGCCGCTCATGGCGTGGTACACCGTGGGGTCTGCGTCCACTTGCGCGAAGGTACGCGCCACTTCTTCCGGCCACGGGTTGACCCGGCACACGTGCTGGTCATAGAAAATCCGCGAGGCGGCGAGGTATTCCGGGTCTTGGTAAGCGCCGGCCTGTTCATGCTTGAGCAGGGTTTCATGCACGCCTTCGGGCAGTAATTTGCGCAGGCGGTTGGCCTCACTGACCCAAGTGCGCATGCACGTTGGCGAGTTGGCCGGGATAAACGCGCGCAGGCCCTTGGGTTGCAGGATCGCGTGCTCGCTGCCGAGCATGCCGCCCCAGGATTGCCCGAGGATGGCGTAGTTATCGCTGATTTGCAGATGGTCCAGCAGGTTGTTCAACTCTTCGAGGAACAGGCCGATGGTCCAGAATGACGGGTCTTTATCCGGCAGGTGCGTGGAGCGCCCATTGCCTAGTTGATCGTAGTGAACCACTGCGTGGCCGCTGGCGGCGACGTCCTTGAACGCGTCGACGTAGTCATGCGTGCAGCCGGGGCCGCCGTGGATGATCACCAACGGTGTACGGCCGCTGGCCAGGTCGCCGGTGACGCGGTACCAGGTCTGGTAGGCGCCAAATGCCGCATAGCCTTCGCGGATGTTTTCGATGAATTCCATTTCGTACCCTGCGCTGAAAAAAAGGATCAGGAATACGATAATCGGCGCGCGACATTTAGGTAACTAGCAAAACAGCTAGGTTTTTGCCGGTGGCTCAATCTTCGAGCAGGCGGTAATGGGTGGCGCGCACCACGGCTTGCACGCGGTTTTTGGCGCCCAGCTTATGCATCGCCGAGGCCAGGTGCAGGGTGACCACCGCCAGGGAACGGCTCAATTGGTTGGCGATTTCGGCGGCGGTCAGGCCGTCGGCGGCCCACTTCAAGCATTCGCGCTCGCGTTTGGTCAGGTGAATATGCGGGTAGGTGCGTAGCTCTTTGCTGAACAGCGGGTAGGCCGCTTCCTGCAGTGCGTGGGTGATCAGGCTGAAGTCGGCCAGGGTCTGCTGCGCGTCCTTCAATACCGAGTGCGCCTTGCCGGTGCGCAGGCCGGTCAGCGAGGCGAAACCGCCACGGGGCAAGTGAATTGGCACGCTCACGCCGCAGGTCAGCTGGCGTTCATGCAGGTAGGAGGACACAGGCGCGTGGCAGGGGTCGATGATTTTTTGCAGCGCGGTCTCGGCTTTCGCCTCATAAGACCAGACGAACGGCGACACCGTGCTCAGGGCCAGGTGTTGCACCGGGTCGATCTGGTAAAACCCTTCGCTGCACCACAAGGCGTGCCAGTCGGTGGGCGTGTTACGCAGTTCCAGTACGGAAGGGGTGATGAGGGCGCCGTCATGGTCGATCGGCACCGGGGTGTAGTCATACACCAGCGCGTCGAAGCCCAACTGCTGGGCGAGGACAAACGTATTGTCCATCTGCTCATCCAGGCTCCTGCCCGGCATGAGTCGGTTATTGAAGGCAGTTAGCTTGGCCAGCATCCGTTCTGCTCCCGAATTCATTTGAATCTCGACTTGCGGCAAGTAGAATGCCACGCCCCGGCGAAGGACTGCCAGGCCAAACCTATAAGAAATACTAGGTTATGGACGCACGGCATCCTCGGTAGTGTTGGCCTGATAAACGGCCGCTACCCGCCAGGCCGATACAACACAAGGAATGTATGCATGTGGCGTGAAATTGCCCCCGACCAGCAGTACAACGTGCAAGTCGACGGCCATAACCTCGTGGTCTACAGCTTTGGCGAAGGCGATGAGGTGCTGCTGTGTCTGAACGGCGGCCCGGGCCTGCCGTGTGACTATTTGCGCGACGCCCATGGCTGGCTCAAAGACCATAACCTGCGAGTGGTTGCATTCGACCAGCTTGGCACTGGCGCATCAGCCAGACCGACCGACGTTTCCCTGTGGGAAATTGGCCGTTATGTCGAAGAAGTTGAAACCGTGCGCCAAGCCCTGGGCTTGGGGCGTGTGCATTTGCTCGGGCATTCCTGGGGCGGCTGGCTGGGTATCGAATACGCCATTCACTATCCCGACGCGCTCAAAAGCCTGATCCTGGAAAACACCGTCGGCGACATTCCACACCTGTCCCAGGAACTCGAACGCCTGCGCGGCGCCCTCGGCAGCGAAACCGTGGCCATGATGCAGCGCCATGAAGCCATGGGCACACTCGACCATCCGCAGTACCAGGCTGCGATCACCTTGCTCAATTACCGCCACGTGTGCCGCCTGGACGAGTGGCCGGAGCCGGTCAAACGCTCCCTCGGCGACTGGAACATGGGCCCTTACGAGGCCATGCAAGGCCCCAACGAATTCCTCTACATCGGCAACCTCAAGGACTGGAACCGCATTCCCGAGATGGCCGATTTCAACATGCCGATCCTGATCACCACCGGCCAGCACGACGAACTCACCCCGGCCTGCGCGCTGCGCATGAAGCTGGCGGCCAAACACGCCGAACTGCACGTGTTCCCCAACAGCAGCCACATGCCGTTTTATGAGGAACCCCAGGCGTACTTCCCGGTGCTGCTGGACTTCCTCGCTCGCCACCGAGGCTGACGAATGAACCTGGCGCGTTATCGTTTTGTGCTGTCCCGGCCGCTGCAATTGCTGCCGGTGCTGTTTGGCATCAGCCTGATTACCTTCGTGCTGGTGCGCTCGATTCCCGGCGACCCGGCACGCGCGTTGCTGGGCTCGCGCAGCACGCCGGACGCCCTGCTGAAAATCCGCGCGCAGTTCGGCCTCGACCAGCCCTTGTGGCTGCAATATTTCTATTTCCTGAAAAACCTGCTCAAGGGCGACCTCGGCCAGTCGCTGCTCTATAAAGTCGACGCCTTGAAGCTGATCGTTACCCGCATCGAACCAACCTTGGTGCTGGTGCTCGGCAGTGTGCTGCTGGCGCTGTTGATCGCGGTGCCGCTGGCGACGGTGGCGGCGCGCAACAAAGGCGGCTGGGCCGACAACCTGATCCGCGTGTTCACCACGGTCGGCCTGGGCATGCCGGCATTCTGGCTGGGCTTGATGCTGATTCTGTTACTCAGTGTGCAGTGGGGATTGTTCCCGGTGTCCGGTTACGGGCGCACGTTCGTGGACAAGGCCCACCACATGGTCCTGCCGTGCTTGACCATCGCGCTTGCGCTGTCGGCGGTGCTGGTGCGCAACCTGCGCGCGAGCATGTTGATGGAATTGCAGGCCGACCACGTCACCGCCGCCCGGGCGCGCGGGCTCTCGGAGGCGGCGGTATTTCGACGGCACGTGTTGCCCAATTCCCTGGTGCCGGCGGTCAACCTGCTGGCGGTGAATATCGGCTGGCTGATCAGCGGCACGGTGGTGATCGAAAGCCTGTTCGCGATTCCCGGCATCGGCCAGTTGCTGGTGCGCGGGATTTTCACGCGCGACTACATGGTGGTGCAGGGCGTGGCGATGGTGCTGGCGTGCGCGACGGTGGTGGTCAACTTCCTGGCCGACGTGGCCACGGTCGCCCTGGACCCTCGGGTAAAAATGCAATGAGCACTCGCCCGTTGATTGCACCGTGGCGCCTGCGCCTGCGCTTTGGTTTTCGCAACGGCCGGCTGACGGCTGCGTGGGGCGTGTTGATCCTGCTCGTGTGGTTGGCCCTGGCGCTGTTCGCGCCGTGGCTCGCGCCCTATGACCCGATTGTGCAGAACACCGATTTCAGCCTGTTGGCGCCCAGCCTGGCGCATCCATTCGGCACGGACAATTACGGCCGCGACATCCTGTCGAGGGTGATCTGGGGCGCGCGGATTGACCTGCAACTGGCGGTCATCGGCGTGATCTTCCCCTTCCTGATCGGCACGTTTGTCGGCGCCGTTTCCGGCTACATCGGCGGGCGTTTCGACAGCTTCTGCATGCGCGTGATCGACGTGATTCTGGCCTTTCCGTTCCTGGTGCTGATGCTGGCGATCATGGCCATCCTCGGCCCGGGCCTGAAGAGCTTCTATATCGCCATGGCGCTGGTGGGCTGGGTCTCGTATGCGCGGCTGATCCGCTCGCAGATCCTGGTGCTCAAGGAAAGCGACTTTGCCCTGGCCGCCAAGAGCCTGGGCTTTGGTCATGGGCGCATCCTGTTTCGGCATTTGCTGCCCAACGCGATGTTCGGCTCGATTGTGTTTTCCATGTCGGACGCGGTGCTGGTGCTGCTCAATGGCGCCGCCGTGAGCTACCTGGGCCTGGGCGTGCAACCGCCGACCGCCGAGTGGGGCACGATGGTGGCGGAAGGTCAGGCGTTCATCACCACCGCGTGGTGGCTCTGCACCTTTCCCGGCCTGGCGATTGTGACCCTGGCCATGGGGTTCAGCCTGCTTGCCGATGGCGTGGCGCAAGTGCTGGGAGATCGCTCATGAGCCTGCTGCAAGTGCGCGACCTCAGTGTGATCGCCACAAACGCCGGGCGCGATGTCACCTTGGTCGACCGCGTGTCCTTTGACGTGGCCGAAGGTGAAATCCTCGGGCTGGTCGGCGAAAGCGGCTCGGGCAAAACCCTGGCCTGTCGCGGGCTGATGCGCCTGTTGCCGTCGCCGAGTCTGCGCGTGCAGGGCGGTTCGGTGCACCTGGCCGGCGAGGACTTGTTGCAACTCGACGAGGCCGGCATGCGCGCCGTGCGCGGGGGTCGTCTGGGCATGATCTTCCAGAACCCCAGCAGCCACCTCGACCCGTTGATGCGTATCGGTGATCAGATCGCCGAGGGCATCCGGCTGCACCAGGGTGCATCGAAAAGAGACGCGCGCCTGCAAGCTATCGACGTGTTGCGACAAGTGGGCATCCCTGATCCAAAGGCGCGTGTCGATAACTACCCGCACGAATTTTCCGGCGGCATGCGCCAGCGCGCGATGATCGCCGTGGCCTTGGGTTGCAACCCGAAAGTGTTGATTGCCGACGAGCCGACCACCGCCCTGGATGTGACCGTGCAGGCGCAAATCCTGCGCCTGTTGCTGGACCTGCGCGACCAGCGTGGGCTGTCGATCATCATGATCACCCACGACCTTGGCGTGGTCGCGCAAACCTGCGATTCCATCGCGGTGATGTATGCCGGGCGCCTGTGTGAACACGGCAGCAAGTACGACCTGCTCGCGCATCCGCAGCACCCGTACACCGCCGGGCTGATCGATTGCCAGCCCGCCCATAGCAGCGGCCACGCCTTGTTGCGCACTATCCCCGGCCAGCCGCCGTTGCTGGATGCATTGCCCGCCGGTTGCCGCTTTAACCCGCGCTGCCCGCAAGTGGGCGCCTTGTGCACGGAGGTGTTGCCGGAAGGCGCACATGTGGCGTGTCACTACCCGTTGGGAGGTCGAGCATGAGCCTGTTGCAGATCAAGGACCTGGAGGTTCGGTTTGCCGCGTCCGGCACTGGTTCGTTCGGCCTGAACACGCAGTGGGTGAGGGCGGTCAACGGCGTGTCGCTGAACCTGGCCGCTGGCGAAACCCTTGGGTTGGTGGGCGAGTCCGGCAGCGGCAAGAGCACGTTGGGCCGGGCGATTTTGCACCTCAACCCGATCAGCGCCGGGCAGGTGGTGTTTGACGGCATCGACATGGCCCACGGCAGCGCCGTCGACATCGCGCGCCTGCGGCATGAAACCGCGATGATCTTCCAGGACCCCTACGCCGCGCTGAACCCGCGCCACACCGTTGGCGAAACCATTGCCGAAGTGCTGCGGGTGCAACGCAAAGTCGCGCCGGGCCAGATTCCGGCGCGCGTGGTGGAGTTGCTTGACCTGGTCGGCCTGCGCCCGGAGTTGGCCAGTCGCAAACCCGGTTCCCTCAGCGGTGGCCAATGCCAGCGCGTCGGCATTGCCCGGGCGCTGGCGGTGGAGCCGCGCCTGATCATCGCCGACGAATGTGTGGCGGCGCTGGATGTGTCGATTCAGGGCCAGATCATCAACCTGCTGCTGGAACTGCAACAGCGCATGAATTTGGCGATCCTGTTTATCGCCCATGACCTGGCCATCGTGCGTCGCCTGTGCGACCGCGTGGCGGTGATGTACCTGGGCAAGATCGTCGAGGAAGGGCCTGTCGAGGCGGTCTTCACTTCGCCGCGCCACCCCTATACGGCGGCGTTGATCGCGGCGATTCCCGAGATTGACCCCCATCGCCCTTTGCCTGCCGAACCGTTGCCGGGCGAGCCACCGAGCCCGCTGAATTTGCCCACAGGCTGCGCCTTTCACCCGCGTTGTCGGCATGCCCGGACGATGTGTTCCGTGGTGTTGCCGCCCACTCATTTCCTGCACGAGCATCGGTACAGTTGCGTGCTTGAAGAACCTTTGCGTTAACCCATTTCTGCCATTCATGAACAAGGAGTTATGACATGCAATCGCGCCACTTGAAGTTGCTCGCCGCCGCCACATTGACCGCATGGTCCCTCACTGCCGGGCTGGCGCACGCCGCCGGTGTGTTGACCATCGGCTGCCGTGAAGACAGCACCACGTTCGACCCGATCAAAAGCGCGCAAAACCGCGACACTTGGGTATTCGCCAACGTCTACGACACCCTGGTGCGCGTGGATAACCTGGGCACCAAGATGGAACCGGGCCTGGCCGAAAGCTGGGACATCTCCAAGGACGGCCTGACCTACACCTTCAAACTGCGTGACGCAAAATTCTCCGACGGCTCGCCGATCACTGCCGACGATGCGGCGTTCAGCCTCTTGCGCATCCGTGACAACAAGGCCTCGCTGTGGAGCGACCCGTTCAGCCTGATCAACACGGCCAAGGCGGCTGACCCGAAAACCCTGGTGGTGACCCTGAAAACCCCGGCGGTAGCCTTTCTCTCGCAATTGGCGTCGCCGACGGTGTCGATCCTGTCGGAAAAGGCCATGACCAAGATGGGCGAAGACGCCTACTCGGAAAACCCGGTGACCTCCGGCGCGTTCACCGTGGAGGAATGGCGCAAAGGCGACCGCGTGATCCTCAAGAAGAATCCGAACTTCTGGCAAGCCAGGAACGTCAGCCTGGATGGCGTGGAGTGGGTCTCGGTGACAGACGACAACACGCGCATGCGCATGGTGCAGAACAACGAGCTGGACACCGCGATCTTCGTACCGTTCTCGCGCGTTGAAGAGCTGAAAAAAGACAAGAACGTGGTGATTCATTCCGACCCGTCCACCCGTGAAGATCACCTGTTGATCAACCACGCTCACGGCCTGCTCGCCAAGCAGAAAGTGCGCGAAGCGCTGGACATGGCCATCGACAAACAGTCGCTGGTGAAGGCCGCCACTTACGGCCAGGGCACAGTGGCCTATTCCTATATCCCGAAAGGCTCGCTGTTCCACTACGCCAATAACCTGCAACGCCCGTATGACCCGACCGCTGCCAAGAAGCTGCTGGAAGAGGCGGGCGCCAAGGACTTGAAGCTTAACTACGTGGTCAACGCCGGCAACGAAGCCGACGAGCAGATTGCCGTGATCATCAAGGACCAGTTGGCCAAGGTCGGCGTGACCGCCAACCTGCAGAAAGTCGACCCGACCCAAAGCTGGCAGATGCTGGTGGACGGTGAGTACGATATTTCGGTGATGTACTGGACCAACGACATCCTCGACCCGGACCAGAAGACCACCTTCGTGCTGGGCCACGACACCAACCAGAACTACATGACCCGCTACAAGAACGACAAGGTCAAGGCGCTGGTGGCGGCCGCGCGGATCGAGGCCGACCCGGTCAAGCGTGAGCAGATGTATGTCGACCTGCAGAAAATGGCGAAACAGGATGTGAACTGGATCGACCTGTACTACAGCCCGTACATCAACATCTCACGCAAGAATGTGAGCAACTTCCTGCAAAACCCGCTGGGGCGTTTCACGCTGGAAGAAGTGGTGAAAAACTAAGCCGCACCGCTAAACAACTGTAGAAGCAGGCTTGTGTGGGAGCTGGCTTGCCTGCGATGCAGTCACCTCGGTGTGTCAGATACACCGCGGTGATGCCATCGCAGGC
>NZ_JBARTQ010000659.1:0-2684 GCF_049645325.1 Pseudomonas sp. | reverse complement strand
CCATTCAACAGGACGACCGACGTTTATTTCAGGCTCGCCTCAACCTTCTGAGCCACATCCTCCGTCAACCACGCCTTCCAGACTTCAGGATGTTCCTTGAGAAACACCTGGGCCACCTCCCGTGGCGCCGTGTGATTCTCGCTCATCGCCGCCAAGGCTTTATTCAATGGCTCGATAGGAAACTGCACCTTGGTGAAAAAATCCGCAATCTGCGGGTGTGCCTGCTGGAACGGCGTCGACACACCGATACTCAACTTGGACGCCAGCGAGCGTGTGGGTCTTGGGTTGGGGTTGTCCGCGTCGGTCAGCGTCTTCCAGGCATCGGCGTCAAACGGCGGCTCTTCCAACTGGATCAGCTTGTAACGCCCCATCAACGGCGTCGGTGACCAGTAGTAGAAAAGCACCGGCTTGCCACGACGGATCGACGAGGCAATCTCGGCGTCCAGCGCCGCACCCGAGCCGCTGCGGAAATTCACATAACTGTCGTTGAGGCCGTAAGCCTTGAGTTTTTGTGCGTTGACCACTTCCGACGTCCAGCCGATCGGGCTGTTGAGAAAGCGCCCTTTGCCGGGTGACTCAGGGTCCTTGAACACATCCTTGTAGCGCGCCAGGTCCTGCACCGTCTTGAGGTCCGGCGCCAGCGGCTTGAGGCCTTTGGACGGGTCGCCCTTGACCACGTATTCCGGCACCCACCAGCCTTCGGTAGCGCCTTTCACCGTGTCGCCCAGGCCCACCACTTTCCCTTCAGCCTCGGCTTTGATCCACACCGGGCTGCGGCCGGCCCATTCTTCGCCAATCACCTGGATATCATTTTTCGCCAGCGCGGTTTCCAGGGTAATGGTGGTACCGGGCAAGGTGTCGGTGGGCAGGTCATAACCCTTCTCGACGATAAAGCGCAGCACTTCGGTGATCAGGCTGCCGCTCTCCCAGTTCAGGTCGGCGAAGTGTATCGGCGCCTGTGCCGCGCAGACCGGCAACGAAGCCACTGACAGACTCAGGGTCGTCAGGGACGCTGCCAACAGGGTTCTCAATCCTTTCATGCCTTTGCACCTCGCATTTTCGCAGCCAATAGCGGACGGCTTTGCTGCTGATGCGCGAAGCCTCTGAATAGTTAAGTCAACTCAACTGTAGTAGAGGTTCCGGAGAGCAAGCATGCACAGGTTGTTTATGGGTTACTCGCTGGCCTTGAATGTCACCAGTTCACCCTTGCGCCACTTGGCAGCCTTGCCG
Source organism: Pseudomonas sp. (assembly GCF_049645325.1). Taxonomy (GTDB): domain Bacteria; phylum Pseudomonadota; class Gammaproteobacteria; order Pseudomonadales; family Pseudomonadaceae; genus Aquipseudomonas. Next base: position 1,454 of record NZ_JBARTQ010000659.1, on the reverse strand, counting down.
GTGACGGCCTTGAGGGTCTTGGTCAAGCCTTCCTGCAATTGCTCATTGGCGGCAAACACCAGCATGACGCTGTGGCCTTCCTTGAACACGATGCCCTGCCCTTCGGCAGTGGAAACAAAGGCGTAATCGCCCAGGCCATAGACCGTCAACTTGATATCGCGAAACTTCAATTCGAACTTGCCGCCTTCACGACTCGGCAATACGGCCGCGCGAAAATGGTCGCCAACCTTCAGCTCCAGGCGTGGTTTGTCATCCACGACCAGCGCCGATTCGGTGTCGATCTCGGCGATGTAGATGCCTTCCGGCGTCTGCTCAGTGACGTAAACAAAACGGGATTGAAACTGCTTGACCAACTTTGCGCGCAAATCACCCAGCACGAACAACGCGTGCATATCCAGATTACTGACTGCCAAGGAAACGCCCCCACATCAAAAAGAGCGCTGACCGCCGGAGCGGGCAGCACAAAAAAACGGCCCGTAGGCACGATCACACGACACATTCTTTAAAAAACTGAAGGAGAACCCCTTGCTGCACCGTAAGACTAGTACAGCCGTGCGCGATGCACCTTGTTCAAGGTCATCAAGCATCACAGGAAATCACAGGTTCAACAGCCCGAGAATACGAGCCGACCCACTTCAGAGAATAACCCAATTAAAAACGCAGTTTCCGACAACCATCCCATCACACACTGCCTGGCATGGAACCAAGCAGCGACTGCCAACGACAATACTAAAACAGCAACGCGGGTCAAAACCACCCAAAAGGCTGCGGGTGACTCAACACGATCGATCGACAGGAGCTGACCATGCAACCACGTCAATACCCCGCCACGTCTTCCCGCACGCGTTCATTCTATCCAGACGAGCGCCAATACTACTGCCTCGATAGCGCCAACGGGTACACCCATTCTATTCTTTATCAAGTTGTACCTGCCGGGCGCAATTTCTTTCATATCCTGGAAGTCACCAGCGGCAGAATCAAAGGCTTTCGCAGCAACCACAGCAAGGCCTGCGAGTTGGCCAAGGAACTGGAGGCCAGCTTGCACGCCCTTCATACCGAGGTCGTTTCATCACCCCAATGACTTTACCGCGCCGCGCCCCTCCAACAACTGCCATACTGGCCCGTCCATTGAAATTCGCCCCCTGCGGGTCGGTTTTCATCAGTGCAGTTACCTTGAAGGGAAGGCTATACGTGACGGAATTTGATATTGGCGAATTTTTTATCCATGGCGAGGCCAGGGAAGTGGATGGGGAGTTCCAAGCAGTCATCGTCATGCGGGCCAAGCCGCCGCTGACGACGATCACAACGCATCAGGTCGAGAAAGATCGCTGGTTCAAAACTGTCGACGCCGCCGCCATCGCCGCAAAAGATGCCGCCAAGGCCCTGAAAACCGCCGTGGATTCAGGCGCGCTCAATTCCTGATAATCCGATAGAACTCTGCCGCGCCTCAACCC
>NZ_JBARTQ010000658.1:0-2952 GCF_049645325.1 Pseudomonas sp. | reverse complement strand
TAATAGGGCTGATCAAGCACTTCACTGCCGTTAAAAGCCAGCACCTGAAAGTCGCCCGTTATTGCTGGAAGATCCAATTTAAAACGTGATGAAACACACCCATCAACCATCCGTAGTTACCCGCCATCAAATCGGTGACCGAAAGGCTTCTCCCCATCTTGACTGCAGATTGAAGTGCGGGGGAAAAGCGCCTGAACACCGTAAAGCTTAGCGATTCGAGGCGTAGTTCGGCCGTGCCAATAACAAAAAGGACGTTTCGTACGGTGTGGTCGGAAGGGGCTTTTACAAAATAAGACAGGCGAGAAATTAAACGGCGTTAAACAACAAGAAACTTCCCACATTAACTTTTCTAACTTAACTACTCGATAAGGAAACAGCTGACACTTACTTAAGCTATCAGCTGTTAGCCCAGTTCAGTTTTGTGGCCGTGCAGCCCCGAACAGGCTGACGCTCAGCAAGGTTTGACCCTGGCTCTGCAACCGTACCGGCGCCGTGCCACCTGGCATCACCACAGCCACTTCCCCGCTCTCGACCCAACCCGCCCGCCACGCCGCGCAAGCCACGGCACACGCGCTGGTTCCCGAGGACGCGGTGGGCCCTTCACCCCGTTCGAATACCCGTGCGATGACCTGATTGCCACGTGAACGAACGGCCCATTGCAAATTGACACCGGCGACACAGGGTTGGCCGCGCCCGGCGGGTGGTGCAAAAGCAATTGCCTGCAACGGCTCGAACAGTGAGGGCTGGCGCATCGAAGGGTTGTCTGGCAGTGCATCAGCGTGCGCCACCAGCGTCACGCAATGAGGGTTGCCCACTCGCACAAACTGGCTGCGCGCCCACTGCGGGTTGATCGCCGCCAGTGCGGGCACGTGGCTGAACTCATGATGAACGGCATCAACCCCCTCGGCCCTCACCGCCGTTGGCCCGAACGTCGGACGCCCCAGCGCCAGCCAGAATCCCGCGACATGGTCAACGACCGCAGGCTCCACAGCGGTTACCACCGGAGACGCGGCCGATGACTGATCGTGGTGCACCCTCAGTTCGCAGCCTTGGGTCATCAACCCTTGGTCAGTCAGTGCCTGGGCAAAAATCGTCAGGCCGTTGCCGCTGCGTTCGGCGAGTGAGCCGTCCGTGTTGACGATCAGCACGTCAAACGGCGGCGCAGACTGGAAGGGACCGACCAGCAAGCCATCGCAGCGGTGCGCCTTGGCATCGGCCGCGCGCGGCAACGTGCCCCAACCACATTCGGACGCGATGGCCGATGTCGCCCAATCTTTGCGTGTGACAGCAGCCAGGTCGGCGCGCTCGGGCACGTCAACGCCCCGGCTTATTAAAAAGGCCGGGCTGACCACCCCGTAGATATTGCCGCGCGCGTCATAGAAACGGGTCATCTTGCCAGCCACCTGAGAATTTTCATCCGTCCACCCGTCCAGTTACCTACATGCCGGGCGCCAGCGTATTACAGAAACACAAACCTGTGGGAGGAGGACTGAACGGCGGTAACTCACGCACGAACCCTGGGGTTCATCGGTTCATACAATAATGACTCACCCTCCACCCCACCGCCCGCAGGTTTGATCGCCTCTTTGTGGCCGTCACCGCCCAACGCGTTCCTTGAGGTGAAAAACAAGTCTGTAAAAATATAAGTCATGACCTCACCTGAACCCGCAAACCAAACGGAACCCCGCTCGCCCCACACGGCCTGATGTGCAAGGATGTCTCGCCGGACATCGTTCGTTGAACGCAAAACCAAGGATTTTTCATGACTGCCATCCCCACTCCAGCGCCCGTGGTACCCGGGCGGCTGGAGCAAATGTCGACTCGCATCGCTTTTTTTATCGCAGGCTTCGGCATTGCGGCCTGGGCGCCACTGGTGCCGTATGCCAAGGCGCGTGCGCAACTCAATGAAGGCACGCTTGGCCTGCTGCTGTTGTGCCTTGGGGTGGGTTCGATCATTGCCATGCCGGTAGCCGGCGCACTGGCTTCGCGTTTTGGCTGTCGACGGGTGCTGACCGGCGGCACGATCGTGATCTGCCTGGCCTTGCCGATGCTCGCCACCGTCAGTTCAATACCTTTACTGATGGTCGGGTTGTTCCTGTTTGGCGCCGGCCTGGGCACCGTGGACTCGACGGTCAACCTGCAAGCGGTGATCGTTGAGCGCGCCAGTGGCAAAACCATGATGTCGGGCTTCCATGGCTTGTTCAGCCTGGGCGGCATCGTCGGCGCGGCTGGCGTTGCCGGGTTGCTGGGGCTGGGCTTTTCGCCACTGCAGGCAACCCTGGTGGTGATTGTGATCATGGCGCTGGCGTTGCTCAAGGCCGGGCCGCACTTGTTGCCCTATGGCAGTGAAAGCTCGGGCCCGGCGTTTGCCGTGCCGCATGGCGTGGTGCTGTTTATTGGCTGCCTGTGCTGCATCGTATTTCTGGCCGAAGGCGCCGTGCTGGATTGGAGCGCGGTGTTCCTCAGCGCCGAGCGTGGCCTTGATGAAGCGTACGCTGGCCTTGGCTACGCGGCCTTCGCCTTGACCATGACCGCTGGGCGCCTGACCGGTGATGCCATTGTGCGACGTCTGGGCGCGGCCCGGGTGATCGTGATCGGTGGCGCGCTGGCCACTGCGGGCATGTTGCTCGCCACCTTGATACCCGCCTGGGAAACCGCGCTGCTGGGGTATGCCCTGGTGGGGGCAGGTTGTTCGAATATCGTGCCGGTGTTGTACACCGCCGTCGGCAAGCAAAAAGTCATGCCGGAACACATCGCGGTGCCAGCCATCACCACCCTGGGTTACGCCGGCATTCTCGCCGGGCCTGCGGTGATTGGCTTTATCGCTCACGGTAGCAGCCTGAGCACCGCCTTTGTGCTGGTCGCGGTGTTGCTGGCCGGTGTGGCCATCAGCGGCAAAATCCTCAAGGTGTAACCCCCCAACCAGGCCAGAACACTACCTGGCCTTGTTCA
>NZ_JBARTQ010000657.1:0-3388 GCF_049645325.1 Pseudomonas sp. | reverse complement strand
GTTCATAATCGACCAACCTGCGGCATTCAAAGTTTCAAGCTGTCACGCACTGAACTGACTTCGTCCTTGCTGGCTTCGTAGGCATCCGCTTGGCCTGCGTATGAAAAAACATAGGCCTTATCGGCATCCACTGCGCCCACCAATGTTTGCGACAACACGTGGCGGCCGTTCTCGGTAATCACACAGGTAGTTTCCAGCGCATCAAGATGACTCAATGTCGTGGGGTGCATTTTGCTGCACACGCTTTGATAACCGCCGCCGGCAAAATCCTTCTGGATGGATTTACGCATGTCCAGTAAGACGCCTTGAAGATTAACTTTATGCCCGGCTTCAATCGGTGTTCCGGTCAACTCCATGACCATCAAGGTGGTGCCATTTTCGTCATTTTTGATTGCACGCTGGCGCGACACAGCCTGAGGTTTTACCGGGGCTTCGCCGTCGGGTACCACTTCTTCAACTTGCCAGCCACTGGGCCAATGGATTTCCGGGTCAGCCGCGAAAGCGAATGGGCTGCCCAACAACACACACACAGCGCTCAACAGCGGTTTACGAAATTCAATCATTGCGAAAAACACCCAAGGTTCAAGCGACAAAGTTTGAGCCCCCGCACCCACTGGTCGCAAGGCCTGCGTGACCTTTTTCATTTGGCGCGGCGGGTAGGCCTTGCGTATTATGGTTCGGCTGCACGGATGCCAGCCGCAAGCCAAGGGACCGCTCTTTTCACCTGGAGCCGCGTTTGCCCCATTTTTTCCTGGAGGGCCCATGAGCCTGCACGATCTGAACACTTTCCCGGGCGTCACCGCCCAACCTGACACCGCCACTGCGAACTTCGTGTTCAACCACACCATGTTGCGGGTCAAGGACATCACCCAATCGCTGGATTTCTACACCCGCGTACTGGGTTTCTCCTTGGTTGAAAAACGTGACTTCCCGGAAGCCGAATTCAGCCTGTACTTCCTGGCGCTGGTGGACAAGGCCCAGATCCCGGCCGACGCTGCCGCACGCACGCAGTGGATGAAGTCGATCCCGGGCATCCTGGAACTGACTCACAACCACGGCACCGAAAACGACGCCGACTTCGCCTACCACAACGGCAACACCGACCCACGTGGTTTTGGTCACATCTGCATTTCGGTGCCGGACATTGTCGCCGCCTGCGAGCGTTTCGAAGCGTTGGGTTGTGACTTCCAGAAGCGCCTGAGCGATGGCCGCATGAAAAGCCTGGCCTTCATCAAGGACCCGGACGCGTACTGGGTTGAGATCATTCAGCCAGCGCCGCTGTAAAAATCTGACGCAATAAAAAAACCCCATGATCACTCATGGGGTTTTTCATTTCCGGTGCCGGATTTACGCTGGCGCGGAACTACGGATCAGGTGGTCGAAAGCACTCAGCGAAGCCTTGGCGCCCTCGCCCACTGCGATCACGATCTGTTTGTACGGCACAGTCGTCACGTCACCCGCAGCAAATACACCCGGCAGTGAAGTCTCGCCACGCGCGTCGACAATGATTTCGCCACGCGGTGTCAGCTCCACGGTGCCTTTGAGCCAATCGGTATTAGGCAGCAAGCCGATCTGCACAAAGATGCCTTCCAGTTCGATGGTCTTGAACTCGCCGCTGTCGCGATCCTTGTACGCCAGCCCGGTGACTTTCTGACCGTCGCCTTTGACTTCACTGGTCAGCGCGCTGGTGATCACGTCAACGTTCGGCAGGCTGTAGAGCTTGCGCTGCAGCACCGCATCGGCGCGCAATTTGCTGTCGAACTCCAGCAAAGTGACGTGGCTGACGATACCGGCCAGGTCGATGGCTGCTTCAACGCCAGAGTTACCGCCGCCGATCACCGCCACGCGCTTGCCCTTGAACAACGGACCATCGCAGTGCGGGCAGAAGCACACGCCCTTGGCCTTGTATTCCTGCTCGCCGGGCACACCCATTTCGCGCCAGCGGGCGCCGGTGGCCAGAATCACGGTCTTGGACTTGAGCGTCGCACCGCTTTCAAAACGGATCTCGTGCAAGTCACCGGCATTTTTTGCTGGCACCAGGCTGCTGGCACGCTGCAGGTTCATGATGTCGACGTCGTATTGACGTACATGAGCTTCCAGGGCGCTGGCCAGTTTCGGCCCTTCGGTTTCCTGCACCGAGATAAAGTTTTCGATCGACATGGTGTCCAGCACCTGCCCACCAAAACGCTCGGCCGCCACACCGGTGCGAATGCCCTTACGAGCGGCGTAGATCGCCGCGGCGGAACCGGCTGGGCCACCACCAACAACCAGCACATCAAAGGCGTCTTTGGCGCTGATTCTCTCGGCGGCTTTTTCAATGCCGCTGGTGTCGAGCTTTGCGAGGATTTCTTCGAGGCCCATGCGGCCCTGGCCGAAGTTCACACCGTTCAGGTAGACGCTCGGCACGGCCATGATCTGACGATCATCGACTTCGGCCTGGAACAGCGCGCCGTCGATGGCAACGTGGCGGATGTTCGGGTTAAGCACGGCCATCAGGTTCAGCGCCTGGACCACGTCCGGGCAGTTCTGGCAGGACAGCGAGAAGTACGTCTCGAAGCTGAATTCGCCTTTGAGGGCGCGGATCTGTTCAATCACTTCGACACTGGCCTTCGACGGGTGGCCACCGACTTGCAGCAGGGCCAGCACCAGCGAAGTGAATTCATGGCCCATCGGGATGCCCGCGAAACGCAGGTTGATCTCGGCACCCGGGCGGTTGATGGAGAACGATGGCTTGCGCGCATCATCGCCATCGGTTTTCAGGGTGATCAGCGTGGTGAGGCTGACGACGTCCTGCAAAAGGGCAAGCATTTCCTGGGATTTCGCGCCGTCGTCGAGGGAGGCGACGATCTCGATCGGCTGGGTGACCCGTTCCAGGTATGACTTCAACTGAGCTTTAAGATTGGCGTCCAACATACGGGCGATTTCCTATTAATTCGGTTTATTGCAGACAAAAAAACGCCCGAGCGAATCTCGCCCGGGCGCTTTGGGGGCGGTTGCAGCTTACTTAGGTGCGCAAATCCGCCCTTGATGCTTCACAGGCTTAGATCTTGCCAACCAGGTCCAGGGACGGAGCCAGGGTAGCCTCGCCTTCTTTCCACTTGGCTGGGCACACTTCGCCTGGGTGAGCGGCAACGTACTGAGCGGCTTTGATTTTGCGCAGCAGCTCGGAAGCGTCACGGCCAACACCGCCGTCGTTCAGTTCAACGATCTTGATCTGACCTTCTGGGTTGATCACGAACGTACCGCGGTCAGCCAGGCCAACTTCTTCGATCAGAACGTCGAAGTTGCGGGAGATGGTCAGGGTCGGGTCGCCGATCATGGTGTACTGGATTTTGCCGATGGCCGGCGACGTGTTGTGCCAGGCAGCGTGAGCAAAGTGGGTGTCGGT
>NZ_JBARTQ010000656.1:0-3035 GCF_049645325.1 Pseudomonas sp. | reverse complement strand
ATGCCGACACCTTGTATTTCCGTGGCCTGGAAGAGGTTTGTCACCACAGTCTGGTGATCAAGCGCCACGACGGCGAGCACTCTGCCGAAGCCATCGGCTTCCGGGTGTACACCGAAGAAGAGCTGGACAAGGCAGCGCATTTCTATAAATCCAAAGGCTTGCCGGCCCGCTGGATCGAAGTGCCGCATCAGGGCCGCACGCTGCTGGTCAATGACCCGGCCGGCACCCCGGTGCAGCTCTGCGCCACGATGACCACGACGCCGCGCGTTTACACGCAATTTCAGGACTTCAAGGGTGGTGCGGCGATGCGCTTCGACCACTACCAGATTCAAGTGCCGAACGTGCAGGAGCAGACCGATTTCTACGCAGAGATGGGTTTCCGCATCTCCGAATACATGGCGCTGGACGAGAAGTTGATTGCGACCTTCATGTTCCGTAAACCGGGCACCCAGGACATCGTGTTTCTGGAAAACCCGGGGCCGCGTCTGCACCACTTTGCTTACACCGTATCTGACTCCCACAGCATCCTGCGCGCCTGCGATATCGCCGGCAATCTGGGCATGGGCGATGTCGTTGAGCGCGGCCCCGGTCGGCATGGCCCGGCCGGCGTGTTGTTCGTGTACTTGCGCGATCCGGATGGCCATCGGGTCGAGTTGTTCTGTGATCACTACCTGTTGATCGATATCGAGGTCGAGCCTGTTGCGTGGGACGTGCGCAAGCCCGGTCTGGCGCTGCGCTGGGGCATGCCGCCGCAGGAATGCTGGTTTAACGAGACCACCGCGTTCAGCGGCATTGCGACCAAACAGCTCGATCACGAGCGCGGCCCGTTGGTCACCCTTGAGACGTATCTGGCGGACAAGGCCCGCGTCAGAGCCGCCAAATAGCGCAGCAGGGCCACTTCGGTGGCCCTTTGCAGCGTGGCGGTTTCGATAACAAGAAGACTGGAGGCATTCACCATGACGACACACACAGCAACTCAAACAGATCTTTCCAAAGCCGGGCCGAGCTTCGACAGCCGTGCGCTGCGTGACGCTTTTGGCTCGTTTGCCACGGGCGTGACGATTGTCACCACGGCCGGGCCTGACGGCGTCGACATCGGTTTGACCGCGAACAGTTTTTCTTCGGTGTCGCTGGATCCGCCGATGGTGCTTTGGAGCCTGGCGCGCACCTCGTTGAACATGGATGCCTTCCGCAACAACGGGCATTTCGCCGTGCATATCCTCTCCGCAGACCAGGAAGCGTTGTCTTCGCGCTTTGCGAGTAAAGGCATTGACCGTTTCGAAGGACTTACGCTGGATCGCGGCCCGGACGGCGTGCCGTTGTTGCCGGACTGCATGGCGCGTTTCACCTGCAAACTCGCCTATCAGTACGAGGGCGGCGATCACGTCATTTTTGTCGGCGAGATTGTCGATTTCGGCCATTCGGCGCGCAAGCCACTGGTGTTCCATGGCGGCCGCTACGGCATGTTGCTGCCAAAGCAAGCCGTCGCCTCCGTTGAATCGGCAGACGAATTCAGCAACCTTTCTTCCGATGATCTGCTGTATCAGGTTTCCAATGCTTACTTGCGCACGCGCCAGAGCGTGATTGAAAAGCTTGAATCGCGGCAGTGGACGGCCGAGGAGTATGCGGTGTTGAGCATCATCGGTCGTGAAGACGGCTTGTGCATGCCGGAAATCGTTGCGCGCAGCGAGAAAGTACGCGGTCAGGGCATCTCCGCTGCGATCGTGCAACAGCTCATCACGCGAGGCCTGTTGGAGGAGGTGGACGCCAGTGACGGCCGTATTGCCGTCAGGCTGACCGCCGAAGGCCGTCACGCGGTGCTGGAACTGATCGCCATCCGCAAGTCGAGCGAGGCCGATGTGCAAGGCAAGCTCGACCCGAGTGAAGTGCAATTGCTCAAGCACCTTCTGGCTAGGCTCGACGCATGAAGATCGCACGCTACCAATCAGCCGCAGGACCCGAACGGCTCGGGATCGTCACTGTCGCTTCGGGTCGAGAATATCTTGTAGATGTCGCCAAAGCGGCTGCTGTCCGGGGTGGTCCCGCCACGGCAACATCGGTGATGGCCCTGATCGAGGGTGGCGCAGCGGCGATGGACGCCAGCCGAGAGTTGCTCCGCTGGGCGTCGGATCGTCAGGACCCGCGGTGGATGGATGACCCCAATACCGTAGGGTGGCTGACGCCGGTGCCAGAGAAATCGATCTTCTGCGCCGGGCGTAACTTTGGCAGGCACAAGCTGGAGTCGATGAAGGGCAATGCCGACAACGCGAGCAAACTGCACAGTGATTTCCCGACCGGTTTCATCAAACTCGGGCGCACACTGGTGCCGCATAAAAGTCGGGTGAAACGACCCGACGATGTGCTCGATTTCGACTACGAAGTCGAGATCGCGCTGGTCATCGGCAAGGCGATCGACGACCGCCGCGACATCGATCCGGCCAGCGCCATTTTCGGCTACACGATTTTCAATGACCTGTCGGCACGGGAATGGCAACTGCGCGAGATGCAGAACGGCATGATCATGCTCGGCAAGAACTTTCCGGGGTTTGGCCCGATCGGCCCCTACATTCTGACCGCCGACGAAGTCCCTGACCCCAAAGCCCTGGTGCTGTGGCTGAAGGTCAACGGCGAGTTGCGCCAGCACTCCGACTGTCGCGATCTGATTTTCGGTTTCGCCGAAATGGTCGCGTTCTGGTCCCGTTTCGGTCTGGTGCCCGGCGATTTGATCAGCACCGGTACGCCAGAAGGCGTGGCCTTGCACCACAAGCCCGATCCGCGTGAGTGGTACCTCAAACCGGGTAACCGGGTGGAGGCGGGCGTCGACGGTATCGGCGTCCTCGAAACGTTCATCGTCTAGTCACCGCGTTGCCACGCCGACCTCACAATAAGGAATATTTTATGAAGCTGTTTTTTTTGCCCGGCGCCTGCCAGATCGGCATCCATGCCTTGCTTGCTGAAATCGGCAAGCCGTTCGAGATGGAAAAAGCAGCGCGCGCGGGCACGCCAGAGTTCGAGGCGTATACGCAGATCAACCC
>NZ_JBARTQ010000655.1:0-2356 GCF_049645325.1 Pseudomonas sp. | reverse complement strand
CTGCCGTGGTGGTCCCTGCCAGAGTCCGCAGTGCTCGAGGATGCGGCGGATCACTTCTTCCTGTCGCGCCTCGATGCTGTTAAGCCCCGATTCATCGGGGAAACTGGCGGGGGCCGAGGGGGTCAGGCACGAATGGCACTGTCGGGATGAGGCGAGCGCGCAGTTTGCCTATTGACTCGAGCGGAGATTTGTGAAAATCTCTGTCGTGCCGAAGTGGTGTTCAAGATTGTTCCCACTCTTGGCTATGATTACGAAGCCCTTCTTGGTTGCACTTGCAGTGAAAAGCCAAGGAGGGTTTTTTCATGGCCGTAGACATACCAAATTCGCCCCATCGAGGCAGTGGCAGATTTCAAAAAGTTGTCGATGCATTTCTTTCCAGTCCGGGACTGCCGTTTGCCGAGATTCTCTCGGCCGAACGCATCGAGCGAATCTTTGCCAGACATGGCTGCCTGTTCGGTCAGCACGGCGTCTACACCACGGCGATCATGGTGTGGTCGTTTCTCTCGCAAGTGTTGCGCGACGGCAAAGAAGCCTCGTGCCAATCGGCGGTGGCACGTGTCGTTAGTTACTGCGCGCAAGCGGAGCTCGATTCACCGACGCAAGACACGGGCGATTACTGCCGAGCCCGTGCCAAACTCTCGGAAGCCGCGCTGCATGAACTGAGCAGCGAAGTGACCGAAGAACTGGAACAGGCCGCCGATGCAAGCTGGTTATGGAAGGACAGGTATCATGCCAAGCTGATCGACGGCTTCACCTTCACCATGCCAGATACGCCAAAAAACCAAGCGAAGTACCCGCATCCGAAAACGCAGAAGCCCGGCGTTGGCCTGCCAATCGCGCGTGCCGTGGCGATCCTATCACTGGCCACCGCTTGCGTGACGGACCTAGCGATGGGGCCGTACAAGGGCAAAGAAACGGGCGAGTCGGCGCTGTTGCGGTCGATGCTGGGAAGTCTGGCCGCAGGCGACATCGCGGTGATGGATCGCTATTACTGTTCGTTCATGATGATCGCGTTGTTGCTCTCGCAAGGAACGCATACGTGCGCGCGTAAACATCATCTACGCCATTCCGACTTTCGTCGTGGCCGGCGGCTGGGGAAGTACGATCACATCATCGTCTGGATGCGGCCGCAGCGACCGAAATGGATGGATGAGGAGACTTACGCGCAGATTCCCGAGACGCTCGAGCTGCGTGAAATCCGTTTCAACATTGTCGAGCGAGGTCGTCGCACGCGAACCATCGACGTCATCACGACACTCCTCGACGCGGACGAGTACAGCAAAGAAGAGATCGCTGCGTTATATGGATTCCGGTGGAATTCGGAACTCGATATCAGAAGCATCAAGGATTCACTGAATCTGGGCCACGTGCGCTGCAAGTCGCCCGAGATGGTTCATCGCGAAGTCTGGACGACGATTTTGGGCTATAATCTGATCCGCGCCACGGCCGCTGGGGCGGCGCTGCTGCACGGCAAGCAGCCACGGCAAATCAGTTTCACCAGCACATGTCAGTATGTCTTGGCGTCGTGGATGCAATTGTCAGCGGGGTTGATTGATGCGTCGTCGCTCGATGATTACCTGAGGTTGATGCTCAAACAAATCGCCGCCTGCGAGGTTGCCAACCGTCCAGGCAGACTTGAACCACGCGTTCTCAAACGACGACGCCATGGCTACAAGCTCATGCAAAAGCCAAGAAACCAATTGCGACGCGAACTCCGCAAACAATGCACCTGAAACAAGATACATCACGACAGTGCCATTCGTGACAGCCACCAAATGTGGGATATATGCGATGGGAAGGCAGTCTATTCCCTGTCACGTTTCTGCTTTGGTCGTCCGCGAGGTCGAAGAGTTGATTCAAGTCCCAGTCGCTTGGAAGTGGTTGCGATCCAGCCTTCATCCCCATAGGGAGTGCCGCGATTGACGCAACGACGCAACGTGTTCACTTCAGATTCTGTTTGCGGTTCGTTCACGTGTTCGATCCAATTTCTCGGGCGTGCCAAAGGCCAGTCGGAGAGAACCGCCATCGAGTTGTCATCGCGACCAACGCAACCCAGGCTCGACCAGCGCCACAACTCCGCACGCTCCACCAAGTTGGCGCGCAACGCGTTGCGTTCAACGTAACGAACGACGTGAAAAAAGTACTCGTCGTCTTGCACCGGAAACGACTTGTACCGGCCCTGGTAAAGATGTCCATGTCCCCTTTCGTGACGGTGTTCCTTCCAGCGTTTCACATGCGTGTTGGTCAGTTGTTGCATAAACGTTGGTAGGTCGCCATCGTTTTCTGGCCATAATACAAAATGCCAATGATTCGACAGCAAACAATACGCGCAAACTCGCATCGGTCGGATTCGCAG
>NZ_JBARTQ010000654.1:0-10981 GCF_049645325.1 Pseudomonas sp. | reverse complement strand
GGGATGTTCTGCGAAGCCTCGAACTTGGGGTCGCCTTCCATCACCCGTTGCTCCCAGGTGACCTGGTTCAAGTCCTCGTTGTTGAAGACTGCGCAGATCCATTTCGGGCTCTGCCACTGCCGCCAGTATTTGGCGACGGTGATCAACTCGGCCATGTTGTTCATTTGCATCGCGCCATCGCCCACCAGCGCGATCACCGTGTGCTGCGGATGCGCGAATTTGGCCGCGATTGCATAGGGCACGGCGGCGCCCATGGACGCCAGACCGCCGGACAGCGAACACTGCATGCCTCGGCGGATCTTCAGGTCACGCGCATACCAGTTGGCGCAGGAGCCGGAGTCGCTGGTGATAATCGCGTGGTCGGGCAAGCGCGGCGAAAGTTCGTACACCACGCGCTGCGGGTTGATCGGCTTGGCCTTGGCCAGGGCGCGTTTCTCCAGGGTTTTCTCCCAGCTTGCGCGCCAGCCTTCGACCTTTTTGCGCCAGGTGCGCGCGGTCTTGTGTTCCAGCAGCGGCAGCAGTGCGGCGAGGGTTTCGGCCGCATCGCCGAGCAGGTTCACCTCCATCGGGTAACGCAGGCTCAGCATGTCGGGTTGCAGGTCAATCTGCACGCCACGGGCCTGGCCTTCCTTGGGCAGGAACTCGGAATAGGGAAAACCCGAGCCGATCATCAACAACGTGTCGCATTCGGTCATCAGCTTGTAGCTGGGTTCAGTGCCGAGCAGGCCGATGCTGCCGGTCACCCACGGCAAGTCATCGGGCAACACCGCTTTGCCGAGCAACGCCTTGGCGGCGCCTGCGCCCAAAGATTCGGCCACGGCGATCACCTGGTCAGTCGCCGCCAATGCCCCGGCGCCGACCAGAATCGCAACTTTTTTGCCAGCATTGAGTACGTCAGCCGCGCGTTGCAGGTCGGCGTCATAGGGCACGACTTTGGGTTTGCTGTAGCCCACACCGGAATGCACCGTGCCATGGGCCCTGGCGGGCGGCTCGTAGGCAGCTTCCTGCAAGTCGTTGGGCAAAATAATTGCTGTGACCCGGCGCTCGCCGACGGCGGTGCGTACCGCACGGTCAATCAGGTGGCGCACCTGCGACGGCACCGAGGCCTGTTGCACAAAGGCACCGGCCACGTCTTTGAACATCGACACCAGGTCCAGCTCTTGTTGGTAATGGCCGCCCAGCGCTGCACGGGCTTGTTGCCCGACAATGGCCAGCACCGGCATGTGGTCCATGCGCGCGTCATACAAACCCGTGATCAAATGCGACGCACCCGGCCCGGAGGTGGCAATACACACCCCCAGTTCGCCGGTGAACTTGGCATGCGCCGACGCCATGAACGCGGCCATTTCTTCGTGACGGGCCTGGATGAATTCGATCTTGCCGTTGGCGCGACTCAAGGCGCCAAACACGCCGTTGATGCCATCACCCGGATAACCAAAAATCCGCGTGACGCCCCATTGGGCAAGCCGTTCAACCAGAAAGTCACCTACTGTCGTTGTCATTGGAACCCTCGCTTAAACCAGGTCGAATGGAAACGGGCGCACAGCATTGCGCCCGCCATGCGTCAAAGAATCGGCTTGCCGCCCGTCACGCCGTAGCGTTCGCCGGAGATGTAACTGCCCTCATCGGAGGCCAACAGCACATAAATCGGCGCGACTTCGACCGGCTGGCCTGGGCGACCCAAGGGTGTATTGCTGCCGAAGTTCTTCACCGACTCTTCAGGCATCGTCGACACAATCAACGGCGTCCAGATCGGCCCGGGCGCGACGCTGTTGACGCGGATCCCGCGCTTGCCGAGCAACTGCGCCAGGCCTGCCGTGAAGTTGGCGATGGCGCCCTTGGTGGCCGCGTAACACAACAGGGTCGGGTTGGGCGCATCGGAGTTGACCGAGCTGGTGTTAATGATCGAACTGCCCTCGGCCATATGGGGCAGCGCAGCCTTGCAGATCCGAAACATGGCCGTGACGTTGACGTCGAAAGTCTTCACCCATTCCTCGTCAGAAATTTCCTCCAGGGTTTCGTGGGTCATTTGAAAGGCTGCGTTGTTGACCAGAATGTCGATGCGGCCGAAGGCTTCTACCGTGTCATTCACGATGGCCGCGCACTGCGGCTGGCGGCTCAAATCACCCGGCAAAAGCACGCATTGGCGGCCGGCCGCTTCGACCCAGCGCGCGGTTTCCTTGGCGTCCTCGTGCTCGTCCAGGTAGGAAATTGCTACGTCCGCACCTTCACGTGCGAAGGCAATGGCGACAGCTCGGCCGATGCCGCTGTCGGCACCGGTGATCAAGGCGACTTTGTTCGCCAACCGGCCTGAACCCTTATAGGTTTTTTCACCACAATCGGGTTGCGGGTCCATCCGGTATTGGTCGCCGGGAACCGCTTGCTGTTGGGGTTTGAACGGTGGTTTTGGGTAGTTGCTCATCGGAGGTCCTCCTTCGTTTGCCTATTCTTGCGAGGACTCACCGCAGGCAATAGTTCAGACGAAATTGCAAAATCCGGATTAGCGTTGCGGTGGTGAGGTACCACCCGTCGATCTGAGTAAACCTTCGCCAGTATTTGCACCTCAACCGAATGGTGAGGGTTGATCGAGCGACGTTAAAACGTTCTATGGCAGGCCGTTTATGAGCTATATTCCGCACTCCCTCCCATCCTCACCCCGTCTGAATCGAGACCGTGTGATAACGGTTTTTTAGCGCGCTGTTAATCAAGGTTTTCCTCATGAAGTCTGCCCCACCGCGGTCCCTGAACGTTCCGCAACGCAAGGACCTGACGCCCAGCCACCTGAGCTTTCCGGTCGTGGGCATTGGGGCATCGGCGGGCGGGCTGCAGGCGGTCAAGGCATTTTTCGAGCACATGCCCAAAGACAGCGGCATGGCCTTTGTGGTGATTTTGCACCTGTCTCCCGACCATCAGAGCGTGGCGGACAAGATCATTCAGGAGGCGACCGGAATGCCGGTGCTCCAGGTCGTGGAAACCACGCCCATCGAGATGAACCACGTCTACGTGATTTCGCCAGCGCAGCACCTGGCGATGAACGATGGCTACCTGGCAGTCACCCCTTCGGTGCGCGAGGGTGGTTCGCACATTGCCATTGACCTGTTCTTCCGCGACCTGGCAGACACGCATAAAGAGCGTGCGTTTTGCGTGATTCTGTCCGGCACAGGCTCCGACGGCGCCGTCGGGCTGTCACGCATCAAGGAGCAAGGCGGCGTTACGCTGGTGCAAGCGCCGGAAGACGCCGAGTTCGACGGCATGCCCCTCGCGGCTATCGAAACGCAGATGGTCGACCTGGTGCTTCCCGTGGTGGAAATGCCGCAAAAACTGCTGGACCTGTGGCGCAATGCGCAGGCGATCATCCTGCCCACTGCGAATGACCCCGAGATACGTACCACGCCTCCGGCCAGTGAGCGCGACGCTGCGGTCGCCGAACAGTTGCTGTTGGACATTCTGATTCAGTTACGGGCCCGTACCGGTCACGATTTCAAACATTACAAGCGTGCCACGGTGTTGCGTCGTATCGAGCGCCGGTTGCAGGTCACCGCCCAGCCTGACCTGGCGGCCTACTACAACTTTCTTCAGAGCCACCCCGACGAAACCAAGGCGTTGCTGGGCGATATGCTGATCGGCGTGACCAACTTCTTCCGCGATCGCGAGGCCTTTGAAGCGCTTGAGCGTGATGTGATTCCCAACCTGGTGAAATCGCTGGAAGACGCCGTGCCCCTTCGCGAGGAGGTGCGTATCTGGTCGGCCGGTTGCTCCACCGGTGAAGAAGCCTACAGCCTGGCAATGCTGGTGGCCGAACAACTGGCGCTGGACGCCAGCGATGCGAAGATGCAGGTGTTTGCCACCGACATTGATGAGCGGGCGATCACCCACGGGCGCAACGGCGTGTATCCCGAAGCGATCATCACCGACGTACCGCCGACGCGCTTGCGCCAGTATTTTTCCAAGGAAAAAAACCAGCACTATCGGGTGCGCAAAGAGATTCGCGAAAAGGTGCTGTTTGCCAAGCACAGCCTGATGGCCGACCCGCCCTTCTCGCAGATCGACCTGATTGTCTGCCGTAACCTGCTGATCTACCTCGACCGTGAGGTACAGCGTGACATCCTACAGATGTTCCATTTCGCCCTGCGCCCCGGCGGTTACCTGTTTTTGGGCTCTTCGGAGTCGGCCGATGGCTGCCTGGACCTGTTTGTGCCGGTGGACAAGCGCAATCGCATCTTCCGTGTGCGCGCCGGTTCGACCGTGCTGCGCCGTACACCGACGATGCCACGCGGTGGCTACCTGCGCTCCAGCCCCGTGCCGGTTGTGACTGAAACCAAGGCACCGTCCAAGGTCTCGTTTGCGCAGATTCACCTGCGCGCCCTGGAAAGAGCCGCGCCGCCGAGCGTCATTGTCGATATCAATGCCGAAATCCTGCACATCAGCGAAGGTGCCGGGCGCTTCCTGCGGTATGTCGCCGGGGAAATGACCCGCAACCTGTTGGCGCTGGTGCATCCAGACTTGCGCCTGGACATTCGCACTACCCTGTTTCAGGTCCAGCAGTCCGGCCTGCCCGTGACGTCGCGCAAAGTGCAGGTGGAGCATGGCGAAGGCCAGTATCTGGTCGACATCACTGCCCTGCCCTACAGGGACGACGCCACCGAAAGCGACTATGTGCTGGTGATCTTCAAAGAGACCGAAATTGACCCGCAGCAGGCCGGCGAGATCAATATCAACCACGCCGAAAACCAGATAATGAGCAACCTGGAGCGCGAACTGCAGCGGACCAAGCTGCACCTGCAGGACACCATCGAGCAATCGGAAGTCTCCAGCGAGGAACTCAAAGCCTCCAATGAAGAAATGCAGGCGGTCAACGAAGAGCTGCGCTCGGCCACCGAGGAGCTGGAAACCAGCAAGGAAGAGCTGCAGTCGATCAACGAAGAGTTGCTGACCGTCAACTACGAGCTCAAGACCAAGGTGGAAGAGACCGACAAGGTCAATGACTACCTGACCAACCTGATTGCCTCCACGGACATCGCCACAGTGTTTGTCGACCGCAATATGCGCATCCGTTGGTTTACACCCCGGGCAACCGACATCTTCAGCATGCTGCCGGTCGACACCGGGCGCTCGTTGATGGACATCACCCACCGTCTCGATTACCCGGAGATGGCTGCGGACGCGGCGAATGTATTTGAATCGCTGAGCATGATCGAGCGTGAGATCAGCAGTAAGGACGACCGTTGGTACATCGCGCGCTCACTGCCTTATCGCTCAAGCGAAGACCATATCGATGGCACCGTACTGACCTTCATCGACATCACCAAGCGTCGACTCGCAGAGGAAGAACTCCGCCTGGGCGAGGAGCGCATGCGCCTGGTGGCCGAAAGCACCCATGACTTTGCAATCATCATTCTTGATGACCATGGCGCTATTACCGATTGGAACACCGGCGCGGAACTGATATTTGGCTACGCCAAAGACGAAGTGCTGGGCGCTTATTACGACTTGATCTTCTCCCCCGAGGACCGCACGGCTGGCGTCCCCGAAAACGAATTGCGCGCAGCGCGTGAACACGGGCGTGGGGAGGACGAACGCTGGCATGTGCGCAAGGACGGCAGTCGCTTTTATTGCAGCGGTGAAGTCACGCTGCTCAAGAGCGACAGCCTGAAAGGCTACGTCAAGATTGCCCGCGACCTCACCGGCCATAAACGCATTCATGACGAGCAGAGCAAGCGGCTGATGGAAACCCAGAACAGTAGCTTGCTGAAGGATGAGTTTTTCGCGGTAATGTCCCACGAGCTTAAACACCCGCTGAACCTGATTCAACTGAATGCCGAGTTGCTGCGCCGCCTGCCCGCCACCAAGGCCACAGGGCCGGCGATGAAAGCGGTCAATACCATCTGCGAAGCGGTTTCCAGCCAGGCGCGCATCATTGACGACCTGCTGGACGTGGCACGCGTGCGCACCGGCAAACTCAAGCTGAAAAAGCAGCCCGTCGACCTCGCCAAGACACTTCGGGATATTTACGACGTGGTGCTCGCCGACGGCCACAGCTGCCAGGTGACGCTGGATGTTTCATTGCCACCGCCAGCCGCCTTGATGATCGAGGCGGACCCTACCCGCCTGGAGCAGGTGATATGGAACCTTGTCAACAATGCCTTGAAATTCACGCCTGAAAACGGCCGTGTCCAACTGGTCGCCAGTCGAGTGGATGGGTATGCGCAACTGGACGTGATCGACAGCGGCGCCGGGCTCACCGAAGAAAACCTCGACAAGATTTTCGACCTGTTCAGCCAGGCTGAAAATCAACACCAGACCCACCAGCGCGAAGGCCTTGGAATCGGCTTGTCGCTGGTGCGTCAATTGGTTGAAGCGCATGGAGGCCAGGTGAGTGTTCACTCGCAGGGCCTGGGCTATGGCTGCACCTTTTCAGTCTTGCTGCCACTTGCCGAACAGCACGAACCCTTGGCCAATGACCCGGCCCTGAGAGACGAAGACAATCGCCTGGGCGGCTTGAAAGTCTTGCTGGTGGATGACTCCAAGGAAGTGCTTGAAGTGTTGCACATGCTCCTGGAAATGGAAGGCGCCGACGTCAAGGCATTCGGCAGCCCGCGAGTCGCGCTTGAGTCTGCCCGCACGGACCAATATGACCTGATTATTTCGGACATTGGCATGCCGATCATGGATGGCCATGAGCTGATCAAAAATATCCGCCAGTTGAGCCACTTGCGGCATACCCCCGCCATCGCCCTGACCGGTTACGGCGCCGTCAGTGACCAGCGTAAAACCGTCGAGTCGGGTTTCAATCACCACGTCAGCAAGCCCGTGGCCCACGACACCCTGATTGAGCTGATCGAACGACTGTGCAGTACGAGCGACCCGGTTTAACCCTCGGGCTTAACGGCGTTGCCGCCTTGGAGCGCCGCGCCTTCACCAGCACGGCTTTGCGCCAGCAACTGGTCGACGACCGCCTGTAAACGCGTGTGCGCAGGCGCGGGGCCAGCCTCGAAGCAGCGCAGCTGGCGTTCGGCACTGGTGCCGTCGCGCACGAGCTGCTGCGCCTGGGCAAATACACCCTCCTCGCCCAACGCCCTGGCGGTGGCACCGAACTGCTGTTCAGCCAATGCAAGCCATTTCGCAAGTGTGACTGCCGCTGCATCAGGCGCCAGCACGAAGCGCCCGCGGGAACCCCAGCGCCGCGCCTGGATACGGTTTTCCTTCAGCAACCAATGGCGTTCGAGGCTGAAGCCGTTGCCCGGTGCAGGCAACAGGCACGCGTGCTTGACCATCACCCGAAACAACCCGGCCAGGAGCAATGAATCGGCCAGGCGCGGGCAAGCATCGGTCATGCGCAACTCCAGCGTCGGGTAATTCAACGACGGTCGGCAGCCCCACCAGACGTTCCCATCCTCGGCCAGCGCGCCGGTGCGCTTCAACACCCCGAGGTAGTGCTCGAAACTGCGCGCATCCGGCAGATATTCGGGTACGCCCATGCGCGGCCATTCATCACAGGCCACCTGCCGGTAACTGCAATAGCCGCTGGGAGCGCCACGCCACAGCGGTGAAGAAACGCTCAGGGCCAGCAACAGGGGTAGCCAGGGCAATACTTCGTTCATCACTGCGATTCGGTCTATGCCGGCGGGAATCTCGGCATGGACGTGCAGGCCGCTGAGGACACTGCGCTGCGCGACGATTGCAAATTCGTCGAACAGATGGCGGAAATGCACTTGGTCGGTAGCGCATTGGGCTTGCCAATCCGCCAGCGGGTGCGTGCCGCTGCAGATAAACCCCAGGCCGTGCTCGGCCAAGGCCCGGCTCAGCTCGCGGCGTACCCGGCCGAGGTACGTGGCGGCGTGCCGCGCATCCTCGAACACCGGCGACGCCACCTCAATCTGCCCTGCAAACATTTCATAGGCAAACCCGCCACCAATCACCTCGCGGCACACGTCAAGCACCCGCGCCGACGGCTCAGCCAGCATGCGCCGGCTGTGCAGGTCGGTGATGAAATACTCTTCTTCAATGCCGAAACGCTGCCGGTGGTCCATCGCCGGTCAGTTCAGTCGGGTGACAGTCAGCACCACGGCGGCGATGCGCTCGACCCGCTCGTAGCCAGGTTTTTCCAGCTCTTCGCCGAACACGTCGGGGTCCAGCTCGCGGTAGGTCCAGCCAAAGGCGTCGCTGGTCAACATGGCACGGGCGGCCTCAAGGAACGCATCGCGCCCGTCGACTATCGCCACGCCGGTGTAAAGCAATAACGTGCCCTCACGCGTCAGGCGCGGCAATGCTTCTCGCAGGATGCGCAGCGACAGCGCTTCACCCAATGCACCGCCGCCGTGGCGGTAGGCGCGTTGCTGGCTGTCCTTCATATAGGGCGGGTTGGCAAGGATCAGGTCAAAGTGGCCTTCGACGCTGTCGAGCACGTCGCTGTGGTAGACGCTGACGTTGGGGGCCTCGGCCAGTTCCGCATTGACCGCGCTCAGGCGCAGTGCGCTCGGGTTGATGTCTACCGCCAACACCTCGGCGTTGTGGCGAGCGCGCGCCACCAGCAAAGCCCCGGCACCGGAACCACAGCCGATATCCACCGCGCGGTGGATCGGCGCGAAGCGTTGGCGCAGGCACTCATCAATGACGCCGGCGAAGCGGTAGGTGTCGGGGCCGAAAAACACCGAGTCGGCGTCATCGGTGGGAAACGCCGAATGGGCCAGCAGCAGTGAATCCAGGCTCGACCAGCGCACCGTGCTGTGCCAGCGACCGTGTGCCTTGACGACAATGCCGGCCTCTTGCAGCTCCAGCCATTCGGCAGGCTCGAACGCCTCGGCATCAAACGGCCGTGACCAGCCAAAAATGCCGCGCCTGTCGCTGGCCGAGGCGTTGCCGGCGCGTGCATTGACCCGTTGGTGCGTCAGCGGCGTTGGGGTGATGAACCGATAACCGTCCGCCATCAGGCGCCGGCCCAGGTGCAGTAACGCCCGATCGGCACGCGACTGCGCCGTGGATATCGTGGAAGTAGGACGCAGCAGTGAGTCGGCCATGAGCGGGATTCCTTGTCGGTCAGCGCAGACCTGCGCGCAATTCAATAAAGCGTCGGGTGGCGAACAGGCCAGCGGGGCGATGGTGGCGATGCGGGGCCAGCCACGGCAGCAGAAGTGCCAATTGCTGTTCTGCGGGCAGGTGCGCCAGTGACGCCTGGAGCGCGCACGTTTCCGGGTCGGGCGGAAGGTCTGCCGGCGTCACGCGTTGCGCTGCAACATGGCGCATGGGCGCTTTTCCGGCGTGCCAATCCCCTGCGATCCAATCGCGCAGCAGCTGCTTTTCATAGCCGCTGAACACGCCAAACATGGCAGCGCCGGGGCCCTCGATCAGTTGCCAGAAACGGCTCTCCTGCGGGTCCTGATGCCGCTTGATCCAGCCTTTGTCCTGCAAGACCTGCAAAAACCCGCGCACCTGGCCAGGCTGCGCCAGCCACTGGTTGACGCTCTTGCCGTCAAACCGGCAGTAATCGGAATGCATGTGAAGGCCGAACGGGCGTTTGCGTTCCAGCATCGCCACCAGCTCACACTCCAGCTCAAATGCCTGGATCACGGCGGTGGTGCCCACGCCAAGGTCGTTCAGGCGGTAACCGCGCCGAACCCGTTGCCAGAAGTCGGTGGCATCCAGACCGCACGGCATCAACTCCAGCACCGCTTGCACTGCCCGACGGGCGTGCCCGCTGCTGGCGTTGTCGATGGTGACATGAAGGCTGAAATAGTAAGGGTCGATCCCCAATTCCTTGAGTTCGTAGGCACAGATAAGCAGATGCAACGGCAGCTGTTCATAGCCCAGGTTGTAGCCGAGAATTTCCGGCATGAACGCGTGCGCGTCCTGGCCGAGTGCCAACTGGATTGCCCCTTGGTGAAAGTGCCGGTCCTGCCAGTCGAAATCGCCTTCGCAGCCTTGTTCGGCCAACAAACGCTGATAGATCGCCACATGGTTTTGCGTGAGCTCGCCGTCGCCGAGTTCTTCCAGGTACGTGGTCACGAGCCCGTCATAGCGGTAATCCTGCGCATGCGCCAAAACGCCGTAGAGCCAGGCGCCGTCCACTTGTTTGGTTGGCGCGACACAGTGCAGGAAGTACAGCGCATGGGCTTTGCACTGGAAATATCGACGGCCACTGCCTTGCTGGCGGGCCTGCAAATACTGCGCATACGCCTGCGCGACGGTGCTGCAATTGTGTTCGACCCAGCCCATCAGTTGGCTGGGGGACGGTGGCAATTGCTCGGCGTCGAGGTGGTCCACGGCGTCCAGCTGGGCGTGCAGGAAGTCAGCCGCCAGCTGCGCAGATTCTGCGTCGCCATCGGTGAGTAACCGTTGGTAGAGCCTGCGCAACGGCCCCTCTTTCTGCACTTCGCCGGCTGCACTCTGCAAGGTCTGGAATACGGTCATGAGGCGCTCCTGTTATCGAGGCTTATTGCTGCGCGCTGTGTGGCGCGTCTATACGAAAGAGCCGCCTCGTGCGCAATAATTCCATCGAATCGGGCCGTGCCCGGACGCTCGGTTTAGTCGCAGCAAAGACCATCGCCGAGCGCCCTTGGCCCGGGCGTTCAGCCCTTGCTGTGTTCAGGCGATGAAGGCCCCTTGGTCACACCGCGCGGTCCGGCAACGGCCCATATCACCGCCCCCAAAAATGGCAGCAACACGACCAAGGCGGTCCAGCCTGCCTTGCTACCCGATGAGTTATCGCTTCGCCATACGCTGTTGATGATCCATAGGTCGATCAACAGCAGGATGACCAACAGGCCGATCCAGAAATACGTGGTTTGCATGGTGCACCTCCCGGTTATGGACGTTAGGTTTCAGCGCAACGCGGGCGGTTCATTATTTTTCATGATCTTGCCTGCGGGAGGGTGCATAACGTGCGGTTTTAGTGCTGAAAGGACTCAGCGCCCACCCCTACAAGGGCCAGCCTTTGAACGGCCGTGGTGTGGCGAATTCTCAATCTAAAAAGAAGATAGTTTCC
>NZ_JBARTQ010000653.1:0-2199 GCF_049645325.1 Pseudomonas sp. | reverse complement strand
GTTAGCCGTGTTGGGCCATGGATGGCCCGTCACGGCGGCCCACGGATTCAAGCCGGAGTGAGGGCACACCGAGCCTAAGCGAGGTGCCGAGTGGAGGGGCAAGAGCGTTTTGCTTACTTTTGCGCTCTATCAAAAGTGAGCCGCTGTAAGAGCGGAACCAATACAAGCCATCACCCAAATAACGGATATACCCCCATAAAAAAACCCGCGCCAGTCACCCAGCGCGGGCTTTTTCATTGCCTGACAGCAATCACCGCTCCAGCAAAATCCGCAGCATGCGACGCAGCGGTTCAGCCGCGCCCCACAGCAGTTGGTCGCCCACCGTAAACGCGCCCAGATACTGAGTACCCATGTTCAGCTTACGCAGACGGCCCACCGGTACATTCAGGGTGCCGGTGACCTTGGTAGGGCTCAGCTCCTGCATGCTGATATCGCGGTTGTTCGGCACCAGCTTGACCCATGGGTTGTGCTGGCTGATCAGCCCTTCGATATCGGCGATCGGCACGTCTTTGTTGAGTTTGATGGTCAGCGCTTGGCTGTGGCAACGCATGGCGCCAATGCGCACGCAGATGCCATCGACCGGGATCGGGCTCTTGAAGCGGCCGAGGATTTTGTTGGTCTCGGCCTGGGCCTTCCACTCTTCACGGCTCTGCCCGTTCGGCAGTTCCTTGTCGATCCACGGAATCAAGCTGCCGGCCAACGGCACGCCGAAGTTTTCGGTCGGGTAAGCGTCGCTGCGCATGGCTTCGGCCACACGGCGGTCGATATCAAGGATCGCACTGGCAGGATCGGCCAGTTGATCGGCGACGGCCGCGTGGGTTGCGCCCATTTGCTTGATCAGCTCACGCATGTTCTGCGCGCCGGCACCGGAGGCCGCCTGATACGTCATGGCGCTCATCCACTCGACCAGGCCGGCTTCGAACAAGCCGCCCAGGCCCATCAGCATCAAGCTGACGGTGCAGTTGCCACCGATGTAGTTCTTGGTGCCCGCATCCAGCTGCTGGTCGATGACCTTGCGGTTGACCGGGTCCAGAACGATGACCGCGTCATCCTGCATGCGCAGGCTCGATGCGGCGTCGATCCAGTAACCCTGCCAGCCCGCTTCGCGCAGCTTGGGGAAGACTTCGCTGGTGTAGTCGCCACCCTGGCAAGTCAAAATCACGTCGAGGGTTTTCAACTCTTCAATGCTGTAGGCGTCCTTGAGCGGCGCAATATCCTTGCCCACGGACGGCCCTTGGCCACCAACGTTAGAAGTGGTGAAAAACACCGGCTCAATAAGATCGAAATCCTGCTCTTCCAGCATCCGCTGCATGAGCACGGAACCGACCATACCGCGCCAACCGATCAGACCTACACGTTTCATCGCAACTACACCTTGTTAAAAAGTGGGCCGCCTTGCAGCAACAACTGCAAGCGGGCCCGAGAGATTACAGATTCCGCAGCGCGGCGACTACTGCGTCGCCCATTTCTTGTGTGCCAACCTTTGTGCAACCCTGCGACCAGATGTCGCCGGTGCGCAAACCCTGGTCGAGCACCAGGCTGACGGCCTTCTCGATGGCATCTGCCGCTTCAGTGAGGCTGAAGCTGTAGCGCAACATCATCGAGACCGACAGAATCGTCGCCAGCGGGTTGGCAATGCCTTGGCCCGCGATGTCCGGCGCCGAGCCGTGGCACGGCTCGTACATGCCTTTATTGTTGGTGTCCAGCGACGCCGACGGCAGCATGCCGATGGAGCCGGTGAGCATGGCGGCCGCATCCGAGAGGATGTCGCCAAACATATTATCCGTTACCATGACATCGAACTGCTTCGGTGCCCGTACCAGTTGCATGGCGGCATTGTCGACATACATATGATTCAGCTCGACATCACTGTACTCATCTGCAAGTCCGGTCATGACCGCGCGCCACAGTTCTGAAACCTCCAGAACGTTGGCCTTGTCAACCGAGCACAGTCGTCCGGACCGTTTACGTGCTATCTCGAATGCAGAGCGGCCGATGCGCTCGATCTCCGCTTCGGAATAGACCAGTGTATTAAAACCCTGCCGCTGACCGTCATCGAGTGTGCGAATGCCGCGTGGCTGACCGAAGTAAATGCCCCCGGTCAATTCACGAACGATCATGATATCGAGTCCGCTTACGACCTCCGGTTTCAGGGTCGAGGCGGATACCAGTTGAGGATACAGGATCGCGGGACGTAAA
>NZ_JBARTQ010000652.1:0-22782 GCF_049645325.1 Pseudomonas sp. | reverse complement strand
ATGTGGAGGCGGGCCAATGATTCGCAGACTGTTTAACCGCCGAGACCGTGCGCCTCTGTTGCCGGGTGACGCGTCTTATATGAATGATGTCCAGGAGTCGCTGCTGACCCAAACCACACCCGGCTCGCGCCTGGTGTTGCACCTGATTGCCGCGGTGCTAGTGGGCGGCCTGGTGTGGGCGTACTTCGCCCGTGTCGAAGAAATTACCCAGGGCGAAGCCAAGGTCATTTCCAAGAGCCGCGAGCAGGTGATCCAGAGCCTGGAAGGCGGGATTCTCGCGCAGATGAATGTGCGCGAAGGCGATGTGGTCGATAAGGGCCAGGTGCTGCTCAAGATCGACGCGACCCGTGCGCAGGCCAGCTACCGCGAAACCTTGTCCAAGGTCATCGGCCTTAAGGCGAGCATCACCCGTTTGCGTGCCGAGGCGTACCAGCAACCGCTGGAGTTCGATGACATGGTGAAAACCGACAAGGCGGTGATGCAGCAGGAAATCCAGGCTTACAACGCCCGCAAAAATGCCTTGAACGAAAGTGTTGGCGGCCTGCAACGCAGCTATGCCTTGAGCATGCGTGAGATCCAGTTGGCCGAGCCGTTGGCAGCCAAGGGCCTGATGTCCGAGGTGGAGATCTTGCGCATGCGCCGTCAGGCCAATGAAATCAAGTCGCAGATCGTCGAGCGCACTAACCGCTATCAAGCTGAAGCCAACGCCGAGCTGGCGAAGTTTGAGTTGGAGTTGTCGCAAACCAGTGAAAGTTTGATTGGCCGTGCCGACGTGCTGGAGCGCACCACCATCACCGCCCCAGTCCGTGGCACTGTCAAAAACGTCCGTGTCAATACGGTGGGCGGGGTGATCCAGCCCGGCGAGCACATCCTGGAAATTGTGCCGCTGGAAGACCAGTTGCTGGTGGAAGGCAAGATACGCCCCGCTGATGTCGCGTTTTTGCACCCGGGCCTGGCGGCCACGGTGAAGATTACTGCCTACGACTACAGCATTTATGGCGGCCTCAAAGGCACCGTCGAACACATCAGCCCGGACACCCTCAAGGATGACCAGAAAGCCGCCGCCGGCCGTGCTGACGACACCTACTACCGCGTGCTGATCCTCACCGACAGCAGCAGCCTTGAGGCGGGTGGCAAACCCCTGCCAATCATTCCCGGGATGGTGGCCACGGTCGAAATCCGCACCGGCGAAAAAACCATTCTCGATTACCTGCTCAAACCCGTGCTCAAGGCCCGGGAAGCTTTCCGGGAGCGCTAACCATGACGTTTAAATTTGCGGGCGCACAGTCGACACTGGCCGCCCATCTGGCCTCGCTGTGCCTGTTTGGCGGGTTGTGGCTCAGCCCGGCCCAGGCCGAGGGGCAAGCAGACTTGCTCAACTTTCAGCCCGTGACTGCCGAAACCGCCAAACCCACCGCGCCGGCGCGCGCCGTGACGGCGCCACAGGTTCACAGCGTATCCGCCGTGGCGTACGCGGCGTTGCCAGCACGCATGGCAGCCCGCGCTCAGGGTGCACAGATCAATACCGGACCGTCGGAGCTGGAACTGCGCGGCATTTTCCGGCGTGCCGTGGAAGCGGCGATCAACCGCAGCCCGCAAGTGCTGCGTTCCAAGGCAGAACAACAGGCTTCACAGTCTGATGTGGATGAAGCCAAAGGCCAGCGCTGGCCGCAGGTTGACGTCGGCACTCAGACCCAGGCCATGCAGTTCGGCAAGGGCAAGGACAACGAGCAGGGCAGTGGCGGCATCAACCTGGCGGTGTCGACCATGGTTTATGACTGGGGACGCATGGATAACACCATCGATAGCCGTAAAAAGCTGGCGGTGGCGGCGGATGAAAGCCTGGCTGCCGAAATGGAAAACACCGGGTATGAAGTGGTGACCACGTTGATTGAGATGGGCAAGCAGCAGATCGTCGTTGACCTCAGCCAGCAGTTTGCCGACCGCATGCAAGAGCTGGTGAAGATGCTCGCCGGCATCGTCGCCGTGGACCAGGGCCGGGCCAGCGAATTGACCCAGGCCAAGGCGCGAATGCTGCAGGCCCAGGCGCTGCGTGATGCCGCCGAAGCCAAGGTGCGTGATGCGCAAATCACCCTGCGCAAGCTGGTGGGCGAACGGCCGATTCCGATTCCGCGCAGCAAAGAGTGGAACATCGGCCTGACCCAGCTTGAAACCCTGTTGGACGCTGCCAAGAACCACCCGACGATTCGCCAGGCCACCGCCCAGGCTGAATCGGCAGACTTACAAGCTGAGGCGGTGCGCGCTTCCGGGTTGCCGCAACTCAACTGGGTGATCAGCAAGAACACCGCCGAGGATTCAATCGGCCGCGAACAACCGTGGCAGACCAACCTGAGCGTGACCTGGGGCGCGTTCCGTGGTGGCTCCACCCGCGCCGCCGAACGTGCAGCCTTGCAGCGTGCCGATGCCAGCCGTCAGGAAACTGAGCAGCAACGCCTGGACCTGGAATTTCGCATCCGTACGGCCGACAACGATGCGCGCACCCAACTGGAGCGTGCCGAGCTGTACCGTGAGTTGTCGGCGGAGTCGGACCGTATTCGCGATGCGTTCTTCCAGCAATGGCACCACTTGGGCAAGCGCACCTTGCTTGATGTGCTGACCGCCGAAAACGACCACTACGGCAACCAGGTCAGCGAAATCAGCAACCGCTTCGATGGCTACCAATCGATTGTTCGCCAATATGCGAGTGCCGGCACGCTGGCGCGCTGGTTACAGGACGGGCGCTGAAAGCGGGAATATTCCTACACTGGGCAAGGTGTGTAGACTTCGTCTTTATTCGCATTTCAATGGAATGGAACACTTTGAACCCATCGGTAATGAAAGGGTTTTTCTTCTCCCTCAGCCTGTTGCTGCTCTGGGCAGCGAGCGTTTCGGCTTGGGCCATGGAGCCTGCACAGCTGCGGGTTCGCACGCCGGTGTTGGCGCCCAAGGTGGCGTTTAGTCCCGACACACGGGGCTGGCTCGACAAGCGCTCCACCGTGCGAGTCGCGTTTTGGGGCGGCGCCCGGCAACCGTTGCACGTGGGCTATGAACCCGACGTGTTCGAGGGTGTTACGGCTGATGTGTTGGGTTTGTTGCAGCAAACCATGGGTGTGCCCTTTGAAATGCAGCGTTATGGCAGCCGTGCCGAGGCATTGCAGGCCATGGCGCGGGGCGAGGTGGACATGCTGGGGCTCAACGATGTGACCCAGACGGATCCGCTGACGGTTCCCAGCACACCCTATCTATTGAACCGTCAGGTGATTGTGCGGCGCATCAACGAGCCCCATGACGCCAGCTCTGATATTGCGCGTGGGCGCCTGGCCTATTTTGATAACGACACACAGCAGGGGCCGCTGCATCAGCAATATCCCAACAGCACGCTGATTCGCTACACCAGCCGTTTGAACGGGATGGCGGCGCTGGCCTACGACCAGATCGACGCCCTGCGCACCAACGCGATCACCGCCGAATTTCTGATTTCGCACTTCTACCGTAATAAGCTCGCCATTGCCGGCAACGCCGTATCGCCGAACATTGCCGACATCAATTTCTCGGTCAGCGTCCGGTCCCCGCAATTGCTGAATGCAATCAACCAATCCCTGGCGGCATTTCCGGTTGCAGGCATGCTGCGCATCACTTCGCGCTGGGGGTTGAGCAACAACTTTGTGATAGCCCACCGTTCTCTGGAATTAAGCCCCGAACAAACAGCGTGGATTGCCGCACACCCAAAGGTGAGGGTGCTGGTGACGGGCACCTACGCACCGCTGACGTTTTTTGATGAGCAGAACCGCCTGCAAGGCTTGAGCGCCGACCTGCTGAAGGTGATTACCCGGCGCACCGGGCTTGAGTTCGAGTGGGTGCGCAGCACCGGCGTGGGCGATATGGTCGCGCGCCTGGATCAGCATCAGGCCGACATGATTGCGGCGTTGAGCATCGGTGATTTTCGTCTCTCACCCAGCCAATACACCCGGCCCTACCTGCTCAGCCCCTTTGTGGTGGTGACACGCCGGGCGCAGGCCGATATTCGCAGCCTTGAAGAACTCAACGGTCTCAAACTCGCCCTGCCGGTGGGCAACCCGCTGTCCGCCTGGGCCGACCAGCATTACCCCGCTATCACCAAGGTGCCGGTCGAAAGTGCGACCCGCGGCCTGGAGATGTTAATGGCCGGTGACGTGGCGGGCAGCGTGCAAACTCAATTCAGTGCCGACTATTTCATCAACTATCACTTTCAGAAGGACCTGCACATCGCCTCGGTGTTCGGCCAGGCGCCCGCCAGAATCGCGATGGCGGTTGCCCAGGACAAGCTGCTGCTCAAGGACATCATCAATCAGGCGTTGCTGGAAACCTCGCCGGAAGAACTGCAGGAAATGACCGACCGCTGGAGCAGCCACGTCGTGCCGGCCATCGCCAGTCCCTGGAGCACATACAAAGACACGGTGTACACCGTGATTGGCGGCGCCGCGCTGTTTGCGCTGGTATTTTTGATCTGGAACTACTTTTTGCGCGTGCAGATCAACCAGCGCAAAAAGGCCGAGCAGGCCCTTGGCGACCAGCTGGAATTTACCCGCACCTTGATCGACGGTGCGCCGGTTGCGCTGTACGTGCGGGACGAAGAAGGGCGGCTGGTGCAATGTAACCGGGCTTACCTGGACTTCTTGCAAACCAGCGCAGACGAAGTGGTCGGCAAGACCTTGCTGGAAAGTGATCACGTCAGCCCGCACCTGATTACGCGGTATCACCAGTTTTACCTGGACATTCTCAAAGAGGGCCAGCCGACCTTTGGCGACTTGGAGGTGCAGGTCAAAGGTGAGTCTTTTCAGCTGTACCACTGGGTACTGCCATTCCATAACAGCGCCGGGCGTTATGTCGGCTTGATCGGCGGCTGGCTGGACATTACCGAGCGGGCGCACCTGACCGAGCAACTGCGCCTGGCGACCGAAACGGCGGTGGAGGCCAGCCGTTCCAAGTCGGTGTTCCTGGCGAGCATGAGCCATGAGATCCGCACGCCCATCAGCGCTTTGATTGGCCTGATTGAAATGCTGCGTCTACGCGGTGGTACACCCGCGCAGAGGGAAGAAAACCTGGAGGTTGCGCACCAATCGGCACAGTCATTGTTGTCGCTGATCGGCGACATTCTGGATTTGTCGAAGATCGAGGCCGGGGCGATGGAACCGTCGCCAAGGCCGACTCACCTGGTTGAGTTGATGCAGTCGCTGCACACGCTATTTGCCACCAACGCCCGCAAAAAACAGCTGGATTACACGCTGTCGACTCAGGTCACTCACCACGGCGTGATGATTGATGCGCTGATGCTCAACCAGATCGTTTCGAACCTGCTGAGCAACGCGATCAAGTTCACCGGGCAGGGCAGTGTCCAGCTGTTATTACGTGAGCTGCCAGATGCGCGCAACGCAGGGTATGGCCGTTTTGCAATTCAGGTCAGTGACACCGGCGCGGGGCTGACGACTACGCAGCAGCATGAGATTTTCGAGCCATTCGTGCAGGCCGACCCTGGCGAACACCGCGCCAGGGGAACTGGCCTGGGGCTGAGTATTTGCGTCAGTCTGGCGCGTTTGCTTGAGGCGCAATTGAGCGTCGACAGTCAGCCAGGGCTAGGCTCGCGCTTTACCTTGGTGTTTGAAGCGCCACTCGCCGAAATCGCTGAAGACCAAGCGCTGCAAACGGTTCAGATGCCTTCCGGCCACCGCTTGAAAATCCTCGTGGTGGAAGACCATGCACCGAACCGCCTGCTGCTCTGCCAACAACTGGAATACCTGGGCCACGACGCCGTGCCTTGCGATGACGGCGAATCGGCGCTGGCCCTATGGGAGCAGGCGAGCCCGCTGTTCGACCTGACCATTACCGACTGCGGCCTGCCGGGCATGGACGGCTACGAGCTGACCCGGCGCATGCGCGACTGGGAACAGGGCATGGCACAGCGCGCCCACCCGATTTTTGGCCTGACCGCCAACGCACAGTCCGAAGTGGTGGAGCGCTGCCTCGCGGCCGGCATGAACCGCTGCCTGTTCAAACCCATCGGTATTGAAACGCTGGCACCCTTGATTGGCGACGTGGCGCAACAAAGTGAGCGCCGCGCACTGGCGGCTGCCAGCAATAAGGGTGGCGAATTGGAGAAAATCCGCCTGCTCAGTCCTGAGTCCTATGGGCCGCTGGTGGTGGAGATCCTCAAGACCCATCGCGAGGACGCGCTTGAACTGACCCGATTGTTGGCGCTGGGCGACGTCGCAGGCCTGGGCAAACTGGCCCACAAAATCCGCGGCGGCGCGTACCTGACCGGGGACGCTGAATTGAGCGCGGCCTGCGGCGCGCTTGAAAGTGCAGCGCAGGCAGGTTCGCTGCCAACGTGTTACCCGGCGGCGGAGACCCTCCAGGCCAGCCTCCAGGCACTCGAAGAACGCCTGTTAAGCTGACTTCAGCACTTCATACCGCGCAGCTGCAGATGATGGAGGTAGGCCTTTTTCAAGTATTCAAGGCTGGTTCTGGTTCAGCTCCACTTTTATGGTCACACGTCGGTTTGGTGCATAACACGCGACTTGTTCTTCAGGGGTGCCATAGCAGGTGCTCACCACCGGCTCGCGGTTGCCGGCGCTTTCGGTGCTGATCAGTGTTTGTGCGATACCCGCGTCCACCAGCATTTCGCTAACGGTGTCGGCCCGTTGGTGGCCGAGCATTTCGTTGCGCGCAGCATTGCCCATCGGGTCGGTGTGGCCGGTGATGACGATATGCTTGATCTGCGCCTGGTCCTTGCGCAACGCTTCGAGCAGTTGCCGGATGGCCTCATGGCCACTGCCGGAAATGTACTGGCGTGACACCTGCCCCGGTGCAAATTGCACGTCCTTTTTCAGGCCGTACTGCTTGGTTGGGCCGCTGTTTTTCAAGAACGCGTAATGACGGCAAGCCTCCACACTGTCGACTCTGGACAGGACGTGCACCTGCGCGCGGGTGCTGTTCAGCTCGGGTGTGGCTTCTTCGCGGCTGACTGGTTGCGGGAAGGTGCTGCCGTCTTCGCGCACACGCAGGAAGTAGGTTTGGCCAGCGTGCAGGTGGGCCTGGTAAAGGTCATTTTTCTTGCCCTGGTATGTAGGCGCGTCGTCCAGGTAAGCGCCCAGCGTGTGTGTGCCCGGTGCCACGCAAAAGCGTGTGTAGCCACCCGGCAGCAAGCCGGTATGAAACTGGCGGTCGACGTACACATGCGCAGCGCCCTGGCGCTGCACACTCAACACTGGGCGGTAATAGATAACCTGCGCCTGATCGACGGCCACTGGTGCGGCCTCTTGATACGCGGTGTAGAACGCTTTGCCCGTGCCGTTGTTGGCACTGGCTGCAACGGGCATGTGGGTCCACAGCAGAAGGGAACCGAGCACTGCGACGGCGGGGAAAGATGAGTGATTCAAAGTCATGAGGTGTGCGCCATGGGCACCGATTCTGCGGCACCTGAAAGGGATCAAGAGTGGATAAATCAGCAGGCCTAAAATCGCTCTGCTGCCTTGAACCTATTTTGCGCAAAGGCTTTTGGCGGCTCTATGAGACCCGTCTCATAAGCCCGTAAATAGAGGGTTTAAGCAGTTTTCAAGACGGAAAAAAACCGGCGTAGATGGCTACGCCGGTCTGCTGCAAAGTGAAGGGGCTTACGGCAGCAAATCAACCCTTACGACGACGCGACGGTCCGGCGCATAGCAGGCAACGTGCTCAGCGCGCGAGCCTTGGCAATCGCTGCTGACCGGTTCACTCGAACCTGCGCTGCTGGCGTTGATGTGGGTGGCGGCAAGGCCACCGTCGAGCAACAGGCGGCGTACCGTTTGGGCACGCTTGAGGCCCAGTGCATGGTTGGCTGCAGGTTTGCCGATGGCGTCGGTGTGACCGATCACTTCAATTTGCTCAAGCTTGGCGTGTTCGCTGCGCAGTTGGCCGATCAGGTCACGAATGGCTTTACGCCCCGAGACCGAGATATCGGCATAGCCGGATTTGCCAAAGGCAAACAGCACGTCACCGGACAGTGAGTAGTCCTTGTACGACGCTGCAGCGGGCATGGGTTGGTAGTCACAGGCGACCACGTGGGAAGCGCGGGAAAGTGCATGCACCTGCTGGTGCGTTGCCGCCAGTTCGATTTCGGCCTGGTCACGCGGTACGGCCTGGGGAGTCGTGTTGGCGCCTTCGCTGACTTTCAGGAAGTAGGTCATGCCACCGGTCAATTGAGCGCTGTAAACATCGGCGTTCTTGCCTTTGTACTGCGGCGCATCGTTGAGGTAGGCGCCGAGGGTGTGCTGGCCCGGTGTGACGCAAAATGCGCTGTAACCACCCGGCAGCAACGCGCTTTGAAACTCGCGGTCGACGTAGACATGCGCGGCACCGGCCTGAACATTGGCGGCCGGTGCGCGGTAATACACCACTTGCGCCTGACCGCTGGAAACCGGCGCCACCGGGGTGTACTGACTGCCGAACGCTTTGGGAGAAGCGCCCTCAGCCATAACCGAAGGCGCGCTGCACAGGGCGACGCTCAACAGCGCGACATGGAAGATCGTAGTGTGTTTAAACATGCTTATGACTCCACCACGGACACCGACCGGTGCCCGGGGTTTTGAAAAAAGGGGAGAGGGCGGCACTCGGGTGCCGCCCCATTCGGGCTTACACCAGGTTGGTTTGCACGCCTTGCTGCACCAGCAACTCGGCATCCAGCGAGTCGTGGCGATACACCTCGTACACCACGCCACCCACGGTCACCTGGCCAGAGTTGGCCCAGTTGCCTGGGTCGGTG
The DNA here is from genome assembly GCF_049645325.1 of Pseudomonas sp. Classification (GTDB taxonomy): domain Bacteria; phylum Pseudomonadota; class Gammaproteobacteria; order Pseudomonadales; family Pseudomonadaceae; genus Aquipseudomonas. The sequence goes on along the minus strand of NZ_JBARTQ010000652.1, from coordinate 14,006 downwards.
CCGTCGACCAGCAGGTCATCAAGGTTGACCTTGTCGCCGGTGTGGCCCTTGACCATCATTTGCACGTTGTCGTCTTCAGTGAACAATGAAGTGCCACCTTGTTCCAGCACATCGCTCAACGAAAGGTTCAAGGTGTTGTTGCCGGTGCCGGTGAGGTCGATGACCTCTACAGAGGAGATCTTTTCACCGAGCTTGGTCAGGTCGAGAACCTGGTCCTTACCGCTCAGTTTGAGGGTGTCGAGGCCACCATTGCCGGTTACTCCACTGGTACTGGCATTCAACAAAGTGACGTCGGCAATCGAGAACGTATTGTCCTCATCACCGCCCAAATATGCGCCGGCGTCGGTGATCGTCTGGTTTGCCGCAGAAGGCTCCACGCTGCTTTGTGCCTGATAGTCGTAATGACCGAATTTGATATCGTCGATCCATATGTAGGTGGTGGCGGAGGGGCCGTCTGCGAGCACCAGATCAACCGATTTGAATTCCTCCCCATAGGGAAGTTCGCAGGTGATTTTGGCCAAGCGGCCATCGGCAGAGGTCAATACCTCCCGATAGACTTCATTTCCTGCAGCATCTCGAAAGATGGCCGTGAGTTGTTCGTTCGTGGAAAGGTCGCCAACGGTCAATGAGACTGTATTTACGGGCTCTGGGTTAGTGATGTCGAGGCGAAGTATTGCACCTGCGGTTCCGAGCTCAAGGGCTGTGCTGGTAGAGGGTGTTCCAGCCATGTTGGAAATGCCGAACCCGGTATTCCAGCCGGTATTCATGTGCACGGCGGTAACCGTGAAGTCGTTCAATGTGTAGGTGTGGCCGACTACAAAAGCCGTAGTGGCCTGGCCATTGAAATTCTCGGTAAACGTATTCACGGTTGCTTTGGTGGACACGCGGTAATCCGAGATATTGCCCACATCGTCAATCAGCGCGGCACGCATATCTGCGGGTGCGTCATTGATGGAAGATGGCCAATGATGGTCAATTGATCCCGAGGCAACTTCACTGGCATTCAGTGTGTGTTCAATTGCAATGCCATCAACCATGATGTGCAACGTGTCGCCGACCTTGACTCCGTCACTGGCGAACTCGACATGGATCGCTTGGCCGTCCCAAGAAATAGCGGTTGGCGCTTCGACCGCCTGGTCCAGCGTCACCGCCTGTGCGGCATCATTGTGGTTGCCAGCAGCATCCAATACTCGTGTCTTGATTTCCCAGTTGGCACTATGGCTGCTTTGATCGACAAAGCTCCATTTGTCTGTGCCATTCATATTGGCGTCAAGCCATGTGTTACCGCCGTCAACCGACACTTGGACCTTGTCGCCTGCTCCCAGCGCAGCGCTCAAAGAACCCTGAATCAAACGCCCGGCCGAACCATCGTTAGTGATGAAGTCGTTGTGGTTGGCGCCACTGTCTTTGCTCATGCTATCGACGGTCGCCTTGGCCACCGGCGCTGTGGTGTCGATATTCACCGGGTACGGATCGGACTCGTCACTGGCGTTGCCTGCAGGGTCGGTCACGATAACGGTGAAGTCATGTTTACCGTCGTTCAGTGGCGGGTTGGGGGTGAACTCCCAGCTACCGTCATCCTTGACCGGCGCGGTGCCGATGACGGTGCCGTTATCCTTGATGGTCACCGTATCGCCCGGCTCTTGGCCGCTACCGACAAGCGTCGGGGTACTGTCGTCTGTCGTACCGTCTTTGCCTACCGGGTCCTGGATGAGGCCGACGTCATCTTTCACTTCGTCGATAACCGGTTTGCCAGGGGCCGTGGTGTCGATTTCGATGTCGAATTTGCCCGTAGGCAGGCTTTCACCACCGGCAGCGGTAACCACCGTGGCGGTAAAGCTGTGGCCGCCTTCGGCCAGCGCGGTTTTCGGGGTATATGCCCACTTGCCGCTGGCGTCCGAGGTGACGCTGTCCAGCAGCACGCCGTTGTCGTAGATATTCACCTGCGAGTTGGCTGTGGCCTGGCCGCTGAGGGTCGGCGTGGTGTCATCAGTGACCCCACCGTTTTTCAGCGGGCCGGTAACGGTGCCCTCGTTATCGAATACTTGAGTGATGCTGATCTCGACCATGCTGGTGTCGACCGTGAACTCGGTTTCGTCGCTTTTCGGGCTTTGGTTGCCTGCAGCGTCTTCAACGATGGTGCTGAAGCTGTGGTCACCGTCAGCCAGCGGGGTAGTAGGGGTGAAACTCCAGCTGCCATCTTTTTCGACAGGTGCGCGGCCGATCTCTACGCCCTTGTCGTAGACGATCACTGTGGTGCCCGGCTCAGCCGTGCCGCTGGCAGTCGGGGTGCTGTCGTCGGTGGTGTCCTTGTCATGGATCGTGCCGATAAGCGGGCCTACGTCATCAGTCAGCGTCTCGGCGCTAGCCGCTGGCGGGGTGGTGTCGAGGATGATCGGATACGCACCGGTTTCCGGGCTGACGTTGCCGGCCCCGTTAGTGGTAGTAGCGGTAATGTTGTTGAGGTTTTCGTGCAAGTCGCTGGTCAGTGGAACGCTCCATTGGCCGTTGCTGCCAACGGTGCCGGTACCTACCAGAACGCCATCTGAGTACACGTTGACGGTAGTGCCTGCCTCACCGGTACCGGAGAGGGTCGGGCGCTAGTCATCGGTGACGCCGCCAGGGGAAATATTACCGGTCTTGTCACCGAAATCGTCCAGTGCACCGGTAATGGCCGGTGCTGCAGGCACGCCGCCCGCAATCAGGCTGAAGTCGAACGGGTCGGATTCCTCGCTGACGTTACCGGCCTTGTCTTCTGCTTTGGCGGACAGGTCATGCGGGCCGTTGGTCAAAGGCAAAGTGGGCGTGAACGTCCAGTGACCGCTGTCGTCGGCAGGAACGCGACCGATTTCAACGCCGTTGTCGTAGATGATCACGGTGCTGCCAGCCTCGGCGGTACCGCTGATCTGCGGCTGGGCATCATCGGTGGTGTCGCCCTGGTTGATGTTGCCGGTCTGGTCGCCCTGGTCATCAAACACGGTGGTGATTTCCGGTTTGCTCGGTGCCTGGGTGTCGATGATGACTTTGTAAGGATCGGATTCTTCGCTGGCGTTGCCGGCCGGGTCGGTGACAATGATGCTGAAATCATGGTCGCCGTCGTTCAGCGGCGGGTTGGGGGTGAACGCCCAGCTGCCGTCATCCTTGACCGGCGCAGTACCGATGACGGTACCGTTGTCGATGATGGTCACCGTGTCGCCCGGTTCCTGGCCACCACCGCTGAGGGTCGGGGTGGTGTCGTCGGTGGAATCACCATCGGCAATCGGGCCACGGATCAGGCCGACGTTGTCGTCTATCAGGTCGATGCCGCCGTTACCCTCAGCGCCTGGCTTGCCCGGTGCAGTGGTGTCGATTTCAATGTCGAATTTTCCGGTTGGCAGGCTTTCACCCCCCCCGGCGGTGACGACGGTGGCGGTAAAGCTGTGGTCGCCTTCCGGCAACGGGGTGGTCGGAGTGTATGCCCACTTGCCGTTGGCGTCGGATGTGACGCTGCCCAGCAATACGCCGTTGTCGTAGATATTGACCTGCGAGTTGGCTGTGGCCTGGCCGCTGAGGGTCGGCGTGGTGTCATCGGTGACGGCGCCGTTTTGCAGCGGGCCGGTCAGGGTGCCTTCGTTATCAAACACCCGGGTGATGCTGATCTGCACCGCGCTGGTGTCGACGGTGAACTCGGTTTCGTCGCTTTTCGGGCTGTGATTGCCCGCTGCATCTTCAACGATAGTGCTGAAGCTGTGGTCGCCGTCCTGCAGCGGAGTCGTCGGGGTGAAGCTCCAGCTGCCATCTTCTTTGACGGGCACGCGGCCAATCTCTACGCCCTTGTCATAGATGATCACGGTTGTGCCAGGCTCGGCGTTGCCGCTGGCCGTCGGGGTGTTGTCGTCGGTGGTGTCCTTGTCGTGGATGGTGCCGAAGATCGGGCCGACATCATCGGTCAGGGTTTCGGCGCTGGCCGCTGGCGGGGTGGTGTCGAGGATGACCGGATACGCCGCGGTTTCCGGGCTGACATTGCCGACTGCATCGGTGGTGGTGGCGGTGATGTTGTTGAGGTTTTCGTGCAGGTCGCTGGTCAATGGAACGGTCCAGTGGCCATCGCTGCCCACTTGGCCAGTGCCCACCAATACGCCATCGGCATACACCTTGACGGTACTGCCTGGCTCACCGGTACCCGAGAGGGTCGGGCGCTTGTCATCCGTAACGCCGCCTGGGGAGATATTGCCGGTCTTGTCGCCGAAAGCGTCGAGGGCACCGGTGATGGCTGGCGCAGTGGGAGCGCCACCCGCCAGCAGGTCAAAGTCAAACGGATTGGACGGCTCGCTGACGTTGCCGGCCGGGTCCTGAGCCTTTGCAGACAGCTCATGCGGGCCGTTGCTCAGCGGGAACTCAGGGGTGAATGTCCAGTTGCCGCTGGCGTCGACAGGTGCACGGCCGATTTCAACCCCGTTGTCGTAGATGATTACGGTGCTGCCAGCTTCTGCGGTGCCGCTGATGTCCGGTTTGGAATCGTCGGTGAGTTCGCCGGGTGCAAGGTTGCCGGTGTGGTCGCCCTGGTCATCGAGCACGCTGGTGATTGCAGGGGCAGCAGGTGCCTGGGTGTCGATGATGACTTTGTACGGGTCCGACTCTTCGCTGGCGTTACCGGCCGGGTCGGTCACGATGATGCTGAAATCGTGATCGCCATCAGGCAGCGCTGGGTCGGGAGTGAACTCCCAACTGCCGTCGTCCTTGACCGGAACGGTACCGATGATGGTGCCGTTGTCTTTGATGATGACTGTGCCACCAGGCTCCTGGCCGCCACCGCTGAGGGTTGGCGTCGGGTCGTCGGTGGAGTCGCCATTTTCAATTGGGCCACGGATCAGGCCGACGTTATCGTCGACTTCGTCGATGCCGCCGTTGCCATCGGCGCCCGGTTTGCCGGGTGCGGTGATGTCGATTTCGAGGTCGAAAACCGGTGTTGGCGCGCTTTCGCCGTTCGCCAGGGTCACGACGGTGGCGGTGAAACCATGCTGACCTTCGGCCAGTGGCGTGTCCGGGGTGAAGGTCCACTGGCCATCGGCGTCTACGGGTGCGCTGCCGATCAGCAGGCCATTGTCGTAGATATTGACCTGAGAATTTGGTGTGGCCTGGCCGCTGAGGGTCGGGGTGGTGTCGTCGGTGACGTCACCCGTTTGCAGCTCATGGAGTAGGGTGCCGGCGTCGTCCATGACATGGTCGATCTTGATCAGCTCGCCACGGGTATCCACGATCAAATCGTAAGGCAGGGACGGCAAGCCACGGTTACCGGCGGCGTCCACCGCCACCGAAGTAAAGCTGTATTCGCCGTCGGCCAGGGCGGTGGACGGGGTGAACGACCACGTGCCGTCTGCGAGGGCCACGGTGTCGCCGATTTTTTCGCCGTTGGCGAAGATTTCAACGGTTGAGCCCGCCTCGGCGGTGCCGCTGAGGGTTGGGGTGTTGTCGTCAGTAACGCCGTCTTGCGGGATCAGGCCCGTGTGATCGCCGAAATCGTCCAGCGCTTGTTTGATCTCAGACTGCGCCGGGGCAGTGGCGTCGACAACGAACTCGAAGCCGGGGGAAGGTTCGCTTTCGTTGCCGGCCGGGTCTTTTTCTACCACGACAATAGTGTGGTCGCCTTCTGCCAGCGGAGTCTCGGGAATGAACTCCCACTTGCCGTCGCCGCCGACCACGACTTCGCCGATGACCTTGTCGCCGTCCTTGATGATCACGGTGTTGCCGGGTGTACCGGTGCCGCTGAAGGTCGGCGTGGTGTCATCGGTGGTGTCGCCGTTTTCGATTTTGCCGGTCTTGTCGCCGACGTTGTCTTCGACATCGTCCAGTTTTGGGACAGTCGGCATCAGCAGGTCGTCGTGGTGGCCGCCATCGTCGCGGTTGCTCGCCCAGATTGCACCGGCGGCAGCCAATGCGCCCAGGCCCAGCAGCGCGGGCCAGAACCAGCCAATGCCCGTTGCCGCGACCAGGCCATCAAAACCGTCCAGTTGCTCGGCGCCCAGCACCTGCGGAGCGGACACGCCGTCCATGAGGAAGGCCGCTTCGTGATCCGGCTCGGCATCCGAGGCAATGTATTCGTGGTAGGCACCGTCTTCAGCTACGCCAACCAGTTGACCGGCAGCGTCGAAGAAACCTTCGATGATCAGTTGCGGTTGATCCGGGTCCGTGCCTTCCAGCGCAACGTGCAGGTCTTTGCCAACACGCTTGATGGTGATGTTTTCCGGCGCGACACCCTTGTCGCCTTCAGCGAGGATGTACTTGCCATTGGCAACGGCCTTGATCCGTACCGGATGACCCTGAGGGTTGGCCCGAAGCTCAGTAGCCTCGGTAATGGTTTTGCCATCAACGACGGCGATATTCACTGCGTTTGTATTCACTCTCATGCCTCATTCGACAGTTGGGTCGATGTGCCGCCAAGGAAAGCCGCACAACCTGATCAGCCAACGCACGCTCTGTGAGTGCATTGGAATGAGGCAAATGTTGAGGGAGTGGGAAGCTGGGAGATATGAGACCTGTCCCAAAGCGGCAGGACCCCAGCGATAGAAACCGTTGGCCCGCACGCGCCCGGCCACAAAGACACCGCCTGCAGCCATCCCGCGTTCGAGACTGGATGTTTTGCCGCCCGCTGAAGCCTCCACGGCCGCCGGCCTCGGCACCATTCGTCAGTCGCTGAATCGTTTTGTTGAACGCACGCGCCTTTCATTCGGCCAGATAAACCATGTGCTGACGCAGTGCGCTGTGCTTGCAGCCGCCTTTTCACTATCACCCCCAGGAGACATCCATGAAGATTCTAGTAACGGGAGCAGGTACGGGATTTGGTTATGAAGTGGCCTTGAGGCTCGCTGAAAAAGGCTTGGAGGTTATCGCCGGTGTTGAGATAGTCGCGCAGGTTCATGCGCTCGAACAGGAGGCCAAGCGCCGGGGCGTTGCGTTGCGCATCGAGAAGCTCGACGTCACCCATGCGGGTGATCGCTTGAAAGCTGCCGAGTGGGATGTCGACGTGTTGCTGAACAACGCGGGCATTTCTGAGGGGGGGGCGACCGTCGATATTCCCGCCGAAAACCTGCGGCGCCAGTACGAGGTCAATGTGATTGGCCCGTTGATGCTGACGCAGCTGATTGCCAAGAAAATGGTGCTGAAAAAACGCGGCAAGATTGTCTTTATGTCCTCGGTTGCGGGCCTGACCGCCGATCCGTTTGCAGGCGCTTATTCGTCCTCCAAACATGCGGTGGAGGCCATCGCCGAAGCGATGAGCCTGGAACTCAGGGAGTTCGGAATCGAGGTGGCGACCGTCAACCCCGGGCCCTTCCTGACGGGCTTCAATGACCGGATGTTTGAGACGTGGAAGACTTGGCAGGACGACCCCGCCACGCGCCTGTTTGATTACAGCAAGCTCGCGTTTATGCATGAGCAGTACGACCCGGAGCCGGTATTCGAAACGACCATTGGCGTGATCACCGGGGCGCTTGACACTTATCGCAATGTTGAGCCAAAGCAAATCATTGACCAGCAACGCAAGCAGATGGACGCCGCCTGGACGCGCAAGAGTGCCGAAGCGCTCGGCACGCGTGCCGACCTTGTACAGAAGGCGTACGACATCAAGCCGGGCACGCCTGTCTGAACCGCTGCGCTGTGCATGAAAAAAAGCCACTCATTCGAGTGGCTTTTTTTTGGCGTGCAAGCAAACGGGCGCTTTTCAGTTTTCATGTGCCTTCATCAGAAAAAGATTGAATAATCACATCAAATGTTATTTAAATAACAAAAATAATAACGTCATGGTGCCTGCCACGACGTGCACAAGGTAAAGAAACCCATGAACAAGATCGCAGTCATCGGCAGCAATATGGTGGATTTGATCACCTACATCGACCGAATGCCGCGCCAGGGTGAGACGCTGGAGGCTCCCGGGTTTGCCATGGGCTGCGGCGGCAAAGGCGCCAACCAGGCGGTGGCCGCCGCCAAGCTTGGCACCGAGGTGTTGATGCTGACCAAGGTCGGCGATGACCTGTTCGCCGATAACACCCTCGCCAATTTCCAGCGGCATGGCATCGACACCCGCTATGTCACGCGCGTGGCGGGCGTGTCGAGTGGCGTGGCGCCGATTTTCGTGCAGGGCGACTCGCACAACAGCATCCTCATCGTCAAAGGCGCCAATGCACATTTGCAACCTGCCGATATCGACGCGGCCGAGGCGGCGCTGCGTGAGTGCAGCCTGATCGTGCTGCAACTGGAAATCGAGCTGGCGACCGTTTACTACGCCATAGAATTTGCCAAGCGCCATGGCATCGCGGTGTTGCTCAACCCGGCGCCTGCCGTCGCGGGTTTGAGCCGTGATCACCTGGCGCAGCTGGATTTTTTCATCCCCAACGAAAGCGAGCTGGCGCTGATCACCGGCAAGCCGGTCGACGGCCCTGACAGCGCGTTGATTGCTGCGCGTGAACTCAACGCGCAAGGCATTCGCCACGTCATTGTGACCCTTGGCGAGCACGGCGCGCTGTACGTGGGCGAGGAGGGCGAGTTCCACGTGCCGGGGCGCACGGTCGTCGCGCGCGACACCACCGGTGCCGGCGATGCATTCATTGGCTGCTTTGCCCATTACTGGAGCCAGGCCGGCGACATGCGTGCCGCCATGACCCGCGCGGTCGCGTATTCCGCCTGCTCGGTCACCGCGCTGGGCACTCAGAGTTCCTACCCGGACGCCGACGCCTTCGCGCAGTTTTTCAACCACGTCTGATCCCACAATCGCCGCCCGCCCAGCGCTGGCGCGCGCTGTTTACCACGGAGAATAACAATGACAAAAGTCCCGCTCCAACAGACCCCGGATGGTTTCTACCTCAACCGCACGCCCTGGTTCGCGTTCCTGCTGCTGTGCAGTATTTTCGCCCTGTGGGCGGCGGCGGCGAGCATGAATGACGTGCTGATCGCGCACTTCAAGAAGGCTTTTCTGCTCAGTGATTTCCAGACTGCATTCGTGCAATCAGCGTTCTACCTGGGCTATTTTTTCGTGGCGATTCCGGCGGCGATGGTCGTGCGGCGTTTTGGCTACAAAAGCACCATCCTCACCGGGCTGTTGCTGTACATGCTCGGCTGCGCGCTGTTCTTTCCGGCAGCGTCGACCGCCACCTACGGCATGTTCCTGATGGCGCTGTTTGTGATTGCGTGCGGGCTGTCCTTTCTCGAAACCGCCTGCAATACCTACTCGACGTTGATGGGCCCGCGTGAAACCGGCACCCGCCGTTTGAACATCTCCCAGACCTTCCACCCGTTCGGCGCGATGACCGGGGTGTATGTCGGCAGTTTCGTGATGTTCAAGGACACCGACGCCACCCGCGAACAGCTCACGCAAATGAGCGCCTCCGAGGCGGCGATCCAGCAGTTGGAGATGATCCAGTCGACGCTGCTGCCGTACAAATGGATGATCGCCGTGCTGGTGCTGATGTTCATCCTGATCGCCATCACCAGATTCCCGGCATGCCGTGGCAACGCCAAGGCCGACGTCAAGACGCGTAGCCTGGGGCAGAGCCTTTCACGGCTGTCGAAGAACCCGCGTTTCACTTTCGGTGTGCTGGCGCAGTTTCTGTATGTGGGCGCCCAGGTCGGGGTGTGGAGCTTCACCATTCGCCTGGCCATGCAGATGGGCGGGATGAATGAGCGCAGCGCCTCGTGGTTCCTGCTCACAACGTTTGCGGCGTACTTCGTCGGCAAGATGATTGCCAATCTGTTGATGCGCAAATTGCACCCGGCCCAGGTGCTGGCGATCTACGGCGTGCTGACCATCGTTTTGCTGGCCTACACCATTCTTGTGCCGAATATCAGCGCCGTGTATGCCGCGGTGGGCGTGAGCATTTTCCTCGGCCCGTGCTGGCCGACCATCTATGGCCTGACCATTGACGGGCTGGGCGAAGACACTGGCGTCGGCGGTTCGCTGCTGGTGATGAGCATCGTCGGCGGCGGCGTGATTCCGGTGTTCCAGGGGCTGCTGTCGGACGCCACCCACGGCAACATGCAACTGGCCTACACCGTGCCGTTGCTGTGCTTTGTGGTGATTGTCGCCTACGCCTGGTCGTGCATGCGCCACACTCGCGCCACGCAGTTGCAAGCCGGCGCGGCGGTGGCCTCATGAAAACCATGACCGTCGCGGTGTCACCCGACCAGTTCGGCGGGGCTGAGAAAGTCCTGCTGGAATCGGCCGATTTTCGTGTGCTGGCCTGGACGTACCCCAGTGGCGTAAAGGCCCTGGCTTTGGAAAATGCCCGTGGGCGCGTGGTGGCCTTGCCTTATCAGGGCCAGATGATCTGGTCGGCACTGTTTGATGGCTGCGACTTGACCATGCGCAATATGTTCAGCCAGCCCAAGCCCAGCCCGACGGTCATCGGCACCTACGGCTGCTTCATGTTTCACGCAGGGCTGCTGCGCAACGGCTGCCCGGCGCCCGACGATGACCACCCGCTGCACGGCGAAATGCCCTGCGCACCGATGGACGCTGCGTGGCTGGAAGTCGGCGAAGACGCGGCGGGCGCCTACCTGCGGCTCTGTGGGCGGTATGAATACGTGCAAGGCTTTGGTGATCACTACCAGGCTATGCCCTCGGTCACCTTGCGGGCCGATTCGGGCGTGTTCGACATCGGCATGCAGGTGACCAATCTGGCGGGCAAGGCCATGGAGCTGATGTACATGGCGCACATGAACTACGCCTACGTGCCTGACGGTCGGCTGGTTCAGCCGTTGGCCGGGGCGCGGGTGCGTGTTCGGCAAAGTGTTCCCGCGCATGTGCAACCGACACCCGAGTGGTCGGCTTACATCGCGCAATTGAGCGAGGAGCCGTCACGCTTGAGCACGCTGGACACGCCGGCGGTATACGACCCGGAAATCGTCTGCTTCTTTGAAGACGTTCCCGCAGATGCTGGCGGCCATGCGCATTTCCTGCTCGACCATCCGGCAGGTTCAGCCTTTTACACACGCTACCGGTCTGAGCAGTTTTCCCATGCGACGCGCTGGATCCTGCACAACGCCGACCAAGCGGTCGCCGCCTTTGTGTTGCCCGCCACCTGCGAGCCCGAAGGCTATCGGGTGGAAAAAGCCAAAGGTAACGTGCGTTCACTCGCTGCCGGGGAGAGCGCTGCGTTCAGCGTCACCACCGGGTATTTATCGCCTGAGGAACGCCACCAACTCGGCCGCGAATGGGGCGACTGAGTGCAGTTCACACCACGCACTGCGCGCCGTTCTTGAGGATCAGTTCGCGGTAGTGTTTCGGAATTTTCTTGTCGGAGATCACCACGCTGAACTGTTCCAGGGTGGCGAAATGTGCGGTGCGCACCGCGTCGAACTTGCTGTGGTCTGCCAGCAACAGGCTGTGCTGGGCCTGGCGCAAGACCTTCTGCTTGACCCCCACTTCATTGAAGTTGAAGCAGGTCACGCCAAAGGTCTCGCTCACCCCGGCGGCGGACATGAACGCCCAGGTCAGGCGCACGCTGTCGAGGATGCTGCTCTCGTCGGCATGGTCGAACACCTGGTTTTTGCGATGAAAAGTGCCGCCACACAGCACGATGGTGCAGTTGGTTTTTTGCTGCAGCTTGAGCAGGACGTTGAGCGAGTTGCACACCGCCGTGAACTCCAGCTCGTCGGGTATGAAGTCGATCACATAGGGGACGGTGGTGCCGCAGTCGAAGAACACTGTGTCGCCGCTCTTGATGAACGCCGCCGCGAGCTTGCCGATCCGGCGTTTTTCTTCAACGTGGCGGGCGCCTTGTTCGCTGACCTTGTAGTCGGGCGCGTCGCTGGGGTCGTAGGCCAGGGTGATATGCCCACCCAACAGATGGAAAGTCTGCGGGTGGCGATTCAAGTCGCGGCGCAAGGTCATTTCAGAGACGTCGAGCAACGCGGCCATCTCGCGCAGATGGATCGCTTTCTGGTCCTGCAAGGCTTGTTGGATCAGTTTGATGCGTTCCGATTGTTTGCTTTCCACAGGCGTTCCGATTTGTTGTGATTTAAACATTAAGTGTTATTATATTAACATATTCAAGGTGTGGCCTCTAACGCACAGCACCCCTTTTGTGTCTTCACCAGGACCTATTTATGAGCCCGATCGAACCTGCAGCACTTGCACAGTTTATAGACCATACGTTGCTGGCGCCTGACGCCACGCGTCAACAGATCGCTGTGCTGTGCAGCGAAGCGCTGGAATACGGGTTTTATTCCGTTTGTGTGAACTCGGGTCAGGTGCCTTACGCGGCGCAGTTGCTCGCGGGGCAATCGGTCAAAGTCTGCGCCGTGGTCGGTTTTCCGCTGGGTGCCGGGCTAAGCGAGAGTAAAGCCTTCGAAGCCCGGCAGGCAATCGCCGCCGGTGCGGGCGAGATCGACATGGTGCTCAATATCGGCGCCCTGCGTGAGGGCCTGCTTGAGACGGTGCGCGACGACATCGCCGCCGTGCAACAGGCTTGCGGCGCGGTGCCGCTCAAGGTGATTCTCGAAACCTGCCTGTTGGACGACACGCAAAAGACCCGCGCCTGCGAAATCTGCCGCGACCTTGGCGTGGCGTTCGTGAAAACCTCGACCGGCTTCAGCCGCAGCGGCGCGACCCCGGAAGACATCGCGTTGATGCGCGGCGTCGTAGGCCCGCACATGGGCGTCAAGGCGTCGGGTGGGGTGCGTGATTACGCGACGGCCGTGGCGATGATCGAGGCGGGCGCCACGCGCCTGGGTACGAGTTCAGGTGTGAGCATCGTCAGCGGCGAACCGGCGAGCGCGGCCGGCTACTGATGGATTGAAAAATTAAGCCACTCGATTGAGTGGCTTTTTTTTGTCTGCGATAAACCCACTGGGTTGCGCCTGTTTTGGGTTGATTGACGTCTAATACACAAAAGTCCAATATGGATTTATCAGTATAAATATGCTTTAGCTTTTTCGTCTTTCTTGCCAAACCAACAACAACTTGCGAGACCCTGATCATGAAGACACGCGCGCTCATTACCGGCCTGGCCCTCAGCCTGCTCGCTTCCAGCCACGTGCTGGCGGCCGAAAAAACCCTGCGAATCGGCATCGAGGCGGCGTACCCACCGTTCGCGTCCAAGACCCAGGACGGCAAGATCGTCGGGTTCGACTACGACATCGGCAACGCGTTGTGTGCGCAGATGAAGGTCAAATGCGTGTGGGTGGAAGGTGAGTTCGACGGTCTGATTCCTTCCCTCAAGGTGAAGAAAATTGACATGGCCTTGTCGTCCATGACCATCAATGAAGACCGCAAGAAGTCTGTGGACTTCACCCACAAATACTATTTCACCTCGTCGCGCCTGGTGATGAAAGACGGCGCCGTGGTGGATGATCAGTATGCCAGCCTCAAGGGCAAGACCATCGGCGTGCAGCGCGCCACGACCACTGACCGTTATGCCACCGAGGTGTTTGAGCCCAAGGGCATCAACGTCAAGCGCTACAGCAATAACGAAGAGATCTACATGGACCTGGCTTCCGGGCGCCTGGATGCGATTTTTGCTGACACTATTCCGTTGAGTGATTTCCTGTCGATGCCGCGTGGCAAGGGTTATGCGTTTGTCGGGCCGGAACTCAAGGACCCGAAATACGTGGGCGAGGGCGCGGGGATTGCGGTGCGTAAGGGTAATGCGGGGTTGGTGGGGGAGTTGAATGCGGCCATCGATGGGATTCGGGCCAATGGGGAGTATCAGAAGATTTCGGAGCAGTATTTCAAGTCTGATATTTATGGGGATTGATTGGTCTTGAGTGTTGCGGAAACTCCGGTTAACTGTGGGAGCTGGCTTGCCTGCGATGGCGTCCTTATGTTTGACGCGTGAAAAGGGTACATATCCGTTGTTTTGGTTATGGCTGATTTGGGTTCCGCTCTTACAGCGGCTCACTTTTGATAGAGCGCAAAAGTAAGCAAAACGCTCTTGCCCCTCCACTCGGTGCCTCGCTGTGGCTCGGCATGCCCGCACTCCGGCTTGAATCCGTGGGCCGCCGTGACGGGCCATCCATGGCCCAACACGGCTAAC
>NZ_JBARTQ010000651.1:0-27953 GCF_049645325.1 Pseudomonas sp. | reverse complement strand
ACCGAGGTGTCTGCATCGCAGGCAAGCCAGCTCCCACACAAGCCAGCTCCCACAATTTTTTGTAGCGGTGTTTATTTCTCGACGAACGCGCGCTCAATCAGGTAATCACCCGGCTCACGCATGCGTGGCGATACTTTCAGGCCGAAGCTGTTCAACACTTCGCTGGTCTCGTCCAACATGCTTGGGCTGCCGCACAGCATGGCGCGGTCGTCCTCGGGGTTGATCGGTGGCAAGCCGATGTCGCTGAACAGCTTGCCGCTGCGCATCAGGTCGGTCAGGCGGCCTTCATTTTCGAACGGCTCGCGGGTCACGGTCGGGTAGTAGATCAACTTGTCACGCAGGGCCTCGCCGAAGAACTCGTTCTGCGGCAGGTGCTCGGTGATGAATTCGCGGTAGGCGACTTCGTTGACGTAACGCACGCCATGGCACAGGATCACTTTTTCGAAACGCTCGTAGGTTTCCGGGTCCTGGATCACGCTCATGAACGGCGCGAGACCAGTACCGGTGCTGAGCAGGTACAGGTGTTTGCCCGGCTTCAAATCGTCAAGCACCAGGGTGCCTGTCGGTTTTTTGCTGACGATGATCTCGTCGCCTTCCTTCAAGTGCTGCAATTGGGAAGTCAGCGGGCCATCAGGCACCTTGATGCTGAAGAACTCCAGATGCTCTTCCCAGTTCGGGCTGGCAATGGAGTAAGCGCGCATGAGCGGGCGGCCGTTGGGCTGTTGCAGGCCGATCATCACGAACTGACCGTTCTCGAAGCGCAAGCCCGGGTCGCGGGTGCACTTGAAGCTGAACAGAGTGTCGTTCCAGTGATGAACACTGAGGACACGCTCGTGGTTCATGTTGCTCATGTACGGGGAACTCCTGGAAATGGGTCTGCGCCAACTGTTGGATGCGCAATTGCACAGCATTCTAATGGCGGCGACAATATCTGTTAACTGGATTATTAAGATAAGGGTTATCGGTTATATCGATATGCGATTTACTCTCCGTCAACTGCAAGTCTTCGTCGCCGTCGCCCAGCAGGAAAGCGTCTCGCGCGCTGCTGGCCTTCTGGCCTTGTCTCAATCCGCCGCCAGCACCTCGATCACCGAGCTGGAGCGTCAATCCAGCTGCCAATTATTCGACCGCGCGGGCAAACGCTTGAGCCTCAACGCCCTCGGCCGTCAGCTGCTGCCCCAAGCCGTCGCACTGCTGGACCAGGCCAAGGAGATCGAGGACCTGCTCAACGGCAAGTCTGGCTTCGGCTCCCTCGCGGTGGGCGCCACCCTGACAATCGGCAACTACCTGGCGACCTTGCTGATCGGCAGCTTCATGCAGCAGCACCCCGAGAGCCAGGTGAAGCTGCATGTGCAGAACACTGCGCATATCGTGCATCAGGTGGCGCACTACGAAATTGACCTGGGTCTAATCGAAGGCGACTGCAGCCACCCGGACATTGAAGTGCAAACCTGGGTGGAAGATGAGTTGGTGGTGTTTTGTGCGCCCCAGCATCATTTGGCCAAGCGTGGCGTGGCGACAATGGACGAATTGACCCATGAGGCATGGATCCTGCGGGAACAAGGCTCGGGCACGCGCCTGACGTTTGACCAGGCCATGCGCCACCACCGCAGCGCGCTGAACATCCGCCTGGAGCTGGAACACACCGAGGCGATCAAGCGGGCCGTGGAATCCGGATTGGGGATTGGCTGCATTTCGCGGCTGGCGCTGCGTGACGCGTTTCGGCGTGGCAGCCTGGTGCCGGTGGAAACCCCGGACCTGGACCTGGCCCGGCAGTTTTACTTCATCTGGCATAAACAGAAGTACCAGACCTCGGCGATGCGCGAGTTTCTGGAACTGTGCCGCGCCTTCACCGCAGGGGTTCAGCGCAGCGACGAGATCGTGCTGCCGAGCATTGCCTGAGGGTTAGATCAGAATCACGGCCCACACCAGGGCAATCATGGTCAGCGCAACAAATTGCGCAGCGCTGCCCATGTCCTTGGCGTTTTTCGACAGCGGGTGGAGGTCCAGGGAAATACGGTCAATGGCCGCTTCCACGGCCGAGTTGAGTAACTCGACGATCAAGGCCAGCAGGCACACGGCGATCAGCAAGGCACGTTCGACCCGGCTGACGTGCAGGAAAAAACTCAGCGGGATCAGGATGACGTTCAGCAATACCAGTTGACGAAATGCCGCCTCGCCAGTGAAGGCTGCGCGCAGGCCATCCAGGGAATAGCCCCCTGCGTTAAAGATACGTTTGATACCGGTTTGACCCTTGAAAGGCGACATAGAAGTAGGCAACTGAACCAAAGAAGTGGGGAAACTAGTTCACGCAAAGTCAAAAAAGCGTGAATCGGATAAAGCTTAATGCTGCGAAATTGACTCAAGTTGTTGCAAGAGCAGCGCCGCCTGCGTGCGCGTACGTACACCCAACTTGCGGAAAATCGCCGTCACGTGGGCCTTGATGGTCGCTTCCGAAACGCTTAGTTCGTAGGCAATCTGCTTGTTCAACAAACCTTCGCAGACCATGGTCAACACCCGGAACTGCTGGGGCGTGAGGCTGGCAAGCCCATCACGGGCGGCCTTGGCTTCCTCGGACACGTTGATTTCTTCAAACGCCTGCGGCGGCCAAGACACATCGCCATCGAGCACCATGCGCACGGCTTTCTGAATATCTTCCATGCTGCTGGACTTGGGAATGAAGCCGCTGGCGCCAAACTCCTTAGAGCGCACCACCACGTCGGCCTCTTCCTGGGCGGAAACCATCACAACGGGGATCTGCGGGTATTGACCACGCAACAGCACCAGGCCCGAAAAACCGTAGGCTCCAGGCATGTTCAGGTCGAGCAATA
Organism: Pseudomonas sp.; assembly: GCF_049645325.1. Taxonomy (GTDB): domain Bacteria; phylum Pseudomonadota; class Gammaproteobacteria; order Pseudomonadales; family Pseudomonadaceae; genus Aquipseudomonas. The sequence continues at coordinate 25,122 of NZ_JBARTQ010000651.1, read as the reverse complement.
CCAGGTCCCAGTCGGATTTTTCGGTGAGGCGGGCTTCCAGCTCGGCAATGCTGGCCACTTCGACCAGGCGCACGTCGGGGCCAAGGCCCAGGGTTACGGCCTGATGCAGCGCGCTGCGAAACAGCGGGTGGTCATCGGCTATCAGGATGTCGTATGTGGCCATTGATTAAATGATCCTGTTTTTTTTATGGCAGCCCTGATGGGTTCAGGGTTCACCAATACACAAGGCAACAGCCAGGCAGCCATCGCCACAGGGCATGCTCAGCGTCAAAACACCTGCAACGACGCTGAAAATTCACGGTTACGCCCCAATCGGCGCCCAGCATGCCCAGCGTAGCCTGAGGGGTCAAGCACTACGCCCGCGGGCATTTTAGCGGGGGACAGGGTTGCGGTGCCATCATGCAAACGTCGTCTGGCTATACCGTCGGGATATAAGGTGCGAGACGCGTATGAACGTCATCCATCAGGTCCAGCGGCATCTGGAACTTGGCAGCCAGGTAATGGGTACTGAAAACGTCCAGGTAGGCGTCCAGCACTTCGCTGGCAGCCTGATCATCGGCCAATTCCAGGCACAGCGCCGCGACTTCGGCGGTACAGAAATGATCATCGCGCTTGGAGCGGCGCAGTTTGTAGCGCGACAGCTGTTCCGGCGCCAGGCTCAGGACCGGCAAGTGTTCCAGGTACGGGCTTTTGCGAAACATCTTGCGCGCTTCGCTCCAGGTGCCATCCAACAGGATGAACAGCGGGCGCTTGCCCTCCTCCACGCTCACTTCACTGACCACGCGCTCAGGTGCGACGAATTCGCCCGGGAACACGATATAAGGCTGCCATTGTGGGTCAGCCAGCAAGGTCAGCAACTCGGGGTCGACTTCGGTACGTGACCAGGCGAATGCGGTGGTGTCGTCAATCACATCGGCGATCAACCAGCCGGTGTTGCTGGGCTTCATGGGCTCGACATCATGCATCAGCAAACACATCGCGGAGCGCGCCGGCACCTTGGGGCGCCAGGCGCACAGGCAGTACTCAGGAATCACCCGGCAGCCGGGGCAGCGCTCGGCGCGCGAACCACGGTTGAGGAAAGGCCGGACGGCCCGCGCCAGGCGCCGGGTACGCAAGCGGGAAACGGCGTGGCTCATCGGGCGCACCGTGAGCAGGGGTCAATCGACACAGGGGAAACTCGAAGAAGGCTTAAGTGGCCGCAGTTTACCAGCGATACGCCTGGCTGTAGTGGCGAAGGGTCACCTATAATTGCGCGCCACTGAACGCACAGCGCAGTGGCTGGTCTATGCACCAGTAACCGAATCAGGAGAGTTTCATGCTGCGTTCCATGCTGCGCCTTGTTGCCCCATCCGTCGCACTTGCGCTGGTCTTGCCCGTGAGCGCCCACGCGGCCTCGTTGCTGGAGGCCCAAATGAACCGCAAGCTACAAAGCGTCGCGGCTGAAAGCAACAAGGACCTGCCCCGGGAAATCGATGAAAAAACCCTGGAAGTGGCCTACACCGTTGAAGGCATGCAACTGATCGATCACCTGAGCGTGCAGCCGGACCGTGCAGAACAGATGCGCGCCAACCCAAAAGCCGTGTATTTCCAACTGGGTCAAAGCGTATGCCTGAACAAGGGCTACCGCGAGTTAATGGCCAAGGGCGCGGTGATGCGCTACGACATCACTGAGAACAAGACCAACCGCTCCGTCGCGTCGGTCAAGTTCGTAGAAGCCGATTGCCCGGCCCCCGCTGCGGCGAAGAAGAAAAAGTAACACCCGCTCGATCCTCGCGCGCTGCTGTCCAGTGGCGCGCGCATCCCCTCGTTACATTTGCCTGCCGATAAACGAACTGCGTGATGTGTGACCAATAACCGGTTGCCAGCCATGGGTTTTTCGGCTCATGATCAAGTCATCCCGGCAGCCCAACCACAGCGTTTTCCACGCCGTTCTGTAACATTTTCAGGGCAAAAGAGGGTTGCCCTCCTGCGACTTGCAGTGCAAAGGTTTCCAAATCACAAGGAACATACAGAGCCCGCTTTGCCGCCTGGCGAACACCGTGCAACGCCTTCAGGCATGCAGCGACACATGCAGTGTCGTGGCCTCGGACGAATCTCTCGCCGGCGGCCCAGTCTCTGTGAAGAAGGAGAAGTTGAATGCCTTACGAATCGAATGACCACCTGCTTCGTCATTTTGAACAAAACGGGACTGACCTCACGCAGCAGGTCGACGCCCAACTCCAGCTGATCGCTCCCAACAGCCCGAACATCCCCCTTTATCGCGACATGATCCTCACCGTGCTGCGCATGGCCCAGGACGACCGTAACCGCTGGAATGCCAAGATCACCCTGCAGGCAATTCGCGAACTGGATAACGCCTTCCGCGTGCTGGAACAGTTCAAGGACAGGCGCAAGGTGACGGTATTCGGCTCGGCGCGCACGCCGGTCGAAAGTCCTTTGTATGCCTTGGCCCGGGAAGTCGGTGCCGCGCTGGCAAAATCCGACCTGATGGTGATCACCGGCGGCGGCGGCGGCATCATGGCGGCGGCGCATGAAGGCGCAGGCCTGGAACACAGCCTCGGGTTCAACATCACGCTGCCGTTTGAGCAACACGCCAACCCGACCATCGATGGCACCGAGAACCTGCTGTCCTTCCACTTCTTCTTTACCCGCAAGCTGTTCTTCGTCAAGGAAGCCGACGCACTGGTACTGTGCCCAGGTGGTTTCGGCACCCTGGATGAAGCACTGGAAGTACTGACCCTGATCCAGACCGGCAAAAGCCCACTGGTACCGGTGGTATTGCTGGATGCGCCGGGCGGTGGTTTCTGGCAGGGCGCCCTGGACTTTATCCGCAGCCAGCTGGAAGCCAACCGCTACATCTTGCCTACCGACCTCAAGCTGATTCGCTTGGTGTACAGCGCAGAAGAAGCGGTGGACGAGATCAACCAGTTCTACGCCAACTTCCACTCCACGCGCTGGCTGAAACGCGAGTTTGTGGTGCGCATGCATCACCCGCTCAGTGAGCGCGCGCTGGCTCATTTGCAGGAAGAATTTGCCAGCTTGCGGGTGAGTGGCGCGTTCCAACAGCTCTCCTACACAGGTGAAGACCATGACGAGCCAAGGTTCAGCCATTTGACGCGGTTGGTGTTCAACTTCAACGGGCGCGATCAAGGGCGGCTGCGGGAGTTGGTGGACTACATCAACTTGCCGGAGAACTGGGCACAGGCTCAGGGGAAGACGCAGCAACGGGTAGCGCCGGAGCCGGCTTGAGTTTTTTGAAGGCAAAAAAAAAGGCCCACTATTTTCATAGTGGGCCTTTTTTGTTGGGATTTGGCGGGTGGCGGGGCTGCTCCGCAGCCCAGCGCGGGGCAAGCCCGCTCACTACATAAGCCTGCTCACCCCATAAATAAGCGGGTTCACCACATAGCACGCTCGCTATTTCAGCCGCGTCGAGACACGACTCAGTCGTCCAGATCGCGACCGCTCAACAGACGGCTGATCATTTCCATCGAGAACCCGCGATAACTCAAGAAGCGACCTTGCTTCGCACGCTCCCGGGCATCAATCGGAAGATGACCAGCAAACTTGCGACGCCAGGTGTCTTCCAACTGCGACTGCCAACTGATACCGCATTCACGCAGGGCGAGGTCGATATCAGCACGTTGCAGGCCGCGCTGGCTCAGCTCTTCACGAATACGTGTAGGGCCATAGCCGGAACGGGCTCGGTAGGAGACAAAGCTTTCGAGGTAACGGGCTTCCGAAAGCAGCCCCTCTTCCGTTAACCGGTCGAGGGCTGTATCGATCATTTCGGGCTCTGCGCCGCGCTGACGCAGTTTTCGCGTCAGCTCGACTCGACCATGCTCGCGACGAGCGAGCAGGTCCATCGCAGTGCGCCGTACGGCGACGAGTGTATCGAGTACAACTGTCATCGTTTATTTCAGATGTCAGTATCGGCTTCTTCGACTTCTTCAACCGGCTCGCGGTTAGCAGTCGCTTTGACGTCCGGTGCTGGGGTCAGCAGCTTGTCGCGGATCTGCTTCTCAAGCGTGGCAGCGATATCCGGGTTGTCCGCGAGGAACTTGGCCGAGTTGGCCTTGCCCTGGCCGATCTTGCTGCCGTTGTAGGCATACCAGGCACCGGACTTCTCGACGAAACCGTGCAGCACGCCCAGGTCGATCATCTCGCCGTTCAGGTAGATACCCTTGCCGTAGAGAATCTGGAACTCAGCCTGACGGAATGGCGGGGCCACTTTGTTCTTCACGACTTTAACGCGGGTTTCGCTACCGACAACCTCGTCGCCTTCCTTCACCGCGCCAGTACGGCGGATGTCCAGACGGACCGAAGCGTAGAACTTCAGCGCGTTACCACCGGTGGTGGTTTCCGGGCTGCCGAACATCACGCCGATCTTCATGCGGATCTGGTTGATGAAGATCACCAGGCAGTTGGCGTTCTTGATGTTACCGGTGATTTTACGCAGCGCCTGGGACATCAGACGGGCTTGCAGGCCCACGTGCATGTCACCCATTTCGCCTTCGATTTCAGCCTTTGGTACCAGGGCTGCCACGGAGTCGACCACGATCACGTCGATGGCGTTGGAACGCACCAGCATGTCGGTGATTTCCAGGGCTTGCTCACCGGTGTCCGGCTGCGAAACCAGCAGGTCGTCAACGTTGACGCCCAGCTTGCCAGCGTATTCAGGGTCCAGGGCGTGCTCGGCGTCGACGAACGCACAGGTGGCGCCCATTTTTTGCGCCTGGGCAATCACCGACAAGGTCAGGGTGGTTTTACCGGAAGATTCAGGACCGTAGATTTCAACGATACGGCCTTTTGGCAGGCCGCCAATGCCGAGCGCGATGTCCAGACCCAGAGAGCCAGTGGAAATAGCCGGGATCGCCTGACGGTCGTGATCGCCCATACGCATTACGGCACCCTTGCCGAATTGACGTTCGATCTGACCCAGGGCCGCAGCCAAGGCTTTCTTCTTGTTGTCGTCCATTAAAGTCCTCACGTAATCAATAAGGCCTGACGGCCAACACCTGTATAAGTAGACAGTATTGTTCCACAAACATCCGGGATCGCCTACCCCTGATTTTCGATTTCTGCTGCAGCTCGTCGCAACAAGCCCTCTAACGCGGCCTTTACCGTTTGTCGGCGGACCTCGTCACGGTTGCCGGGGAAGTGCGCCAGCTCAGCCGTGACCTCTTCGCCCACACCAAAGGCCAGCCACACGGTACCTACCGGTTTGTCCGGGGAACCGCCGTCGGGCCCTGCGACACCGCTGACCGCCACGGCAAAGCGCGACAGGCTTTTTTCCTGCGCGCCGCGCACCATCGCCTCGACCACTTCCTGGCTGACGGCGCCGACCTTGGGGAATAACGCCTCTGGTACGCCCAACTGCCGGGTCTTTTGTCGATTGGAATATGTGACATACCCCGCCTCGAACCAGGCCGAACTGCCCGGAATCCGCGTGATGGCTTCAGCGATACCGCCGCCGGTGCAGGATTCGGCAGTGGTGACATGGGCGTTGAGCACTTGCAGACGGCGACCCAGTTCAGCAGCCAGTTGAGTGATTTCCTTCACGGTCGTCTCCAGGAATGGGCGGGGATTTGCCTACCCTACAGGAGCAAATCGCACGTGCAAGCGACAGGTTGAATCAAGATGCTAATGCCCGATAGCCTGCACCTGCCACGCTTAAATAGCGCACAACACCGCTTTGGCCCGTGCCCAGTATTGCAAGCGGTCTTCCAGCCCATTGAGCCCGCCATTGATACGCCGGGTGAGGGTGGTGAACTGGTCCTTGTCGGCCAATTCATTCAAGCCATTACTTTGCCAGAACCACGCGGCGGACTCACACGCCCATTGCGGCTGTTCCAGCAGCTCGGGTTGGCGCATCAGGCGATCATCACCGAACAACGCCTGGCTGCAGGCCAGGTAGTTGCGCCGCCCGGTGATCTGGATCAACCCCCTGCCCCGGTACTTCTGGCCGTCGCCATCCGCCTCGGGTGTATTGCCCAGGCGCGCGGCAAGCACGCCGGTGTCGTATTTGCTGAGGTATTGGTCGCTGCCCAGTTCGCGTACATAGCGCAGTTCGCCGGACTCGTGAGCGATTTGCGCAATGAACGCGGCGATACGTTTGGCGCTGGTGATCTGATAGCGCGCCATTGCAGCATTGAGAGCCGCCTGGAAAGCGCCTGCACGGGCACCTGCGTTGGGCATGATTGCCTGCAGTTGTGTCATTAACATGGAACAGGCTCCTTCAGATGATGTGGCGCCGGACCTGCGAGCTTCGCGAACCAACGGTGCGATAGCACGCGATCAGGGCAGATGAACACCTCTTGGGCATTATTAATCTGTTCAGGTCGACAACCCTCCCGCCGTGATCGAGCTGCGATACCCCGTCACCGGGTCGCCCACATGGACCACCTTCGTCATCGACCATTGCCCTCGCATATACGAGGGCCAGGTTTCATCCAGCCGCAGCAACCCTTCGGCCGCCAGCAACGGGTTGCCGGGGCAATCAATCTGCAACTGCAAGTCTTCGCGCCCCACACGGCGCAATTCAGCTTCGGCGACGCTGCGTGCTTCGGCTTCGTTCTGGCAAGGTTGGCGCAAGGTTTTGAACGGCGCATTCCCGACTTGCACCACATGCCTCTTGCCCCCGGCTGCATCCCACCAGGTGACGCGGCAGCCCTCATATTTGGCGCGTGTCTTTTCGTCGAGCTTCGCGGTAATGAAGGCGTACTCACCGGGACGATTGTCTTGGGTCACCGACAATTTCACTTCCGGCAGCTGCTTGAGGGAAATGGAATTGAGTTGCCCGGCTTCGGCCAGCACATACAGCTCCTGGAAGGGTTTGGTGACCGCGCTGTAGCGCCCGGCCAGCCGCGTGATAAACGCCATGTCGCTTTCGTTGGACTGGTCGATATGAGGGATCGAAATGCCTTCGAGCGCAGCCGCCACGCGCGGTGAAAAACCGTGGCGGCTGACCAATTGGCGAAACAACGCGCCCAAGGTAGTCGGTCCGTAACTGGCGGAGCGACGCTGGCGGTAACCGCTGGCGTCGACCATGCTGAAGGGCGCAGCGGTGGCCACAATCATCAAGCACATGGGAAACAGCACGGGGGTGCGCTGGGTGACGACAAACTCGCCCTTCTCCACCAACCCCGTCTCCCGATAACCGACGCGCAAACCAATCTTGCCATTGAAGCTTGGCAGGCCTTCGAGCCCCTCGATATTGAGGATCAACTCCAGCCGGTCACTCTCGATACCCGAGGCGTCGGTGTGGCTCCAGCGCATCAGGCGTTCATTGAGCAGCGCCGCATTGGCCCCGTAAAACTCTACAACCGGCGTAAATCCCTGTGCCATGCAACCTCCTTAATCCCATGCCAAAACAGGTTGCACGGCACTCGGCCGCGTTGCCATTTCCGGCACGATCACCCACACGCCCGCCGGGAGCACCGGGCCGTATTCGGCAAGCCCGGGGTTCGAGCGCCAGAGGGTCTCTTCGGCGGCGTCATCGCATCGGCCCAACTCGCGATAGAGCAGCAGGTTGACCGAATCACCGGCAATACTTCGTACCCTACGCATTGATAAATTCCTCCAATACCAGGGTCCAGGTCATGACCATGGCGGTGCCATCGTCGATCACGTTGCTCTGGTTTTCGACCACCGAATTGATCCGCCACAGGCCCCAGTTACGCCCAACGCCATCGACCAGAGGCAACGGCGCACGCGCATTTTGCAACGCACGCAAATCATCCAGGCGCGCCATGCCCACCGCGTACATGGCCGTACCGCCAAACGTGAGTTTTTCCAGTGTTTGCCCGCTCTGCCGGGACAAGGGCTTGCTGGCAACAATCGCCATGTCGCTCCAGCCACCGTCGGTGCTGCGGGTCAAGGTGGAATAGGCGAAGCCCTGGGACAGGCCAAAAATAAAGTCGCCCAGCACCATTTGTTGTCGCATCAATCACCTCCATGGTCGGCCAATGCCGCATTGCGCCGGATACCGAGGGCGTCAGTGACCATCGGCATGCATTGGAATTGCAGCGCCTGCATCACTTGGTTGACGACCTGCTGGGCATCGGCCGGGTTTACGCCGGTGATCTGGATACTCGGCGCCAGGGTGAGCTGAACGCTGTCGGTGCGCGCGCTGTTGAGCTCCTGGCTGACCGCCTCCGGCGCAGGCAGGCGATCGGTTGCGCCGAACAATTTGCCGCCGAGCCAACTGCCCGCCTCGCTGCCGAGCAAGCCACCAATGGCGCCGCCGACAGCGGTACCGACGCCGGGGAAAATCAGGGTGCCGATGGCAGCGCCCGCGGAAGCCCCCGCCCAGGCGCCACCGGCCGAACTCAAGCCGGCACCGACCGCTTTTGCATCGCCATTGCGCACGCCCTGAATCACATCCATGGCGGTGTCGACATACCTCAGCGGGCCAAGGCGGCGGACGGCGGACGATTCCAGCCGGGTCAGGGGGCTGGTCAGGCGCGACGTCGGGCCGTGTGGCAGGCTCGCAGTGGGCGCGGTTTGCAGCGCAGACGGTTGGGGTTGAAACGGCGTACGTGGTTTACCCGCAACATGGCTGGGCATCTCGGTCACGCCGCGTTCGAATGCCCCGATCAAGCCGAGACGGTTGCCTGCACCGCGGGCAGGTCCTTGACGACTACCGGAGGCAGCCGCCCCGGAAAAAGCACCTGGATGCGGCGCGCTTGCCTGGAAGCCGACGTGTGAGCCGGGCAATAGTGTCTTGCCCACTTTGTCGGACGCATCACGCAGCCAATGACCGAGCCTGCCTGATTTTTTATTCGAGCCATTACCCCGCGTTTTACCGGAAGTGGTTTGCCCACGCGTACGTTCCCCACGCGTACGGTCATAGTCCGGCGGCAAGATAATGCCGGGGCGCGCGGGGCTGCTCAGCGACTCGCCAGGGCAGCAGCCATCTTTGCCCTTGCCCTTTTCTTTGTCGTAACCACCGTCCTTGAACAACTTGCCAACCCCAGGCAGCTTGCCCAGCGTCACATCAATCAGGTTGCCCGTCACCCGGTCTTTGATCGTCTCGCCCAAGCCCGACAAGAGTTCGGAAACCATCGGCGAAACCACCGCGCCCGTTGTCTTGAGGGTCTCGGCGGCAGCGGGTGAATTGCTGGCCCATTCGTTGGTAGCGTCCAGCACATGAGTCTTGGCTTGCAGCCATGTGGCTTCCCCCAATACCGGCACGGGCTCAAGCGTCTTGGCAAGCCGCTCTTCGCTGTTTTTGGATGTTTCCCGCCGCTCCGTTATCGTTTTTTCCGAAGTGGCTTTCGCATCAAACGAAAGGCTGGTATTGGATCGCTGAAAGGCCGCCACCGGATCGAGACTCTGCACGTCCCGCAGCGTCAGGGCTTCACGGCTCAGGCGCAGATCTTGCGATGTGCTCGACGTCACTTCAGTGGATGTCTTCTGCTCGGTTCTGGATGACTGAATGTCCACCGTATTGAGCCGCGACAAGGGCGGTTGAATATCCAGCGCATTGAGCCGCGACAAGGGCAGTTGAATGCCCAACGCGCTGAGTCGCGACAAGGACGCTTCCAGCGCGTCCACGCCAGTGCGCAGCAACCCCAGGGACAACGAGAGGCCACTGAGTTCCAAGCCCGCGTTAGCGAGCGCCAGACTCATCGAAGGTAGCGGCGTGGCCTCTTCAAGGCGTTTGGGTGCCAAAGGGCCGGGGTTGACGATCTCGGCACCTGTGGCGCCGTTTGCGTGGCCAAAAATGCCCTGGCCATCCTTGGCCATGGCATAGGCGAGCGAATACGTGTCCTGCATCCCGCTTACTCCTGTTTGACGCCAAGGCGAGTGATCGCGATGTCGTAGCGGCGCATTGCTTTCCCGGCGTCCCAGTCGAGGATTTCCGCCTCATTGACCGAGTAAATCAGTGGCACCACATCGAGGATCACTTCGATGTCGCGCTCCGAAAGAAGTCCGCCGGTTGATTTAAAAAATCGTCGATGCGCTCCTGCAGGGCCGTCCAGTCGGGGACGGTCAGGCCGGCCAGGTCAGGAATCATCAGGCCAGTGCAGTGAGCCGTGATGAACTCGGCGCGCTCTTTATTGGTGGCGAGTTTTTTCATCGCCTTGGTGGCGCGCAGGGCTGGCATTTCCAGGCTCAGCGCGGTCAGGTTGCGGCCGGCGGCGTCGAGGGGCAGCAGCAGTTGCACGTGTTCATGCTGCGACGGCTCATCGCGTTCGCCGAGGAAGAACGCTGCAGGACGTGTCGACATCTCGTGTACGTATTGCGCGATGCTCACGTAGTCCGGGCGCTTGAGTTGGTCCAGCTCTTTTTCCGACAGGCCGGTGGCGAGTTTCGCCAGTTCAAAAAACTGGTCGTCCTCGTCATCACCGGCCCGGGCCAGCGCGTCTTTTTGCGCGGCGTAGTACAGCGGTTTGAGGTGAATCTGCTCGATCGTTGCGCCGGTGTCGGCGGTGATCGGAGACAGCAAACCATGCAGCGGTGGCATCCAGGCCATGGGGCAATTCCTTGGTAAACATTGTTGAGGTTAAGCGCAGTCAATGTGGGAGCCGGGCTTGCCCGCGATGCAGGCGACTCGGTATGTCTGGTGCACCGAGGTGCTGCCATCGCAGGCAAGCCAGCTCCCACATTGACCGTGCCCGCTTCGGCCTTAAGGCATCAGTACCGCGCGGCGGGCGTCGCCCAGAATGTCGACGCCGTTGAGCACGAACTTCTGGGTACGCACGTCGATGTCGATCACCGGAATGCCGTTTTCCAGACGGCTGTACGTGCGGCAGGAAAGGGTCAGTGTGGTCGTGGCCTTGTCGCCCATCTTCAACTTGGCCTCGGTCAGGGTTTTCAGCTTGCCGCCGACCGTGTGGTAGGTGAAATAGGTCTTGCCATCCTGGTCCTGGCCGGCTTCGCGCACATTGAGCAGGATGTCTTCACCCAACCGTACGCCCAGCGCCAGCATGATTTCCGGCCCGGCACCCTGCAGCATCAGGATCGCGTTGAGCACCTTGCCGCTCTTGGCCATTTCTTCGGCGATGAAGCGGCCGCCGGCCATGGGTTCCATCTCGAAATCAATCGTCGGCGGGGTGAACTCTTCCACAGTCGCCGACAACGGCAGGCCTTGAAGGGTGGCCGCAAGGGCCTGTCTTACACGGTTGGTAAACATTAGAGAACGTCCTCCAGGAACTGCTCGATGATTTCATCGCGGGCGTTGAGTTGATAAATCATGTGTTCGTTCGGCGCGTAACGGCCGTAGTCGATGACGATGTACCAGGTGCCGTTCTTGTACTTCTCGACACTGTTCAATTCCGGGTGCAGGTACACGCTGCCGCCGGGGATGGTTTCGTCGGCGACCAGGGTTTGCAGCCAGTCGTTGATGCGCTTGACCTCCTGGTCCATGAAGGACTTGGTGAGGTTCTTGGCCATGGCTTTCTGGCCGGCCTTGACCAGCTTGCGGCTGATCGCATCTTCCAGGCCGACGTAGCTGATGAACTTGCCGGTGATGGAGCGGTTACCCAGCAACGAAAAGCCACCAAGGATGGTGCGCGCGTAGTAGCTCACGCCATAGCGGTTGAGCAGGTCGCCTTCGGTGGAGGTGTCGAGGATGTTGTACTCGACCACGCGGGAAACGTCCTCGGCGAACGTCACCTGGTTGCCCGGGCTTTCCCACTGCTTGACCTTGGCCAAGGCCGCGATGGCCAGGGACGACGGCGACAGGAACACGTTTTTCTTCGCGGCCTTGGAGTACACCGACGGCATGTTGTGCACCAGCAGGCAACGGTCGAAACCGAGGTCGGCGCCGCCCAGTTCGCCGCTGTAGGTCACTTGGTCGGCCACCGAAGCGTCCTTGCCATCCAGCACCACACGGGCCTTGATGCGCTTGCCGAAGGAAGCGAACTCACCGGCCACAGCCTTGGTGCCGGTAAAGCCCGGCGCACCGATGATGGTCAGGTCTTCCGGCACGCTGCTCAAGGCTGCCAGGCCCAACTTGCGGCCGGTGACCGGCTCGTTGCCGCCGATCACATTGTTGAGCGTGTCGGCCGGGGTGATGCCCTCCTCCACGATCACCACATAGACCGGCACCTTGACCACTTTGAGGATCTGGTAGACGGCGTGGAACAGCGTGCCAGTCTCGGCGCCGGTGGGGTCCAGCAGCGCCTGGGTGGTGAAGCTGTTGATGCGAAACGGCGCGTTTTTAGGGATCGACGCATGGGCATTCGGCGCCGTGCCGACCAGGCCGATGACGTTGTCGCCAAGGCCACCCATGGCCTCGGGGGATTCAGTGGCATTCACGGTGATGCCGTTGTGCTCGAAGTTCAGAACCTCAGCCATGGTTAGTCAGCCTTCTTGGGGGTGGAGTTAAGGACGCTGGTCAGTTCCAGACGGCCGGCGGTGCGCAGGGCGGATGCTTCGACGTCCAGCAGTTGCAGTTCCTGGCCGGCAGTGGACCAATGGCCGGCGCCGGTGGGGAAAGGGATGAGGACGGTGTAGGTTTGGCGGTTGAACATGAGTGGAATGCTCCGGGTGAAAAACGCCAAAGCCCCTGCGGAGGGGCTTTGGGGAGGCGAAAAAAAACCGCTTTCGCGGTGGGTTATTTCAGGAAGGTTGGCTTGTTCGGCCAGACAACTGCGTCAGGATCAGCCCCCTGATCCGGGATATCACGCAACCCTTTACGGTAAGCGACGAACGCTGGGCGATCCGTGTCCGTCATCGGGTAATCAGGCATGGCCGCATAGTCGCTGGCGATCAGGTCGGCATCACGCGCCCCACGGATCAGCTTCCACTTAATCAACGGATGAAGTTCAGGTAGTACAAATTCAGGTTTCATCAATATTCTCCTTAACCCAAGCCCAACAGGGTTCCCCAGTCGGCGGGACGCGTGACAACACCGGTACAGGCACCGGCAAGCATGACCTCAACCACCCCGCTTGCAGAGCTGCGGACTGGGTGCGCATTCATGTAGTTGGCAAAGTAACTGTCTGGCGTGACTTGCGTAGAACACCAGCGCCACTTGCCCTTCACGGCCCCAGTGGCCCATGCATGGTCAATGGCGCCTTCGGTGACCCGAACAAATGCGCCCATCGTCATGTGTGCGTTTAAAGGCACAGCCGTACTTCCGCTCTGACGACCGTTATCGATAGCGCAGGGAAACGCCAACCAAGGCAAGGAACTGTTTTCGGACCATTTCATTTGCCAAACATTGATCGGGTTTCGCCAAAAACCCGCTGCGTTGATATCAAACTCAGGAAACTGTTCGCGTACATCTGTCTGTATCTGCCGCATGAACTCAACGTCCGCATCAGGACGCCCATAGGTGGCAGCCGACGATGTAATCGTGCGCACGTTGGTGGCGGTAACTTCGGTATGCACATACCAGTTATCAATCAATTTGCCGGTGGCGTCTGGCTCCATGCTGAAGTTTTTCGTGATTGCCAGACGGGGCAGACGGCTATTCAAACTCGATAGCTGTTCGTCATATTTAGCCCATGCGTCCGCTAATGCCTTATCAATTTCGCCAATCTTCCCGGTCACGACGTTCGCCAGCGCATTCGATGCGCTGACCACGGCCGCCAATTGCTGTTCAGTACTCAATGTGTGAACTCCTTGTAATGCATTGAACGGTTCCCTGAAGCTCTTCAGTCAAGTCAGGTGTGTATCTAATCAAAAGTCGCTAACCGGCCTTGGCTTCCAACGCCATGACCCGGAACAACACCGCGACGCCTCTGGACATGTTGTCGATGCTGGCAGCCGAGAGCGCAGCCAGTTCTTCCGTCAGCAAAACATTGAGGTTGTCAGACCCCACTACTACCGTCACGCTGTCCGCCGGCAACGGCGAAATATCCAACGTAAACTTCTGCAGCACCCGAGCCGCCGCCGCTTTATACGTCAGCAACTTCCCCGCCACGGAATACAGCGCCAGCAACGTCCCACTGGCGAGGTAAAAACCGAACTCGCCAATTTCATACTCAGCCTCGCCATCAAACAGCGCGGCCATCCTGAGTTGGCGTTCGCCCAAGTCCTCGTAATCCACGATGGCGACCCGTTGGCGCTCATCACGCAAGGCCACTTCTGTGCCGTCTGGGGTGTAGCGGCCAGTGCCGGCGCCGACGTGGGTGATTTCGCCTTTCAAACCCTGGTTCTTTGCCTGCAGCACTTCATCCAAACCCTTGGAGGTGAAGCGCACCAGGCGCGTAATGTCATCTGTCATGGCTGCGCCCTGAGGTCGTAGTCGTTAATGGTGTAGTGCCGGGCAACCCCGACACTGTTGAGTCGAGCACCGAATGCCAACTCCGGTAGCGCGCCATCCAGATACAGCTCACCGTCGCTTAACGGGGCATGAAGGGCTTGCGTGAGTGCAAGCAGGCCTTCGGTTTCGTGAACGACAGTAATCGTTGCCTGGTCCCGCTCGCTCTTGGCCGCATTGATACGGCGGATCAGCCGGTTATGGTCACCACTGGACCAACTGCGCCCAATGATGGCCTGCACGTCAAAGGTGTAAGGCAACCCCAACGGTCGCTGCTGATACCAGGCGCTGATGTTGGGGGTGAACCCCAATGACTCCACTGCATAGCTCAATGCCTTGGGCGTACCCGCCTGGCGCTGGATCTGCCAGGACAACGCCACCGTGAGGCGCTTTTCCGCTTCGCTGGCAACCGCATCCCACTCGCTGACACCACGGTCGGCAGCCAGGTAAGGAAGAAACTCGGTAGGGGTTTGCAGCGGATTCATCAACGCAGGAAACGGCGGCATGACCCGATCAAGCAATTGCCCAAAGCCCAGGTCCAAGGCCCTCTCCAGCGGTGAACTGTTGGCCGGCAACAAACTCGCTTTAGGCTCACTCATAGCGTGCGCACCTCCACGTCGACGCCTGTGCAATACGGGGCCTGGAACGCGGTGCTGATAATCGGCTCCAGCGGCTCAAGAATTTGCAGTTGCGCAGCACCGGCACTGTGAATGGCATAGTCGATCCAGCTCGGGTCCACGCGCCCCTCAAGCCGATGGCAAGACTCGGCGTAGTCTTGCAGCAGTTTCTGCGCGGCGACTTGCGTCAGGCCGGAATCCGGCCCGGCATTGATCTTCGCGACTACGCGAATTTTGTAGGGCTTGATCTGTGCGCCCTGGACGCTGACCAGATCAGTCTCCGGTCGTACGTCCGGCCGTGCGAAATGTCGGCGAACACCGTCAAGCAAATCGGCGGACGGCGTGCCATCACCCTCACGGGAAAGCACGGTGACCATCACTTCGCCGGGCGCAGTGCGGCGGCCGTTGCCGTCTTTGACCTGCGCCGCATAGCCGTCCGGGTCAAAGGTATAGCTGACCGTCACCACGCCCGGCGTTGCGCTCTGCACCTTCACCGACGGCCGCTCGCCGAGGGTAAACACCTCACGCCGATACTGCATTCGCGAGCCCGCCGCCGGGGCATGTGGCGCCAGGTAATAACGCAGGCGAGCGTCGTCGTCGCTTTCCAGCGTCGGCGGCACGGGCGGGAAAGCCGCCGGGTCGCCGGGGTCGAGCACCTGGCGTTCCAGGCCCATGTCGGCCAGGCGTGCATCCAGGTTGCTGCCCGTGGCCCACCACGCCAGCATCTGTTTGATGCGGGCGTTGTACTTGCGCTCGTGGGTTTGCAAACGCACGCAAAATGCTTCCAGGGCCAGGGTCAGCAGTTCACTTTCGTTGTCGAGGCTGACCTTGAGTTTGGCCGCGTTTTGCGGCGCTCGTGTAGCCACGTAGTCAACGACAAACGCCTTGAACTCGGCCAGCAACGGCTCGAACTCATCCACCGCGATGATGGCCGGTTCCGCCAGTTGGTTCTGGCCGGGGATCAGCATGCTCATGTCACGACCTCGAAGGTTTGTTGGCGGTTTTTCCAGGTGCCGGCAAAACGCAGCAACAAGCCGGCGCCTTGGCGGGTGGCAACGATGACCTGGGGCTGGAAGTCGCTGATGCCGTTCTGAGCGTTGTAGAACGCTTGAGCAGCGTGGCTTTGGGCAAGGATCAGTACGTCGTCGCCGAGGTTCTGGCCAAGCAATTGAGGGATGAGTGAGCCGTACAACGGGCGTTTCTGGCGAGTGCCCACGGGGGTGGTCAGCGCTCGGGTGGCGCGCTGCACAAATTGCAGCCAGTCATCGACGGCTGCCCCGGTATTTCGATCGATGCCGATCATGGGATGTCCTTATCGGGGGCTGATGACGCGTCCTTGGTGGTCCACCACCGGGCCGCTGAAGTGCGCGCCGCCAGCATCCAGCAACAGGCCGGTGCCGCCGATTTGCAGGGTGATGCTCTGGGGGCTGATCGTCAGGCTGGCGGCGCCGAGCTTGATGTCGACCTGTTCGCGGGAGCCGCTGAGCGTGGTGGGCCCATTGACCCAGTTGAAGGTGTGGCTGGCGTCGTCGTAGTCGCTTTGGGTGCCGTCCTGATGGCGCCGCCGGGTCAAGGTGGCAACGCTGGAAACTGGCGGAAACTGACTGCTGTTGAGGCCGAACAAGGCGACAGACTGCCCGCCCCCTTCCCCGCCGCCGTAATTGAGCAACAGGCATTGTTCGCCCACAGACGGAATGCGCGTTTCGGTCTGCGCACCGGCGCTGGGGTTGAAAAAGCGGATGGCCGGTGTGAGCAGCTCGCCGTGGCTGACCTTGCAGGTATTGCTGGCGGCGTCGACCGCCTGGCAAGTGCCGATCCGACAGAAACTTTCAGCGCGCCGGTAAAGGTCTTCGAGCTGGGCTTCCATTTCCGCCAGGCGCTCGACAATCGGCCCCAGTTGCATACGTAACAGCGCATCGAACATGGACTACTCCTGCAGTGGCCGGTATTGGTCGGGGTCGTTGATGTTCGAGACCTCCCAGGTGCAGGCAAACAGCGGCGTACCTGTAGGATCTTCGAGCAGTGGCGGGCCGAGATAGAGGTTTTGGATGAAGGAAACGGTCCATGTGTCGTAGTCCGTTTCGGCACTGGTTTGAATCAATGGCGCCGCGACGATGGCGGTGGGCAAGTCACACTGCTCAGCCGGCAGCCCCCAACGGTTATCCAAGGCCAGGTCCATCAATTGGCTGGCCAGGTCGCAGGCATCAAAAGGTGCGGAGCCGCTGGCGACCACGGCCTTGAGTGAAACCGACAACGCGTGAGCCTTTCGGCCTTCAAGGGAGCGAATGCCGGGGCCGTTGCGTTCAACGGTAATCAGCACGCCGGTTTTATCCCCGGCGTTCTGAAAATCCTGGTGATTGCCCACACGCAATTGCGGGAAGGCAATCTTCAGTGCCTGCGCAATGGCCACGGGAAGCTGGGAAGGTTTTTCGATACGTGTCATGGGGTTGCATCCTTGCAGCGATTACTGCTGATCCGGGCGGGATGGCGGCGCCTCATTCACGCCAATGCGCTTGGCCGCCCAACGTTCATAAAGGCCAATGGCAACGTCCGCGCCGGCCATGGCGGTCAAGCAACCAATGGCGCCGGCCGTCCAGATCGACATGCCGGCGGCGTAACACAGCATCAACGCCGACACCCCGCACACCATGCACGCCCCGGACCGCAAGGCCAGGCGCCGAACCAGCGACCAACCACGGGCGCCCTCCTTGTCGGCGCGCCACATCTCGCCGGACACCCCGCCGATCAGGGCCAGTAGGATCACCAGCCAGATAGGCATTTCCGCTAACACTTGCTGCTCGTTTGTCATGTCACGCCTCCTGGCTGAGCCTTGCCGGCGAAAGGCCGGTGTATTGGGTAAATCCATTGATAGGTAGGCATTCCAAAAAGCCCGGTCGCCCAGGCTTTTCAGTAATGATTTCCTCAAACCTTCGGCGCTACTGGCGCGGTACGGTTCTATCCTCGATGTTTTTCCGACCACGATCCCTGTCTGCCGGATAACTGCTTCTGGTGCTTTACGCTGCACACCCGGGTCAGTTGCCAACCCTCTGAACCATTAAGGCCGGTTCATCGCTGCCTGTTCTTGTAAAGCCGTGAAACTAAAGAGCGTCGGCATCCTTGCCGGTATTGCCTGGCATCCCTGCCATCGCTTCGATGGCGTCCTTGCCGATGTTGCGTGCCTTCCTTGTCTTCCTTGGCAGCATCCTTGCCGCCTCCACCAGGCCTTGTTGGCTGGCTTGAGATGGAGAATATGCATGTATGCATATACAGTCAATGCACAAATGCATTTATTTTAAACATAAAAATGCACAGGTGCATTTTCGGCCTTATGGGCAAAGGGTTTGGGGATTTTCTACAGGCGAAAAAAAGCCCGCACATCGGCGGGCTTTGTCTTACGCAAGGAGGTTAACGGGCGTACATGCCCCACCAGAACACATGACCGAGGATGCTGATCTGCTCATCCTGGATCTCCTGGAAGCTGTAGTCCTCATCCGGGTGCTCATCACGGTTGAAACTGCGTAGGCGAATCCCGGAAGGCAGGCGGTAGAGCTGTTTCACGCGCAGCTGGCCATTGTGATTGATGGCATACAAGTCGCCGTCAACGATGTCGCCAATGCCACTCTTGCCCGCATTCACCCCCACCGTTGCGCCATCGCGCAGCACCGGCAACATACTGTTGCCGCGCACCGTCACACACTTGGCCTGGTCGAACTGCACACCGTTGTGGCGAAGGCTGCGCTTGCCGAACCGCAGGCTGGCCTTCTCGCTTTCCTCGATGACGAATCTTCCTGATCCAGCAGCCAATTCAACCTCGCGCAGAAAGGGGATCGACACCTCGTCATCATTAACGGGCGTGTCGTCGTCCCACAGGCTTATGTCCTTGAGTTCCGAGTGCATCGGGTCGCGCGCGTCATCGCGCGCCACGCCCACCGCCGCGCGCCCGCGCAGCTGGTCGGTGCTCACGCGGAAGTACTCGGCGATGCGGGAAATGTGCTTGTCCGACGGATCAACGATCTTGCCGCTGAGGATCCGGGAGAGCGTGGATTGAGGCACGCCGGTGCGCCGGTGAAGCTCCGTGGGGGAGATCCGGTCGCGGTCCAGCAGTTCTCTTAAGACGATAGATACGTTGCGTTTTTGCATAACGGGGATGATGGCGGGAGATTTGGGGGTTGGCAAATGCTAATTTGCATAAATTATGCATTAGCAGAAGGTTTTTGTGGCTCCTAGGCATTTGTCATTTTCAACATCTGACAGACTGCTTTCGGCCAGAAGCGGTCATCTAGATTGAGCGCTATCCGGAAGACGTTAAACCTGCTCAACAATGCGGCACCGTCAGTGACACCAAGAATCTGATCGATTGCATTCGCTGGATAATTGGGAGTGTCATCGCCAAAACTTCCACCAAGGACGAACTCGTTTCTCATCCATCGTTGTGCTTGTCTGCCTGTAAACAGCAGTTGCGATCGTATGAGTCTGCGCCGCCATCTCATCTAACCAATCTTGAGGCCCGATCCAATGATCGTGAACTGCCTCCAGAAACTCTCGATCCAAAGGCAGCCCGGAGGCATCGCCAACGACCGTACTGAAAGCCTCGCATTTTGAACACCATACCGTGGTCTCAGTAAATCGTCTCACATCAGAAGCAGGAAATACCGCATAGCAACCAAAGCAAGCGCAATCGTTGCTGATGAGAATTTCGGTCTGATTGCGGTTCGCATGATCATGCGCGCTGTAAGTGTCGGGCATTCATGCCTCCATCGCAGTGCGCCAGATTAGTTGAGCTGCGATCACAAGGCAGTCAGGCGATTAAGCTGCTCTGCCGAAGGAAATCCTAGTGTCCGATAGCGAGGTGGATAGCCAGCTTCTGTAGTCAGCAGATCGCCAAGCTCGGATCCAAACTCGCTCCATAGAACGGTTTTGACTGTAGGTTCCCCACCCTCAACGGGTTCAACCAACACGATGCGATCACTCTTGGGCAATAGGGTCGGCACACCTTTTGTCCAAGCGCTCATCGATACGGTTTTGCCGTTCTGGTCAGACAGCTCGTAGAGAAGGTACGAGGCAACAAACACATCGACGCTCGTTTCCAGATTGACCTTATCGAGCAACGCTTTCTGATTACTGTAGCTACCCTGGAGCAGCAAATGTTCCAGCGTGGCCAGACGGTTATTGACCGTTTCATCATCAGTGTGAAATGGGACGATATCGCGCCCGTCATATGTATAAATGTCGGTGGAGACTGCCCTGCCCCTCTCAAGCGCTTTGAAGCCAAGCTCGACCATCTGACGAATGCCTTGCTCGTCCTTGTCGCCCGTGACCATCAAGACGTCACGACTGGGGATCATGAACACCGGTCGACCTTTAACGGGTGCGCGCTGTAGAACATCTGGCAACAAGACTCTGCTGCTGTCGTATCCGTCCGCCCACTCCGCGGCGTAAAGCCCAGGGATAATTTCACCAAACGCCTTGTGAGTAGTATCGCGCAAGTTCTCAATGGAGATCGCCACTGCCTCATTCATTGTGACACCCCACTGCGCTTCAGGGCCGCTGGTAAGGGTGGCGGTAGACTCGGGAGAGTCGACGGCAAGCATAATCACACAGTCGCGGCCCAAGGACTGATAAACGACCTCGTGCGGCTTGTCGCCACCATTTCTGGCGTGCTCCAGTCGAACTTCCTCAAGCATGGCAAGATTTCGAATCACCGGACGTAATTGCGCTTTCACGTTTTCAAAGACTGTCCCGGTTCTCTGGCCAGGCACCAACAGAGTCGATACGTAACCATTCAGAATTGCGACCTTCTGGGTCTTGTCTCCATTTTGATAGTCGTGAAAGGCGTTATGAAGATTGAAGTACGAGCCATTGTTATGACGGATGCGAAACTCGCTAGCCTGAAAGTCCATGGCCTCGCTGTAGCCAGCCTTGCGGGCTGACTCGATAAATTTTTTGGCAAATCCTTCCTGAGTCAGAGGACGACTGAAGATTTTGTCGAGCAGGGATTGGAGCATGCACAGGATCCTTCGTGTCAGCAGGCATTTGTAAACAGAGTGGGTTGGGCGCGGCTAAACTTGTTCATAGCTTGAGCGGCTCCTTTCTATATCGACGGGTCTCAGGTGAAATATAGGGTCGCACACCTAGAGCTAGGTTCATGAATTCTAACCCCAGACGGGGGGGCATTTTGTTGTAAATGCCCGCCTTTGACGACAGGCAGACATCGGCCAGTAGCTGCCTTTGAGGGGCTGCTGCTACTGACTCGGTGCCAGACAAGTTGTCTCCTTTCTAACTACCATCTAGACATGCCGATGGCAAATTGCCATTCTGGGATATTGAACGATATGCGTAGTGCTACGCCATGAAGGAGGCAGGGTGACGATCATTCAGGAAATTCACGCATGGTCTAAGGGGCTGCCTGCTTGGCAGCAAGATGCGATTGCTCGGCTCTATCAAGATCGTACGCTTAGTGTGGTTGACCTGGATGATCTTTACGCGTTGGCTAAGGCCGAAGTGGGGATCGCTGATCCAGACGACCGGAAGGCGATGGTGCTAGAGGATGCTCAGGTAGCTCCGCCGGCCGATCCAACCCGAGTTGTTCAGCTAGCAGCGATTAAGGATCTCCAGAATGTTAACGCCCTAGCGAACGGTGGCAGCGTTCCGATTGCAGTGGCAGGTCTGACGGTTATTTACGGAGAGAATGGCGCTGGGAAGTCGGGATACTCCAGAGTATTCAAGCATGCGTGCCGTGCGAGAGATCGGCGTGAGCCCATACTGCCCAACGCAAACCTGGATCCCAAGATTGCCGGCGTTGCCCAAGCGGTGTTCGAGGTTGTAATCGACGGCACGGCCACTGACCTTGCTTGGCAGTATGGAATAGCGGCGCCTGAACCGCTTTCGGACATATCCATCTTCGATACCCATTGCGCACGTGCTTACATCGATAACCATGGCGATTTCGCTTACGCGCCATACGGACTGGATATCTTGGAGGGGTTAGTAGGTGCGTGTAACAAGCTCAAATTGCGTGCCACGCAAGAAAAGACAGCGACTGCTCCTAGTGACGCAGCTTACGCCCCGTACTCGCGAAAGAGCAGACCGCAGTAGCCACTACGCTGCTGGGTATCCCCACCAAAACCAATTCTAAGCATATCGAGGCTTTAGCGACGCTCAGCCAGGCAGAGCAGGATCGGCTGCTCTTAC
Source organism: Pseudomonas sp. (assembly GCF_049645325.1). Lineage (GTDB taxonomy): Bacteria > Pseudomonadota > Gammaproteobacteria > Pseudomonadales > Pseudomonadaceae > Aquipseudomonas. The sequence goes on along the minus strand of NZ_JBARTQ010000651.1, from coordinate 3,099 downwards.
TGACACAAACCCTAGCTGAAGCTGATCCGAAGCAAAAAGCCCAAACGCTGCGCCAGAAGGCGACGCGCTTCTCAGGGTTGAAGGATCGATTCGCAGCTGCAATGACGTTGATCAACGATGAAAAGCTCAATCAGCTTGGAGAGCTTATTAAGAAGTCGAAAGCGGCCAAAGCCGCAGCGGAGCTGGCTGCTACGGAATTCAAGCAGACGCCGGGTCAGCTTGTTGGAACAGGTGGCGATGAGTGGAAGGCCCTGTTTGAGGCGGCTCGAATTTTCGCCGGGGTTAGCCATCCAGATCATGAGTTCCCGGCGATTTCAGAAGACGCCACATGTCCCCTTTGCCAGAACCGACTTGGGGAAGAGGGCGCCTCGCGACTAGTTAAGTTTGATGCCTTCATTAAGCATGCTGCCGAAAAGACTGCGAAAGACGCCCGTGAAACTGCCGCCACTGCCTACAGGGCAATTCAGAACGCCGCCTTGGATGTAATGTTCCGCGATGCCTTGGTTGAGGAGCTTATGGAAATTAATCCAGAGCTCGCAGCGGCATGTTCATCAATGCAGGAGTGTCTGCACTCCCGTCAGAAACTAATACTGCAAGCCGCTGCGGCTGAGATCCAATGGGAGGATGTCCTGAAGTTGCAGGCCGATCCGCAACCGGGCTTAAAGCACATTATTGTAGGCCTACAGGGCCAAGCCGCTGCGCTAGAGGCAACGGCCGATGAGAAAGTCCGGGCTGAAATGGCGACGGAGAAGCGAGAGCTTGATGCACGAGTAAGGTTGGGCGAGGTAAAGGACGCTGTGCTGGAGGCAATCGCTAAGCATGAGGTATGTAGCAAACTTCAGGCATGCATTGAGGGTTTAGACGCACGCGCTATTTCCAGAAAATCCACCGACCTTTCGCGTACTACGGCCAGCCAAGAACTTGCGGACGCTCTGAACGAAGAGCTCAAGCGTCTTAAGGTGCATCAGCTTCAAGTCGTGATGAAGCCTGAGTCTCCTGGAGGCAAGACCCAGTTCAAGCTAATTTTGCAACTACCTGGAGGGCGCGCCCCGGCAGCCATTCTTAGCGAGGGAGAGCAGCGCGCTATTGCCATTGCCTCTTTCCTCGCGGAGATCAGGCTTGGTAAGGGCCGTGGTGGAATTGTGCTGGATGACCCGGTTTCATCGTTAGATCACCGTCGTCGTTGGGAGGTGGCGGAGCGTTTAGCGATTGAGTCGCTGACTCGACAAGTAATCGTCTTCACCCATGACATCTACTTCCTCTGCATTCTGGAGCAGAAGGTTGAGGAGTTTGGGGCTGCTCTGACTAAGAACTACATTCGTCGAACCGCGCAAGGCTATGGAGTGCACTCGCAGGACCTGCCATTCGACGTGGTGGGTACAAAGGACCGCCTGGCCAGATTGCGCCAAGCGCTGGTTGAGGTTCGTAGAGCACAGAAGGATGGGGACGAAGACGAGCATCGTCGCCTGACCGCTGCATGCTATGGTCGACTGCGCCTCGCTTGGGAGCGGTGTATCGAAGAAGTTCTGTTGAACGGAGCGGTCCAGCGGTTCGGCGAGGGTGTATCGACACAGCGTCTCAAGTCTGTTGTTGTGACCGATGAAGATTACCGAGAGATCGATATCGGCATGAGCAAGTGCTCCAAGTTCGAGCATGACGCGGCAACGGCCGTCGGAAGACTCCCGACGCCAGAACCTGATGAACTAGAACAGGACGTCGAGAGATTGGCGACATGGAGAGCTGCTTTGGAAAAACGCTTGAGAGATATATCCAAAGCGAGGAGCTGAACTGAAACCTCTTCGAGCGACCGTCGGCAAATGACAGCTTTTGGCCGAAAGCGCTAGTCCGCGAGCGACTGCTATCGGCCGAGGCTGTGTAAAAACGTTTTTGAGCGCGCCAGGTGCTCAAAACCGGACTGAAAATCGCGTTTCTACGCGAAATCCACATCTGCAGACGTGCCGATAAATTTCAGATTTAACGTAGACGCGCACACTTCAATTTTGGCGAAGCGTTTTTACACACTCTGGGCCGAAAGCAGCCATCGCTTTTTAACCGCTGACCCTAAATGATCATCATCGAGCCCGCTGCCTGAGTCGGTTGGAGCACTGCCCATGCGACGGGCGCCTGCTTCACAGTTCGTTGGCCTGATCCTGAATCGTCATCAGACGGTAAATAGGGATGCATTTGTTCTCAACGAAATTAATTCCCATCTTTTTTTCAACAGCAACGTAGTCCCACATTTCCTTTCTTGCACCCACCCCACCATCACGCTAACCTCCCCCCGTCGCTGCAAATTCAGCGATCGGGCCTGAGAACCCGGCAAGATGCAGGCGCACCAAGCGCCCCCGAAACCCGATTTGCAGGCGTTTTTTTTCGCCCACCATTTCGTGCAATGGCGGCTGTGCGTGGGAGACCTTCGGGTCTGCCGGGTTCCTGTATCTCCGGTTTCTCAGCCTGCGCGCAGCTGCCACCCATTCGCCTGAGAACGAACGTGGTAGCTCTCACTTGATACGGGAGTTTTACCAATGACCGCTACAAATCCGTCTGCGTTAACCACCCTCGGCGTCACCCCCTTCTCCTTCCACTCCGACCAACCTCTGTTCCGCGTCAACAGTGGCGTCTCCCTGCACGAAGCCTTGCACCACGCCTCCGACCTGCTCCACGTCGCCAAGCAACTCGCAGAAGAGGCGGCGATGACCAAGGAAACCGACCGTTACGCCTGGGCCTCGCATTACTTGCAGGAGATGGTGAAGGCAGTGATTGATGATGTGGTGAAGGTGTTGGATTCGCCGGCCAACCGTCTGTAAGGGTTGAGCGTCAAAAGGGCGGTGCCTTTATTTTCATTTAAATAAAGGCACCGCCCTTTTTTGCGTTTTGCCTATCCGTTTGTGACCTGCGAACCTCTGACCTCGCGTGTTAACCTTGCGCCCATCGCAATAAATGCTGGGCCAAGCGTGCCCTTTGCCCCATCACTTTCAACGAATTTGCCTACGACCCAATGAGTAAAAACACCTCAGATCTGTCCTCCCACACCCCGATGATGCAGCAGTACTGGCGCCTGAAAAACCAGCACCCTGATCAGTTGATGTTCTATCGCAT
>NZ_JBARTQ010000650.1:0-6154 GCF_049645325.1 Pseudomonas sp. | reverse complement strand
ATCTACAGCACGGCGGCCTGAAAGCCGACCTGAGTGGTTGAAGCAGAAGCAGGGCAAAAATCAGGTGTGCGTGTGTCTATATTCCTTCGCAGCGGTCGCGTTATATTCGCGGCACTTTAAATGCAGGAAGCCCGAATCATGGCAGGAAGCAGCTTACTGGTACTGATCGACGACATCGCCGCCGTCCTTGACGATGTGGCGTTGATGACCAAAATGGCCGCCAAGAAAACCGCTGGGGTGTTGGGCGATGATTTGGCACTCAATGCCCAGCAGGTCTCCGGGGTGCGCGCCGAGCGGGAGATTCCCGTGGTGTGGGCGGTGGCGAAGGGCTCGTTTCTGAATAAGTTGATCCTGGTGCCGGCGGCGTTGTTGATCAGTGCGTTTGCGCCGTGGGCGGTGACGCCGTTGTTGATGTTCGGCGGCGCGTATCTGTGTTTTGAGGGCTTTGAAAAGCTCGCGCACACCTTTTTGCACAAACGCACCGAGGAGCAGGTACATCTGGTCGAAGCGGTGGCGGACCCGGCGACTGACCTGGTGGCGTTTGAAAAGGACAAGATCAAGGGCGCGATCCGCACCGACTTCATTCTCTCGGCCGAGATCATCGCCATCACCCTCGGCACCGTGGCGGATGCGCCGTTGATGCAGCAGGTGATCGTGCTGTCGGGCATTGCCATTGTCATGACCATCGGCGTTTACGGGCTGGTGGCGGGTATCGTCAAACTGGATGACTTGGGCCTGTGGCTGACCCAAAAGCCTGGCCAGGCGGCGCGCAGTATCGGTGGGGCGATTCTCCGCGCCGCGCCTTACATGATGAAAAGCCTGTCGGTGATCGGCACGGCCGCCATGTTTATGGTCGGCGGCGGCATCCTCACCCATGGCATTCCAGTGGTGCATCACTGGATAGAGACGGTCAGCCAGGGTGCCGGTGGCGTGGCGTGGTTGATGCCGACGCTGTTGAATGCGGTGGCCGGGATCATCGCCGGGGCGTTGGTGCTGGCAGTGGTGGCGGCGACGGGCAAGGCCTGGGGCGCCCTGAAACGCTAGATTGGCATTCGGCGGAAATATAGATACGATACTAATCATTAGCTTGCTATCTATGTGTTCGCCGAATGAAGCTTCCCACCGTTCAACTCCCTGAGGTCTGGCAGGCCACGCTGGCGCCCTCGCTTCCCGACCTGCTGTTTGCCTTGCGCAACATGATCGCTGGCGGCGTCGCGCTGTATCTGGCCTTTTGCTTCGACTTGCAGCAGCCGCAATGGGCCCTGACTACGGTGTTTATCGTCGGTCAGTCCACCAGCGGCATGGTCTTGGCCAAGGGTGCCTACCGGCTGTTGGGCACGTTTGTAGGCGCTGTCGCCTCCGTGGTGATGATCGCCGTGTTCGGCCAGGCGCCCTTGTTGTTCCTGCTGAGCATGGCGCTGTGGCTGGCGTTCTGCACCACGGGGGCGTCACTGCTGCGCAATCATGCGTCCTACGGGTTTGTGCTGGCGGGTTACACCACCGCCATTATTGCGTTGCCCGCGACGGTGGCGCCGCTGGGTGTGTTTGATGAGGCGGTGGCACGGTGCCAGGAAATCAGCCTGGGGATTATCTGCGCGACGGTCGCCAGTACACTCTTATGGCCGCGCCATATTGAGCAGACCCTGGCGGTTCAAGGTCGCGCCGCGTGGCAGGCCGGAATGCGCGCAGCCGCGTCGGAGCTAGTGGGGGCTGACCAGCGCAAGGGTTTGCTGGACGCGCTGGGCCGTTTGGTGGCGGTGGACGCGCAGCGCGACCATGCCTGGTTTGAGGGCCCCAAAGGGCGGCGCCGGTCCCAGGCATTGCGGGTGCTCAGTCGCGATTTGCTTGGCCTGTTGCGCGCCGCGCGCGGTGTGGCGCGTCAACGGATGATGCTGGATGAGACGACCCTCGTGGCGCCATGGGTGGATGAGGTGGTTGCCGTGTTGCAGCAGGAGCGGCATGAGCAACTGCCTGATTTGTCGCGGCGCCTCGGGCTGGCGCTGGACGATCCACGTTTGAGCCCCGAGGCGCACTTTTGCCTGGTGCAGTTGGCGCAGGTCCTGCGTTTGGTTGAGCTGGGCGCGTTGACCCTGGCGGCAGTCGAGGCGGGCAGGGTGCCACCCGGTGCGCCGGGGGCCTTGTCCTGGCATCGGGATATTGAGCAGGGCGTACTCGGCGGGTTGCGCAGTGCCTTGGCCTTTCTGGCCGTCGCGGCGTTCTGGATATTCACCGCCTGGCCGTCAGGGTTGGGCGCGGTGTCGATTTGTGGTGTGGTACTGAGCCTGTTTGCCGCGAGGGAAAACCCCTCTGCGTCGAGTGTGAATTTTCTAAAAGGCATTGCGGTGTCGATCCCGGTCGCGGGTTTTGTGCGCTTTGCCTTGTTGCCCGGTTTCGATGGGTTCCCGCTGTTGTGCGTGGCGCTGGGCGTACCGCTGTTTTTCGCTTCGCTGTGCATGAGCCGGGTAAAGCTGGCGGCCACCGCCTCGGCGTTCTGCATCTTCTTCGTCAATAACGTCGGGCCCAGCAACCTGATGACCTATGACATCGCCGCCTTCCTCAATAAGGCTATCGCGACGCTGGTGGGTGTCGGCATTGCCGTGGTGGTGTTTCGACTGATCCCGCTCAGCCCGGGCGAGCACCACTATCGGCGGATGTTCAAGGCCTCGCTGTTCGACCTCGCGCAACTGACAACCCGTCCTTTGGAACAAGCCGAAAGCTGGTTTGGCGGCCGTATGGCCGATCGCCTGATACGCCTGTCGCGCTACAGCCAGACCTTGCCCGCCGACCGACGTAGCCATTGGGACAATGGCTTGCTAGGGCTGGACCTGGGTGATGAGTTGCTGGAATTGCGCGCGAGCCTATCGGGCAGCCAGGGCTCAATGGCTGTTGAACGCGATGGCTATTTACGGCAGTTGGCGGCGGCGCTCAGGCAGGGCGGGCCTGGTGTGGCGAATGCTTCTGTACTGGATGCACCCAGTGCGAGGCTGCTGGCAGCGCTTGAGGCGCCTGTGCAGTTGGCGCAGGCGGAGAGGGAAATGGCCAGGGCCGCGGTGCTGCAGTTGCGGTTTACCTGGCAGAAGTGGTGCTTGCAGGGCAGCCATTCGCGCGCAGGGTTACAGGCACCGGAGATATAAGTCGAGCGAGGCGCTGACGCCTTCACTCAGCGTGAAAAGTTAGGGCTGTTCAAGATTAATTCTACAGGTCGACTTTCCGAGCATTTATACGATGCGTTGCGCTGCTTCCTGCAACGTTGAATTGACAACACTGACGCAATAAAAAAGGCCATTCACTTGAATGGCCTTTTTAGTGTGGCTTGTCTTTATTCGGCGATCTGCAACTTGCGCGATTCGGTGTAGATGTAACGCACCTTTTCATACTCGAACGGTGAGTTCATCTGACCGTAGCGGAAGCTGGTCTGGTAACGCTTGTCGATGGCGCGCAGGGCCCAGATTTCCGGGTGGTTTTCGCTGACCTTGGACACGTTGAGGAAGTTGATCTCGGTTTCCGCACCGTAGTCGACGATCAAACCGGTGGTGTCGCGCAGGTTCGACGGGCCGAAGACTGGCAATACCAGGTAAGCACCGCCGGGCACGCCGTAGAAGCCCAGGGTCTGGCCGAAGTCTTCACTCTGGCGCGGCAGGCCCATGGCGGTGGCCGGGTCCCACAGGCCGGCAATACCGATGGTGGTATTGAGCAGCAGGCGCCCGGTGGTTTCCAGCGAACGGTGGCCCTTGAGCTGCAGCAGGCTGTTCAGCAGGTTGGGCACGTCGCCCAGGTTGTTGAAGAAGTTGCTCACACCGGTGCGCAAAAAGCTCGGCGTGACGTAGCGGTATCCGTCGACCACCGGCAGGAACACCCATTGGTCGAAGCGGTAGTTGAAGTGGTACACGCGGCGGTTCCACGATTCCAGCGGGTCGTAGACGTTGAGCGCGGTCAGCGACGAACGCTCGAACTCGCGCTGGTCCAAGCCCGGGTTGAACTTGAGCTTGGTCAGCGGCTCTTTGAAGCCATCGGCATCGACCTTGACCGGTTCATGAGCCTTGCTGTTGTCGGCATTGGCGACGCCTGCGCACATCAGCGCGGCGAGCAGCAGAAGATATTTAGCCACGGAAGAACTCCAGCATGGCGTCGGCGTTGACGCGGTAATTGAGGTTGCCGCAGTGGCCGCCCAGCGGGTAGACGGTCAAGCGATCGCCGAAAGTTTTACGCAGGAAACCGAGGTCGCCCGGGCCGAGGATCACGTCATCGGCGTTGTGCATCACCGCGATTTTCGGGCTGGTGTGCAGGTAGTCCTTGAGGGCATACAGGCTGACCTGGTCGACCAGTTGCAGCAGGCTGCCGCCGTCGGTGCGCGCGCGCCACATCGGGATCACTTGTTCGGTGAGGTAGCAGTCGAAGTCACATTGCAGCGCACGCTTGAGGAACGGCGTGAGGCTGGTGCTTTCGGTGATCGGGTACTTGGGTGGAATGATCAGGCCACGACGGTTGATCAGGTCCGAGGTGAAGGCGATGTCGGCTGCCGAGAAGCGGAACGACGTACCGATCAGCATGGCCATCTGTTCGTTGGTCAGGTGCTGCTTGGAGTTCTGGAAGTCGTAGAGCAGGGCGTCGTTGAGGTCGATGTAGCCCTTTTGCTGGAAGTAGCGGGTCAGCTTGGCCAGTACCAGCTCATAAAAGGTGGTGGTGTTGTTGATGCCCTTGACCTCGGTCTGTACCAGCTTGTCGAGGTTGGTGATCGAGGTGTAGAGGTTGACCGGCGGGTTGAGCAGCAACACTTTCTTGAAGTTGAAGCTGCGGCGGGTTTCGTCCAGGTGGGCGACGAATGCAGCGTCCAGTGCACCGAGGCTGTAGCCGCTGAGGTAGAAGTCGGTGACCGGCAACGAAGCGTTCTGCGCGCGCACGGCTTGCATCACGCGGTACATGTCTTCGGCGTCTTCCTGGCTGATGCCGGGGGTGGCGAAGCGCGAGGCGGAGGCAATGAAGTCGAAGCTGGTCGGCGACGACAGTTGCACCACGTGGTAACCGGCCTGGTAATAGAGCTTTTTCAGGTATTCATTGATGCTGCTGTCAAACCGTGCGCCGGTGCCTGCGATCAGGAAGATCAGCGGCGCAGCGCGGTCTTGTTTGGCGATGCGGTAGGTGAGTTTTTTCACCGCCCAGAAGTTGTCGGGCAGGCTGAACTCGCGCTCGGGGCGCATCGTCAGGGTGTAATCGGACTGGTTGATCTCGTCGTCGCTCGGCAATTTGGGCCGAAGGTCGGGCGGGGTGGTAGCGATGGTCGCTTCGAACGGGTTCGTCAAAGGGAAGCCATAGGTGGCTTGGTCGATATCGACGGCCAGTGCTGACGCACTCAAAAATAGGCTGCCCAGCAAGGCAGCGCAGCGCAAGGAACGGAGCATGACTTTATCCCTAAGAGGAAACGTGCTGAATGAAGTTCGCAGGCTATGACCACCGCGTTGCCACCGAAGTGCCAGCCCTCGGCACTAAAAGTCGGAAAATAACGTCGGAATCGGGGTAATAGTAGCCAGAAGATACACTTTGCGACGCTTGGTTGAACACTTATCTGCGTGCACTGCTTGCTAACGGGCGCCGGGGGATTAAGCTGAGCGCCGTTTTTGCCTATCGGAGTGCCCCTATGTCCCGTCGTTTGCCCGTGATCCTGCTGCTTATTGCCCTGCCGTTATGGCTGGCCGCCAGTTACGGCGCCCGGTATGGGTTTATGGAGGATGGCAAGTGGGTAGGAATCTGCGTCGACGAGGCCAGCCGGTGGGAATGCCAGCTGCGTTCGAACCTGGGGTTGATGATTCACTTCAAGGTGTTGGGGTGGGCGGCGCTGGTTGCGTCGGTGCTGGCGTTTTTTGTGCCGGGCCGGGCGGGTTGGGGGTTGGCGGTGTTGGGGCTGGTGTTTGGGTTGCCGGCGTTGGCGTTGTACAACACGACCTTTGCGGTGTTTGCGGTGGTGATTGCGGGGTTGCGGTTGGTTCGCAAGCCTCGCAGCGTGGGGTAGGGCCAGCTTTTTGGGGGGCATATCCGTTGCTGGGGTTATGGCTGCTATGGGTTCCGCTCTTACAGCGGCTCACTTTTGATAGAGCGCAAAAGTAAGCAAAACGCTCTTGCCCCTCCACTCGGTGCCTCGCCTAGGCTCGGCATGCCC
>NZ_JBARTQ010000649.1:0-3707 GCF_049645325.1 Pseudomonas sp. | reverse complement strand
GTTTAACTGAGAGACCGCGCCGCTGCCATCGCAGGCAAGCCAGCTCCCACACAAGCCCGCTCCCACACCTTTAGATCAGCGTAATACCGGGCGTCAGCGTGGCCGGAACCACCAGGCTCGGCGTTTCCAGCGACGCCACCGGGTACGCGCAATAATCCGCCGCGTAATACGCACTGGCGCGATGGTTGCCCGAGGCCCCGACCCCGCCGAATGGCGCGGTGCTGGCGGCGCCGGTCAGCTGTTTGTTCCAGTTGACGATCCCGGCGCGGCTTTCCAGCCAGAACTGCTGGTAACGCGCTTCGGAGTCCGACAACAAACCGGCGGCCAGGCCGTACTGGGTGTTGTTGGCTTCGGCAATCGCCGCAGCAAAATCAGCGTAGCGGATCACCTGCAACAGCGGGCCAAACAGCTCTTCATCTTCGCGCTCGGTCACGCCGGTCACGTCGATGATGCCCGGGGTCAGCAACGCCGCCTGATCCTGTGGCTGGGTCATTTCCAGCAGCGCCACGGCGCCATTGGCCAGCATCAATTCCTGGGCGTCCATCAAGGCTTTGGCCGCGCCCAGGGAAATCACCGAGCCCATGAACGGTGCCGGTTGCTGATCGAATGCGCCGACCTTAATCGTTGCGCTGACCGCCACCAGGCGTGACAGCAACGCATCGCCCCACGCGCCTTCCGGCACCAGCAAGCGACGTGCACAGGTGCAACGCTGGCCGGCCGAGATAAACGCCGACTGGATGATGGTGTAGACCGCCGCATCCACATCGGCCACTTCGTCGACCACCAGCGGGTTGTTGCCGCCCATTTCCAGCGCGAGGATCTTGTCCGGGCGCCCGGAGAACTGCTGGTGCAGGTGGTTGCCGGTACGGCTCGAACCGGTGAAGAACAACCCGTCGATACCCGGGTTGGCGGCCAAGGCAATGCCGGTTTCCCGCGCGCCTTGCAACAGGTTCAACACGCCGGCCGGCAAACCGGCTTCGACCCAGCACTGCACGGTCAGCTCGGCGACCTTCGGGGTCAGCTCGCTTGGCTTGAATAACACGGTGTTACCCGCGAGCAACGCCGGCACGATATGCCCATTCGGCAAATGGCCAGGGAAGTTGTACGGACCGAACACCGCCACCACGCCGTGCGGCTTGTGGCGCAATACAGCAGTGGCGTCGCCCAAGGGGCCGCTCTTCTCGCCGGTACGCTCGCGGTAGCTTTGCACCGAGATCGCGATCTTGTTGGCCATGCTGGTGACTTCAGTCGCCGATTCCCACAACGGCTTGCCGGTTTCCTCACCGATGCAGCGGGCAATTTCATCGGCGCGGCTTTTCAGCGTGGCGGCAAAGGTTTCGAGCACGCTGATGCGCTCTTCCAGCGGGCGCCGGGCCCAGGCGGGGAACGCCTGGCGCGCTGCCTGCACGGCGGATTCGACCTGCTCGACAGTGGCGCCGTTGCCAGCCCACAGCACTTGCTGGGTCACCGGGTTGCGCGACTCAAACAGCTCACCCTGGCCAGCCAGCCAGCTCCCTGCGATATACAGCGAATTCATTATTTCGACTCCCGAGCAGCAGACAACGGAACAGCACGCACTTGATCACCCACCACCAGTTGCAGGCGTTTGGCGGTCTGCGGATCAACCACCAACGTACCGGCCGCCAGACGGGCCGGTGCGGCGGTGATGCGGCACTCCTCGCGCTTGCGGTTATGGATCAGGAACGGCGTGGCGTCGTCCCCCGGTGTGCCGATGGCCAGCACCAGCGACTGGCTGTCGCGCACGGCGCGGATCTTGGAGGTTTCACACTCCACCGCCGGGCCGGCGTCGAAAATGTCGACGTAGCCTTGATAGCTGAAGCCTTCACTCTTGAGCATGCTCAATGCCGGCTCGGTGTCCGGGTGGACCTTGCCGATCACGTTGCGCGCATCTTCAGAAAGGAAGCAGCTGTACAGCGGGAACTTGGGCATCAGCTCGGCAATAAACGCCTTGTTGCCCACGCCGGTGAGGTAATCCGCCTGGCTGAATTCCATCTTGAAGAAGTGCCGCCCCAGGCTTTCCCAGAATGGCGAACGCCCCGCCTCGTTGGACACGCCGCGCATCTCGGCAATGATCTTGTTGCCGAACAGCTGCGGGAACTCAGCGATAAACAGCATGCGTGCCTTGGCGAGCATGCGGCCATTGAGGCCGGTGCGGTAATCGGCGTGCAGGAACAACGAGCACAGCTCGGAATTGCCGGTGAGGTCATTGGCCAAAAACAGCGTCGGAATCTCGCGGTAGATATTCAGCTCCTGGGAGGCGCTGACCGTCAGGCCCACCCGGAAGTTGTACCAAGGCTCGCGCAGGCCGACGGCGCCAGCGATGGCGGAAATGCCCACCACGCGGCCTTCATCGTTTTCCAGCACGAACAGGTAGTCGGCATCGCCGCGCCCGGCGTCGCCGCGAAAGGTTTTTTCCGCCCAGCCAACCCGGTGGGTCAGGCGCTCTTCGTTGGCCGGCAAGGTGGTGAGACCCGTGCCGGTGCTGCGCGCCAGTTCAATCAGGGCCGGTAAATCGCTGCTGCGTACGGGACGAACGATCATGCTATCTCCTCAGACGGGCCGCTTTGCAGCCACCCGCGACACTCAATTCTTTAAACCGCGACCAGACGCACGCTGGCACCTTCGCCGACGCCGAGGGCTTCGGCTGTTTCCAGGTCCAGGGTCACCGGTTTGCCGGGCGCATAGTCCAGTTCCAGCATGACCGCGCGGTAATCCTGCAACTGGCCGTTACTGACCAGGTACTGGCGGCCGACACCCTTGACCATCTCGCCGATCTTCACCGGCACCACGCGGCTCTGGGCGATCGAGCGAATGCCCGAGACCCGGGCGTGCAGCGTCGGGCCACCGTCGAAGATGTCGATGTAGTGGTCGGTCTCGAAGCCTTCGCGCATCAGGATGTCGAAGGTGATCTGCGCACGCGGGTGCACCTGGCCCATCGCTTCCTGGGCTTCATCTGGCAGCAACGGCACGTAGATCGGGTAATGCGGCATCAGCTCGGCGAGGAAGGTGCGGCTTTTCAGCCCGCACAGGCGCTCGGCGGCGGCGTAGTTGAGGTCGAAGAAGTTGCGGCCGATGGCGTCCCAGAACGGCGAATCACCGTTCTCGTCGCTGTAGCCGACGATCTCGGTCACCACCGAGTCGGCAAAGCGCTCGGGGTGGCTGGCGACGAACAGCAAGCGGCCACGGGAATTGAGTTCCGACCACGGCGAACCGACCAGCTCGGGCACCACGTAGAAACTGGTGAGCAGGCTGTTGCCGGTCAAGTCGTGGCACTGCGACAGCACGTGGATCTTGTTGTGGATCTTCAGCTCGCGGGAAGCGTGCACGAAGGTTTCGTTACGGAAGCTGTAGAACGGTTCCGAATAACCCGCCGAAGCGACGATGGCCGAGCAGCCGGCGAGCTTGCCGGTCTCGGTATCTTCGAGCACGAAGAAATAGCTTTCTTCACCGTTGAAACTCACCTCGGCCGCGAAGGACGCTTCGCTGGCGGCGATCTTGTCGCTCAGGCGTTCCACATCATCCGGCAAGGAGGTGACACCAATCGGGCTGTCCGCAGCCAGACGCTGTACCTCGCCCAGATCAGCCATTTGCGCGGGGCGCATCACCAGCATGGTGTCACTCCTTAACTCGAAAAACTCACAGGAAAAAATGCCGGACACGGGATCTGAACTCACACAGATCCAGTG
>NZ_JBARTQ010000648.1:0-6629 GCF_049645325.1 Pseudomonas sp. | reverse complement strand
ATGTATAGCTGACCCACCGCTATCGCAGGCAAGCCAGCTCCCACATTAGATCTCTATTCAGTTTGAGATCCACGCAACACCAGCAACCCACGAATTCTAAGCGGAGCAGTTATGGTTGATCGGCACGACTACGTGGCCCTCGAATGGGTCAAGGGCGACATTGCCGAAACCCTGAAGCAGGCCCGTTCGGCGCTGGACGCCTATGTCGAAACAGGCGAAGGCGAGGCCATCAGCGAGTGCCTGGCCGGCGTCCACCAAGTGCATGGCGCACTGTTGATGGTCGAGTTCTATGGCGCAGCGTTGCTGGCCGAAGAGATCGAAGAATTGGCCCTGGCCCTGCAGGCCGAGCGCGTCAGCCAGCGCGATGAAAGCATCCGCCTGTTGCAACAGGCCCTGGGCCAACTGCCGCTGTACCTGGACCGCGTACACAGCGCCCGCCGCGATCTGCCGTTGGTGGTGTTGCCGCTGCTCAACGACCTGCGCAGTGCGCGCGGTGAGAGCCTGCTGTCGGAGACCAGCCTGTTCAGCCCGCAACTGCTGTCGATTGCGCCGCTGCCCGAGGACGTGCTGGCACAACGTGCGTCGCCTGACCTGCATGAACAGTTGCGCCAGTGGCACCAACTGCTGCAACAGGCGTTGGCCGGGTTGCTGCGCGAGGACCACGGCCCAAGCAACCTGGAAGACATGGCGCGGGTGTTCGCGCGCCTCGAAGCACTGTGCCAGGGCGCGCCGTTGCTGCCGTTGTGGCAAGTCACCTCGGCGCTGGTCGAGGGCATGCTCACCGGCGTGATCGCCAACAGCCCGGCGCTGCGCAGCCTGCTCAAGGCCAGCGACAAGCAGCTCAAGCGTTTGCTGGCCCAGGGCATTGGCGGTATCAACCAGTCGGCGCCGGAAGAGTTGCTCAAAAGCCTGTTGTTCTACGTCGCCAAAGTCACGCGGCCGACACCGCGCATGCAAAGCCTTAAAGAACGTTATGGGCTGGATGAAGCCTTGCCCGACAGCGCCGTGGTCGATGCCGAACGCGCGCGCCTGGCCGGGCCGGACCGCAATGCCATGGGCTCGGTGCTGGGCGCCTTGTGCGAAGAGCTGGTGCGGGTCAAAGAGCGCCTCGACCTGTTCGTGCGCAGTGACCGCCAGCACACTGGCGACCTCGATGCCTTGCTGGCGCCGCTGCGGCAGATCGCCGACACCCTGGCGGTGCTGGGGTTTGGCCAGCCGCGCAAAGTCATCATCGACCAGCTTGCCGTGGTGCTGAGCCTGGTCCAGGGCCAGCGCGAACCGAACGATGCGGTGCTGATGGATGTGGCCGGTGCCTTGCTGTATGTCGAGGCCACGCTGGCGGGGATGGTCGGCACCGTCGAACCCGAAAGCCGCGAAGAAAGCCGCCTGCCTACCACCGACCTGACCCAGATTCACCAGTTGGTGATCCGCGAGTCCTGCCAATGTTTGCGCCAGGCCAAAGAACTGATCATCGACTGCGTTGAAGCCGACTGGGACCGTCAGCGGCTGGAATCCCTGCCGGAGTTGCTGAGCCAGGTTCGCGGCGCCCTGGCGATGATTCCGCTGCCACGGGCGGCCAGCCTGATGCGCGGCTGCACCGATTACGTCGACGAGCAATTGATGGCCGGCGATGCTGCGCCTTCCGAGGTGCAGCTAGGGCATTTCGCCGACGTGATCAGCAGCCTGGAGTACTACCTCGAACGCATGCTCCAGGACCCCGACGCCGTGGGCGAGCGTGTGCTGGAACTGGCCACCCAAGGCCTCAGCGCGTTGGGCTACCTGCCTGCCGAAAAGCCTTGGCGCCAGGCGTTGGCTGCGCCGGAGGGCGTGCTGGCCACCGACGTCACCCCCAGCCAATCGCAGTTCGACGCGCTGGCCAGTCCCACCTCGCGCCTGAACCCGCCGGCCCTGCACCGTCCCGGCAGCCTGCTGCCACCGCCTGCCGGTGAAGAACCCATTGACGATGAACTGCGTGAAGTCTTTCTCGAAGAGACCGATGAGGTCCTTGAGGTGCTGCACCGCCATCTGCCCAATAGCGCCGACAAGGCCGCGCAGGGCGAAATGCGCCGCGCCTTCCACACCTTGAAAGGTAGTGGCCGCATGGTCCGCGCGCTGGTACTGGCCGAGCTGGCCTGGGCGGTGGAGAACTTGCTCAACCGCGTGCTGGAACGCAGCGTGAACCTCGGCCCCGAGGTGCAACAGGTATTGGATGAAGCGGTGGCCCTGCTGCCGGAATTGATTGCCGACTTTGCCATCGACGACCAACGCCAGCGCGATGAAGTCGATGCTCTGGCCGCCCGTGCTCATGCTCTCGCCAGCAGCACAAAAACCGCCTACGTGGAACCCCACGACCCGATGCTGTTGGAGATTTTCCGCAACGAAGCCCAGAGCCACCTGGACAGCATCAACCACTTCCTGCAACAGGCCGCCGAGCACGTGCCGTTGCAAGTCAGCGATGAACTGCAACGCGCCCTGCATACCCTCAAAGGCAGTGCCTACATGGCCGGCGTGCAACCCATCGCCGAACTGGCACGGCCTCTGGACCACCTGACCCGCGAATACAAGGCGCATCGCCTGCCACTGGACCTGGACGAAGTTGAGTTGCTGCTCGAAGCCGAGAGCCTGTTCCAGCGCGGGCTGCGGGATTTGGACCGCGACCCCTTGGCGCCCATCAAAGGCGCCGCAGACCTGATCAACCGCACGCAAAGCCTGCTCGACCGTCAGCTTGCAGCCTTGCTCGACGCACCGAACACCGGCCTGCGCATCAAGCGTGACCCGCAGTTGATCGCCAACTTCCTGGCCCAGGGTATGGACATCCTGCTCGATGCCGAAAGCCTGCTGCGCCGCTGGCAACAGCACCCCGGCGAGCGCCAGGAACTCACGGCGTTGCTCGACGAATTGACCACGCTCGGGGAGGGCGCGCACGTCGCCGACCTGCACGCCATCGACGCGTTGTGCGAGGCCTTGCTCGACCTGTATGGCGCCGTGGAAGAAAGCAGCCTGGCGGTCAGCGAGCGGTTTTTCCATGAGGCCGAGCAGGCCCATGAAGCATTGATCAACATGCTGGACCAGTTGGCCGCCGGCCAGGAAATCAGCCCGGCACCGGCGCGGGTGGAGGCTCTGCGCGAATTGCTCGACGAAGCCCTCGACCCGTCTGCCACCGGCCTGATCAAAAGCGACGGCAGCCGGGCGCTGAGCATCTCCGAACTGGGCGCCGCCACGGCACAGCTGGATCGGGAAACGGCGATGGACGACGAGATCGTCGAGATCTTCCTCGAAGAAGCCGTGGACATCCTCGACAGCGCCGGGCAAGCCCTCAAGCGTTGGCTGCTGGACCCCGACAACGCGGCGCCGCTGTCTTCGCTGCAACGGGATTTGCACACTCTCAAGGGCGGCGCGCGCATGGCCGAAATCGGCCCGGTGGCCGAGCTGGCCCACGAACTCGAATGCCTTTACGAAGGCTTGGTGGACCGCCGCTACAGTTATTCCCCGCAGCTGTCTCAGGTGTTAATGGCCAGCCATGAACGGTTGGCCTTGCAGCTGGATGAGCTGCAAGCTCACCAGCCGTTGAGCGACGGCGCCGAATGGGTGACCAAGCTGCGTGCGCTGCGCCAGGGCAGCACCCCGACGGCGCCCACTCCGGCACCTGAAACCCAGGGCGCCGACCCCGAATTGCTGGATATCTTCCTCGAAGAGGCCGCCGATATCCTCGACAGCTCAAGCGGCGCGCTGCAGCGCTGGCAGGCCGAGCCAAACAATCGCCAGGAAGTCGAAACCCTGCTGCGCGACCTGCACACCCTCAAGGGCGGCGCGCGCATGGTCGAGATCGGGCCGATTGGCGACTTGGCTCACGAGCTGGAATTTCTCTACGAAGGGCTTTCTGCCGGCTTGCTCGTACCGTCACCCGAGCTGTTTGCGCTGCTGCAAGGTTGCCATGACCGTCTGGCGCAGATGATCGACGCGGTGGCCGACGGTTTGCCGGTGGGTTCGGTGGACAAGCTCATCGAGCGCATCAAGAGCCTGGTGCACCCAAGCGATGAGCCAGTAACGCCCGTGGCGTTACCAGCGGGCAAGGCCGAAGCGGTGGTTGACCCGGCCGCCGACATGGTCAAGATCTCCGCCGACTTGCTGGATGACCTGGTCAACCTGGCCGGTGAAACGTCGATTTTTCGTGGCCGCATCGAGCAGCAGGTCAATGACGCGCGCACGGCCCTCAACGAAGTGGAAACCACCATCGAGCGCATGCGCGACCAGTTGCGCCGCCTCGACACGGAAACCCAGGGCCGCATCCTCAGCCGTCAGCAAGCCGAGGCCGAGCGCCTGGGGTATGAAGAATTCGACCCGCTGGAAATGGACCGCCATTCGCAGTTGCAGCAGTTGTCCCGCGCGCTGTCCGAATCGGCCTCCGACCTGCTTGACCTCAAGGAAACCCTCGACCGTCGCAACCAGGACGCGCAGAACCTGTTGCAGCAACAGGCGCGCATCAACACCGAGTTGCAAGAAGGCCTGATGCGCACGCGCATGGTGCCGTTTGAACGCATGCTGCCGCGCCTCAAGCGCATCGTGCGCCAAGTGGCGGAGGAGCTGGGCAAGGACGTGGAATTCGTGGTCGGCAATGCCGAGGGCGAGATGGACCGCAACGTACTGGAACGCATGGTCGCGCCGCTGGAACACATGCTGCGCAACGCCGTCGACCATGGTTTGGAATCCCGCGAGGCGCGTGTGCTGGCCGGCAAGCCGGAGAAGGGCCGCATTACCTTGGACCTGACGCACGAAGGCGGCGATATCGTCTTCGACATGCGTGACGACGGCGCCGGTGTGCCCTTGGAAGCCGTGCGGCGCAAGGCGATCAAACGCGGCTTGCTCGCCCCTCATCAAGAAATCAGCGACCGCGACGTGTTGCAGTTCATCCTGCAGCCGGGTTTTTCCACGGCGGAAAAGATCACGCAGATTTCCGGGCGTGGCGTGGGCATGGACGTGGTGCACGAAGAAGTGCGCCAGCTTGGCGGCTCGATGTTCATCGATTCGACGCCGGGCGTGGGCGTGCACTTTCGCATCCGCCTGCCGTTTACTGTGTCGGTCAACCGGGCGCTGATGGTGCAGTGCGCGGACGATCAATACGCGATCCCGCTGAACACCATTGAAGGCCTGGTGCGCGTGCTGCCCCATGAGCTGGCGGGGCACTATCAGCAAGACCCGCCGCGTTATGAATACGCAGGCCAGCGTTACGAGCTGTTCTATCTCGGCGACCTGCTGCACACCGTCAGCCGCCCGAAATTGCTCGGCCAGTATCAGCCCGTGCCGGTGCTGCTGGTGCAGTGCAATGAACGGCGCGTGGCCGTGCACGTGGATGCCATGGCCGGTACGCGCGAGATCGTGGTCAAGGGCCTCGGCCCGCAGTTCGCCGGGGTTCAGGGCTTGTCTGGCGCGACCATTCTGGGTGATGGCCGTGTGGTGCTGATCATCGATTTGCTCGCGCATATCCGCGCGCGGCAACCGGCACTCCCGGCCCAGACGGTCGACGCGCCGCTGATCCTCAACGACCCGCTGAAAAAGCGTCCGTTGCTGGTGCTGGTGGTGGACGACTCGGTCACCGTGCGCAAAGTCACCAGCCGCCTGCTGGAGCGCAACGGCATGAACGTGCTCACCGCCAAAGACGGCATCGACGCCATCGCCCTGCTCGAAGAACACACCCCGGACCTGATGCTGCTCGACATCGAAATGCCGCGCATGGACGGCTTCGAAGTGGCCATCCAGGTGCGCAACGACCCGCGCTTGATGCGCCTGCCGATCATCATGATCACCTCGCGTACCGGCCAAAAGCACCGCGACCGCGCCATGGCCATCGGCGTCAATGACTACCTTGGCAAGCCGTATCAAGAGTCGGTGCTGCTGGAAAGCATCGCCTATTGGAGCAAGTCCCATGCTTGACCACCGCACCAGCCAACTCACCGGCTTGCTGCTGCCATTGGCCGACCGTCACCTGGTGCTGCCCAACGTGGCGGTCGCCGAGCTGATCGACTACCAGCGCGGAGAACCGGCCAGCGATGCACCGCCGTGGTATCTGCGACAAGTGACGTGGCGCGATCGGCAATTGCCGTTGATCAGCTTCGAGGCGGTGTGCGGCGAGGCAATCGTGACAGGCGAGCGCTCGCGAATTGTGGTGCTGAACGCCCTGGGCGGAAGGCCGACGTTGAAGTTTATCGCGCTGGTGATCCAGGGGATTCCACGCTCGTACAAGCTCGACAGCCAGTTGAGTTATGTGGACGTGCCGCTGTGCCCGCTGGAGCTGGCGGCGGTGCAGGTGGGCGAGCATGTGGCGAAGGTGCCCGACCTCATGGGGCTGGAAGCGCTGCTGGTCGAATCCGGGTTGGCCTGAAGGTAAACGGGGTCGCTGGGTTGTTATCGTTTTCGAGTCGATTATTGGATTTATTATCATAATGGAGTTCGCGTTAACGTTTTCGCGCTCACTGAATTATGTCAGATCGTTCCCACGCTCCGCGTGGGAATGCATCCCGTGACGCTCCGCGTCACCCGTGCGCAAAACTTAAGATTTTCCGTGGCTGGCGGGACGCAGAGCGTCCCGGGCGGCATTCCCACGCAGAGCGTGGGAACGATCAGGATTGTGA
>NZ_JBARTQ010000647.1:0-14036 GCF_049645325.1 Pseudomonas sp. | reverse complement strand
CAGCCACCCCTCGTGCCTGGAACGATTAAACAGACGCGTGTAATTCGCACGTTCCAAGGACCTTAATAAACCCGGGCGCTCGATGATGTTTTTTGCCGTGTACACGCAGTGCTCGCTGTACTTCTTGCGCGGTAGCCCCGTGGTGGGTTCCAGAATGGGCAGGCCGCGTGAATCAATGTCATCAGGATCATTCATCACGGCCTTGAGCAGCGCGATTTCCAAATACTCATGGGTTTCAAAAAAACCTGGGCGGTCTTTGGGCTTGTCCCGCAATTGCTTGAAATGGCCTTGCAGCGCCTGGACGACCTGCGCATTGCCTTGACCGTGAAAAGGGTCCTGGCTGAAGGTACAGGGTGAACTGTTACGTCGCAAAGTGGCGGCGGCCAAACTGAGGCTGTCGCGGGTGATATAGCCCTCGTTATCAATGATCGTGTCATTCAAGAGGGGACGCTTCAGAATTTCCCTGACCACCAGGATCACACGGTCGCGCACGTCAATCTCCTGTCAGCGCTTGAGCGGCAATTTGCCAGAGCGATGACTGCGTCAAGCGCCCGTCCTTGAGATAAGCGTGCAGTTCACCAAAGTGCTTTTCCAACTCGCCCGCCAATTGGCTGTCGCTGGAACTCGGCCCCGGGGCGGTGGTGTCTGCGCGGGCTGTTGGCGCGTTCTGCAGCGCCTGGTAGCGCAACGAAGACAAGGCTCCTCGCAGTGGCACAGGCCGCCGCGGCGGCATGTCCGGCGGGCCGTACTGCTCCGGACCGGCCGAATAAACAACGGACGGTGCCGAAGTCCTGCTGACCTCCGTGGCACCCAGGGCCGCTGGCTGTACGCGAGGTATTGCACCCTCAATTTTCATGTGTTTTCTCCCACCCTTTCCAAATCTGCACTGGCCTTAAGGCCCTCACCGAGATGCCCTGCCTCGTCAAAGGGAATACAGGGGCAACCAGCAACCGATGTGTGGCCGGCTGAAGGCGATAGTTCCGGTCAGCAGGGGAATACCAATAACAGCATGTAAAAAAGCCACGGCGCGTGTTCAACCCGGTTACAGGCTGCGCCACCACGTTGTCAGGCCATTGAGCAGTACTGCCCATGCGCCATTGGGCGGCCTCGGCAATCGTTGATCCATGCGTCTTGAAGGTTCAGGCGCCAACATGCCACGGGCGAAATCTTCGGCAACTGGCGCCCGGAACTTGCGTTGACCCGCGAAGGCTTTCATGCGCCGCGCCTCTTCGGCGTAAGCGTTCGACAGGGCCGCGCAGAGAGCGTCCTGAGGGGTGCCCTCGCCTTTCAACGAGGCTGGACGATCAATGCCGCGAAAAGCATCACCGCGGCCCGGCTGGCCGGATTGAGACGAAGTTGCAGTCATGTCTGGGCCCTGACTCAAAGTCTGAAAAGCGGCCAGTACGATCAAAGCCGCTGGGTCACCTTGAGTGGCAAACTGACGCAAACAGTTCCTGTACACGCCGTCAGTGGCCCGCTGACACCCGGAAAAAGGCAAAAAAAATCGCAGCCCTTGAGCTGCGATTTTCACATCGGTTGGCAGGTCAGAAACCGACGCTGGCCTGTACGAAGAACGTACGTGGCTCGCCCAGGTACAACCCGGCATTGTTGTCGCTGGAGCGCGTGTAGTGCTGTTGGTCGAAGACGTTTTTCACGCCCACACCCACTTTCAGGTTCGACAGCTGCGCACCGAAGTCATAACCGCTGCGTACGTTGACCGAGACATAACCCGCAATATCGCCGTACTGGCCATCGGCGGTGCCCTGGGTGATGTAGGTGGTGCCGGTGCCTGGCGCGCGCTGGCCGGACTGGGCATACACGTCCAGGTTATGGGTCCAGTGGTTGATGTCGTAGCGCAGGCCCGCCGTCGCCACTTCACGGGAGTACAGCGGCAAGTCGCGGCCCTTGAATGGAACATCGCCCTCGGCGGTGGCCTTGGTGTAGGTGAAACCGGCGCTGGCGCTCAAACCGTCGAGGCGCGGGTCCAGGTTCGACAGGTCGTAGTGGGCCGAGGTTTCGATGCCCTGGTGCTTGGTCGCGCCCAGGTTCGTCCAGCCCACATCGTTGCTGACGTATTGCAGTTCATCCGAGAAGTCGATGTAGAACAGCGTCACTTCACCGCCCCACACGCTGTCGTTGTAGCGCGTACCGATCTCGTAGGTCTTGGCTTTTTCCGGGTTCAGGCCATCGGCCGTCTGATTGACCCGGCCACCTTGCCCGATCTGGGCATATTGCAGGCTGCCGAATGAGGTTTCGTAGTTGGCGAACACTTTCCAGGCATCGGAAATGTGGTACATCACGCTCAATGCCGGCAGCGGTTCGTTGCTTTCGATCTTGCGGTTTTTCTCCACAGTGCGCACACCGTTGAGGGCGACGACCGGGCGATCGTGCCACGTGGTCTCGATGTCTTCGAAGCGAATACCCGGTGTGATCGTCCATTTGCCGATATCAATTTTGTTATCGATATAGAACGCATTGGCAACAGTGCCGCCGGTGCGGTCCTGGTAAACGTGCCCATCGCTTTGCCCGCCGGGCGTCGGCACATTGTCGACCAGGTTCAGGCTGCTGGCCTGCTCATGCATGCCCTCCTTGAGGTAGCGGTAACCGACGCTGACTTCCTGGGTGCTGGGCCCCAGGTCAAACACATGGGACACCCGCGGTTCAATGCCGAAGGTGTAATAACTGCGCGGGTAGGAGCCGATGGTCTTCAAGTCGCGGTTGGCAATGTTGCTGCCACGAAAGCTGTCGTTGTAGTAAGTCAGCACTTCGGCTTGGGTACGGTCGTCGATCTGGCGGATGTACTTGAAGGACACTTCTTTGCGGCGCCCGGTGAAGTTGTCCCAGTCACGCACCGACTGGTACGGGTTGGCGCTGAACTGCTTCTGGTTCAGGCCGCCGGGCATGTCGGCGCTGGCGTCGTAATAGTGAAGGTTAAACGAGAAATCGTCTTGATCGGTGGGCGCCCAGTGAGTCTTGAGGATCACATCGTCGATGTCGTTGGAGTTGTTGCCTTCGCGATAGCCGTTGCCATTCACGCCGGTATACAGCAACGCGACGCCGATGCCATTGTCGGCGGTGCCACCGATAAATGCGTTGTCGACATGTTTCCAGCCACCGTGCTCTGAGGTTTGCAGGGTGGTGCCCACTTCACCGGAAAATTTCTCCGGGATCGCGCGGGTCACGAAGTTGATCACACCGCCGACGTTCTGTGGCCCGTAACGCACGGAGCCGGCGCCACGGACCACGTCGATGCTGTCCAGGTTGCCGGCGGAAATCGGCGCCATCGACAGCTGTGGCTGGCCATACGGGGCGAACGCCGCCGGCACGCCGTCGATCAGCACGGTGGAACGCGGCGACAGGCGCGAAGTAAGACCACGCACGCCAACGTTGAGGGAAATATCGCTGCCACCGGTGCCGTTGGCTTCCTGCACCTGCACGCCAGGGATACGGCGCAACACGTCGCCCACGTTCATCGCGCCCTGCTCCACCATGGCTTCACGGCGCACAACCGTGCGCGCGCCAGGGTGGTTTTGCACCAGTTCGGCGTTGGCATCGCCCAGCCAGTCACCGACCACCTTGACGTCTGTGACGCCCAACTCCAGCGGCGAGCCCGCCTCACCGGTGCCGTTGCTCAGCGGGCGCAAGGTCACCGAACCGGCGTCGATCTGGTAATCCAGGCCGCTGCCTTGCAGCAGTCGGCGCAGGGCTTGTTCCGGTGACAGGTTGCCATCGACCGCAGGGGCTTGCTTGCCCGCAACCATGTCAGGGCTGAAGAACACTTGCAGGGACGTCTGCTGGCCCAGTTGGCTCAGCGCAGCGCCCAGGGGTTGGGCGCGGATATGGATACCGTCGTCCGCGTAGGCCGCAGGCAGCGCTGCACTCACGGCGAGCGCCAACGCAAGCGGCGCCCAGCGGGAGATTTTATTGTTGTTCACTTTACGGGTGTAGACGGCCAGTTTTTTCACGTCGAACCTAGTCCTGTAATCGCAAGAGTGTGCGGCTGTTAATGCAAACCAGTTGCAGTTGCAGGAGAAGACGAAGAACTCGAAAAAAACCTGAACGTCAGTGTGAAATTATTTCCTGGCTGCCGTCCGGCAAGGTTCGCAGGGCGACCGGCAGGATGTGCGGCAGGGCCTTGAGCAGGGCATCGGTGTCGTTGGCCTTGAACACGCTGGTCAAGCGCAGGTTACTCACCGCCGCCGTACTGACGCGCAACGGCTGCTCGCGATAACGCGACACTTCCCGCGCCACCTCACCCAGGCTGGCGTTATTGAACACCAGCTTGCCGGTGCGCCAGGCGGTCAATTCTTCGGGGTTCACGGCATAGGCCGCCACTACGTTGCCCTGGCTGTCGATATGCGTCCCCCGGCCAGCAGTGAGCGTGACGATGTCATCCGGCGCGCGCCCTTGCACCTTGACCGTGCCAGCCTCGACCACCACACGCGTCTGGTCGTCATCCCGGCGCACGTCAAAACGGGTGCCGGTCACTGTCACCTGCCCTGCCCCGGCCGCCACTACAAATGGGCGGCTGGTGTCGTGCTCGACACTGAACATCGCCTCGCCTTGTTTGAGCTCCACGCCGCGGCGGCCCTTTTCAAAGTGCACCGCGACGACGCTGCGGCTGTTCAGATCCATCACCGAGCCGTCGGGCAACGCCACCTGACGATGCTCGCCCACACGCGTACTGAACTCGGCGCTGTAGGGTTTGGGGTGATCCAGCCCACTGAACAGCCCCAGCCCCAAGGCCACCGCCAGCACACTGGCGGCGACCGCATACCGTACAATTCCACGGCGCTTGGGACGCTCGACTGGCGCTTCGCACAACGCCTGCAAACGCGCCTTGGGCAGCAAATCGGTGGCGCTCCACAGCCCCTGGAGCACGTCGAACTCGTATTGGTGCTCAGGCTTTTGCGCACGCCAGGCGTCGAAGCGCTGGCGCTCCTCAGCGCTCAACTCGGCGTCTTGCAGGCGTACAAACCAGTGCGCGGCTTCATCGCGAGCATGGCTATCCATCATGGAAGATCCTGTT
This sequence comes from Pseudomonas sp., assembly GCF_049645325.1. GTDB lineage: Bacteria > Pseudomonadota > Gammaproteobacteria > Pseudomonadales > Pseudomonadaceae > Aquipseudomonas. Next base: position 9,007 of record NZ_JBARTQ010000647.1, on the reverse strand, counting down.
TCAAAGCGGGTCATGGGGCCATCGCATCCAGGCGGTCACGCAGATGCCGCAGGGTGCGGATCATATACTTTTCCACCATGTTTTTTGACAACCCCAGGCGCACGGCAATTTCCTGCTGGGTGAGGCCTTCGATTTTCTGCCAGATGAAGATCTTGCGACAGTTGAGCGGAAGCTCCGCCAAGGCCTGCTCGATAGAGTCCGCCAGCTGGATCGCGTGCATGTACTGCTCCGGGTCGCCGCTGTGGGGCGAGCTCTGATCAAAGGCTTCCAGCGCCAATGCCTCGCGGCGGTCTTCGCGGCGATAGGCATCTACCGCAATATTGCGCGCCGTCTGGTGCAAGTAGGCACGCGGTTGCGCAACCTCGGTCGAACGCGACTCAAGCACTCGCACAAAGGTGTCGTGGGCCAGGTCTTCGGCCTGCTGACGGTTTCTCAGGCGGCGTGTCCAGGTTCCGATCAACTCTTCGTAATGCTCGAAGAAGCCTGTTCTGCGGGGCGGCTGAGGAGTCATCGCGTGAACACTGGGGAGGCGGGGGCGTGAATAGTAATGCTTCCTATTAAGCGGAGCAATTGCTACCTGTCGCCTGGCCCACCGGTGAACTTGTGCGCTGCCGCGTTAGTCAGCTGAAAGGACTCTCATAAAACGGTGGGTGGGCGATGCAGATTTCATTGCAGCAACAAGTGGCCCTGGTCACCGGCGCCAGTTCCGGCATCGGTGCGGGTGCAGCCAAGGCACTGGCGGAAGCCGGGGCCGCGGTGGTCCTTAACTACAACTCCCAGGCGGCACCGGCCGAGGCCCTGGCGGCGCAGATCAACGCCAACGGCGGGCGGGCGATTGCGGTCGGTGGCGATGTCTCCAAAGAAGCAGACGTAGAACGCCTGTTCGCCCAGACCCTCGACGCCTTCGGCCACCTGGACATCCTGGTCGCCAACTCCGGCCTGCAAAAAGACGCCAACCTGGTCGACATGACCCTCGATGACTGGAACACCGTGATCGGCGTCAACCTCACCGGCCAGTTTCTCTGTGCCCGCGCCGCCGTGCGTATTTTCAATCGCCAGGGCGTGCGCGAGGGCGTGTCACGGGCCGCCGGCAAGATCATCCACATGAGCTCGGTGCACCAGATCATCCCTTGGGCCGGGCACGTGAATTACGCCGCGTCCAAGGGCGGCGTGGAAATGCTGATGCGCACCCTCGCCCAGGAAGTCAGCGAGCAGCGCATTCGCATCAATGGCATTGCGCCTGGCGCGATCCGCACGGCAATCAACCGCGCAGCCACCGAAGGCGCAGCGGAACAAGAACTGCTCAAGTTGATCCCTTATGGCCGCGTCGGTGACGTGGAAGACGTGGCCAACGCTGTGGTCTGGCTGGCCAGCGACGCCTCCGATTATGTGGTGGGAAGTACCCTGTTCATTGACGGCGGCATGAGCCTTTATCCGGAGTTTCGTGGCAATGGTTGATTTAAAGAACGAACCCCAAAGCGCTATCGATGCCCACGGCATCATCGGCGACATGCGCAGTGCGGCGTTGATCAACGACAAGGGCAGCATCGACTTTTTCTGCTGGCCGGAATTCGACAGCCCGTCGATCTTTTGCGCGCTGCTCGACACCCCCGACGCGGGCACTTTCCAACTCACGCCCGACCTGCCCGACGCCCGCCGCGAACAGATCTATTTACCCGACACCAACGTGCTGCAAACCCGTTGGCTCAGCGATGAGGCCGTGGTGGAAATCACTGATTTGCTGGTGATCAGTGAAGAAATCGACGATTTGCCGCTGCTGATTCGCCGCGTGCGCGTGGTCAGCGGCAAGGCGACCATTCACCTGCGCTGCGCCGTGCGCCATGACTACGCGCGCGCACCGACCCACGCCAGCGATGTCGACGGCAAGGTGCACTTCACCGCCGACGGCCAGCCCGGCCTGCGCCTCGCGGGCAGCCACCCGCTGCAGATCGAAGACAATGCCGCCGTCGCCACCTTTTCCCTGGCGCAGGACGAAGGCGCAGAATTCGTCTTCGGCAGCGTGGACGACGAGCGCGTCGACTGCGGCTGCACCGACCTCGTCCTGGCGCACACCCTGAAGTTCTGGCGTGGCTGGATCGCCCAATCCAACTACCGTGGGCGCTGGCGCGAAATGGTCAACCGCTCGGCCCTGGCGCTGAAGCTCCTGACTTCGCGCAAACACGGCGCCATCATCGCCGCCGCCACCTTCGGCCTGCCGGAAACGCCGGGTGGCGAGCGCAATTGGGATTACCGCTACACCTGGATCCGCGATGCTTCGTTCACGGTGTATGCGTTCATGCGCCTGGGCTTCGTCGAGGAAGCCAACGCCTACATGCGCTGGCTCAAAGGCCGGGTCAGCGATTGCTGCGGCCAGCCGACCAAAATCAATATCCTCTATGGCATCGACGGCCGCCAGGAACTGCCGGAAACCGAGCTGGATCACTTCAGCGGCCACGGCGGCGCCAAGCCCGTGCGCATCGGCAATGAAGCGTTCGACCAGATCCAGCTGGATATTTATGGCGAGCTGATGGACGCGGTGTACCTGGTCAACAAATATGGCGAAGCCATTTCCCACGAAGGCTGGAAACACACGGTGGAAGTGGCCGATCAGGTGTGCGAAATCTGGAACACCGAGGACGTAGGCATTTGGGAAATGCGCGGTGAGCAGCATCACTTCCTGCATTCGCGCCTGATGTGTTGGGTGGCGCTGGACCGCGCGATCCGCCTGGCCTCCAAACGTTCGCTGCCCGCGCCGTTTGCGCGCTGGGACCAGACGCGCCAGGCGATCTACGCCGACATCTGGAGCAATTTCTGGAACGAAGAGCGCGGGCATTTTGTGCAGCACATCGGCAGCACCGCGCTGGATGGCTCGATGCTGCTGATGCCGCTGGTGCGCTTCGTCGCGGCCACCGACCCGCGCTGGTTGTCGACCCTCGAAGCGATCCAGAAAAGCCTGGTGCGCGACGGCATGGTCTACCGCTATCGCAACGACGACAGCCAGATCGATGGCCTGCAAGGCACTGAAGGCGCGTTTGCCGCGTGTTCGTTCTGGTACGTCGAATGCCTGGCGCGCGCCGGGCAAGTAGAGAAAGCGCACCTGGAATTCGAACAGCTGCTGCGTTACGCCAACCCGCTGGGCCTGTATGCCGAGGAATTCGACAGCCAGGCCCGCCACCTTGGCAATACGCCCCAGGCCTTGAGCCATTTGGCGCTGATCAGTGCAGCCACGTTCCTGGACCGCAAGCTCAGCGGAGAGAAGACCACCTGGCAACCCTGAGGTGGCCTGTGCACAATGGGCAGCCGCTCGATTGATAACGGGAAGCCCATGCGCCAGGTACTGCTGATCATCGACGTGCAACCCTCCTTCAAACCGCCCGCCTGGTTGGTCGACGGCATCAACGCCCTCCTTGGGCGCCTGCCGTCGGTGGCCACCGTGGAGCGCCACGACGAAAGCATCACGCCCTTCGCCCGCCAACTGGGCTGGCAGCCCGCACCGGATGACGACAGCCTGATTGCGGCGGATCGCATCTTCATCAAACACGGCTACGCGCCGACGCCCGAGACGATCGACCACCTCAAAAGCCTCGCGCCGGAGCGTGTGCTGGTGTGCGGAATTCAGACCGACACGTGCGTGCTGGCGGCCGGGTTTGCCTTGTTCGATGCAGGTTTGCAACCGACGCTGATCAGCGACCTGACGGTGGGCTCGTCGCTGGATCGCACGGGGAAACTGGGGGTGGATGTGTGGCGGCATCATTTCAAGCATGTGCTGAGCAGCGCCGACCTGGGTCTAGACAAGTAAGACCATTGCCTCAAACCACACCACTCTCCGTCATCCGTTTCGACTAGAGTTCCTGCTTCTTCGGTTACTTCGACAGAGTCCACCATGACCACCACCGCCCCGCTGCTGTTTGTCCGCACGCCCATGCTCGATGTGGCGTATGAAACCCACGGCCCCGAGGACGGTGAGCCGGTGATCCTGCTGCATGGCTTCCCGTATGACCCGCGTGGCTACGATGCAATTGCGCCGGCCCTGGCCGAGCGCGGTTGCCGGGTATTGGTGCCGTACCTGCGCGGTTATGGCCCTACGCGGTTTATCAATGACCAGGTGATGCGCTCCGGGCAACAGGCGGCGCTGGCCCAGGACCTGCTGGATTTCATGGATGCGCTGTCCATCCCTCAGGCCACGCTCGCAGGCTATGACTGGGGCGGACGCGCCGCGTGCATTGTCGCCGCGTTGTGGCCAGAGCGAGTGCGCGGGTTGGTGACCGGGGATGGCTACAACATCCAGGACATCGCCGGCTCGCTCAAGCCTCGGCAGCCTGAAACGGAGCATCGGTTGTGGTACCAGTTCTACTTTCACACCCAGCGCGGCGTGGACGGTTTGACTGCCAATCGCCGGGCGCTCTGCGAGTTGCTGTGGACGCTGTGGTCGCCGAGCTGGGCCGAGGGGCCGGGCCTGTACGGCCAGACCGCGCCATCGTTTGATAACCCGGACTTCGTCGAGGTGGTGGTTCACTCCTACCGCCACCGTTTCATGTACGCGCCTGGCGACCCGGCGCTGGAGGCCATCGAGCAAGCCCTGGCGCTGCAACCGCCGATTTCGGTACCGACCATTTCCCTGTGCGGCGCCGATGACGGTGTAGGCCCGGCCCCGGTGGAGGATGACGATGTGGAGCATTTCAACTGCGTGTACCGGCGCGAGGTCCTGGCTGGCGTAGGTCACAACATTCCCCAGGAAGCCCCGGCGGCTACGCTTGCGGCGATCTGCGAGTTACTCGATCGCACGTGAGTCAGTGCGCCGCCCCGATCCTGAAACTGAAGACACTGCCCTGCCCCTCCACGCTTTCCGCCCAGAGCGTGCCGCCGTGGGCTTCGATGATCCCATGGGAAATATACAAACCCAGACCGGTGCCCGTGGGGTTGCTCTCGCGGGAAGTCCAATAGCGCTCAAAGATGAAGGGCAATTGCGCCGCGCCGATGCCGGAGCCGTTGTCACACACACGAAACAGCACTTCCTCGTTTGCTGCCTGGGCAATCACTTCGATCGTCCCACCCAGGTCGGTGAACTTCAGGGCATTACCGAGCAGGTTGGAAAACACCTGGAACAGCCGCTCCGGGTCCGCCAGTACGCGCAGCCCCGGCTCGCTGCGCCAGGTGAGATTGACGCCTTTGGCCGCCGCCAGCGGGTGCCACATCAAGCCGAGCTGGTCCAGGGTCGCCGCCACTTCCAGCGGTTGCAGGGTCACCTGGTAACGCCCGGCCTCAATGCGTGAGATGTCGATCAGGTCTTCGAGCAAGGTGTTCATCCGCGACGTCGCGGTCTGCATGGTTTGAATCGCCGTGTTCAAGCGATGGGTGGCCTTGGTGTCATCGGCGGGCACCATCTTGCGCATCATGCCGCATTGCATCAGCAGGATCGTCAACGGGCTGCGCAAGTCGTGGGAAACCACCGCCACCATTTCATCCCGTGCGCGCACGGCGGCATGTTCGCGCTGCACTTGCCGCGCCAGGTCATGTTCCAGGGCATTGCGGCGCAGGCTCTCGACCGCCTGCAGCTCCGAGGCCGACCACGGCAGCGCCTGGCCGTCGACCGCCTGCTTCCAGCGCTCAAATGACAGCCGCGGGTTCAGGGCCTGAGTCGGCTCATCGCGGTGTTTGATGGGCTCTCCGCTCCACTGCACGGTGGTTTGGACCTCGGTACGAAACCACATCACCGCATTGTCCACAGGTTTGGGCAAGCGAAACGCCAACACGCCGCTGGCCTGGGTTTGATAGGCGGCGGCCGGCGCGAAGTCGGCAGACAATTGGTGGGTGACCACCACGCCTTTGCCCTGCTGTTGAATCCACGGATACAAGGCGCGGATGTCAGCCTCGCTCGGGCAAACACCGAAGAGATGCAGGCGTTTTTCCACCAGAATCGCCAGCCCTGTGGCGGCCGTCAGGTTCAACAGGGTTTGCGCGTGTGGCAGCAAGCTTTCCATCACGTCGCCCGTGTCAGCGGCCATGGCGCTGACCAGTGCGTCGATCATGCCGGTTTTTTCCTGCTGTTGACGCCGCGCCTCCTTTTCCTGAAGAAAGGTGATCTGCATCGACAATAATTGACCGATGCTGGTGCACGACATGCGCAACTCATGGGGCACGCGCAGGGGTTCGCGATGGCCGCACGTGATCAGGCCCCAGAGCTGGTCGTCCTTGATCAGAGAGATGCTCATGGATGAGCGCACGCCCATGTTTTTCAGGTAATGGCAGTGCACCGGCGAAACGCTGCGCAGCACCGCGAAGCTGAGGTCGAGGGCGCGGCCGTTGTCGGGGCGCATGGCCGGCAGGATCGGCACCGGCACATAGGCCGCATCGGGAATCACCCGAATCCAGTTCAGTCGATAGAGTTCACGGGCCTGGGGCGGAATATCCGAGGCGGGGAAACACAGGCCCAGGTACGGCTGCATGCCGTCACTGAGGGATTCACCGATGACTTTGCCATGCCCTTCCTGCTCAAAACGGTACAAGGTGACGCGGTCATAGCCGGTCAGTGCGCGGATCTCGGTGACGCATGTCTGGTACAGCCCATCAAGGGTCCTGGCCGACTGCAGGCGGCGCAAGGTGCGCGCCACGTGCAGCGCGGCGGCATGCCGAGGCGTCACGGAGCGCTCCAGTTCCAGGAATAGCAAACCCTGATGGCGGTGCAACAAGGCGTCAAACAGCATGCCATTGAGCGTCACCTGATGCAGCTCGTCTTCATCGGCGTCCAGGTCGGCCAACGCTCTGCGGAGGCTGACCAGCGCGTCATCGCCGACAAGGCTGCCCAAGGCCTGCCCGGACAACGGCGCCGGGCCCAGGCCCAACTCGGCATTCGCATTGGTGCTGGCTTGCAGCACCACCAGTGCGGGCTCGCTCAGCGTTAACAACACTCCGTGGGGCTGGATCGTCCCGGGAATATGAATGGGCTCGCTCGCGCAATCGTCCCGCAGAGGATCGGTGCTGATCGCAGGCATTGGTTTCATGAGGCAGGTCACGCCGGGGGGGCGGAGGGAATAGCGGCGCAGTTGGGGGAGATCACTGCGGAAAAGGTAATCCCGCCAACATAGCACCTTGATCCAGATGTGTACGTTTTCGTTCAAGCGGGGTCGCAGAAACGCTCGCGGTAGGCCTGGGGCGTGACCGCCAGGGTGCGCAGGAAACTGCGCCGCAGCGTCTCCTCGCAGCCAAAACCGCATTGCACGGCGATGCGCTTGATCGACGCCACACTGTCGGCCAGTTGCCGGCGCGCAGTTTCAACGCGAATCAGCTCGACTGCGCGCGCGGGGGTTTGCCCGGTCTCGGTACGGTAGTGGCGCACGAAACTGCGCTCGCTCATGCCAGCTTGCGCGGCGAGGGTTGCGATGTTGAGGTCCAGGGTCAGGTTTTCCGCCATCCAGGCGTGCAGGTCGGCGAAGCGGCTGTCGCCCTTTTGCAGGGACAAGGCGACGCTGAATTGCGACTGCCCGCCCGGGCGCTTGAGAAACACCACCAGGTGCCGCGCCACTTCCAGGGCGACGGCGCGGCCGAGGTCTTCCTCTACCAGCGCCAGGCACAAGTCGATGCCGGCCGTGACCCCGGCAGAGGTCCATACCGCGCCTTGCTGAATGAAGATCGGGTTGGACTCCACCGTCAGCGCCGGAAACTTGCGCGCCAGTTCTTCACAGCGCGTCCAATGAGTGGCCACGCGGCAGCCGTCGAGCAAACCGCTGGCGGCCAGCAGGAAAGCGCCGGTGCACACCGAGGTCATGCGCCGGGTGTGCCGGGCTTTCTCGCGCACCCACTCCACCAGCGCCGGGTCTTCGGCGGCGCCGTACACGCCCCAGCCTCCGGCGATCACCAGGGTGTCGCTGGGCTTATCAAAGGCGGGCAGCGGCTCGGCCACCAGCGCCAGGCCGGCGGAGGTCATTACCGGTGCTGACTGTGCAGCAATCACCGACACGGCGTAGGGCAACGGCAGCCCGCGCTGGCGATACAGGTCATTGGTCGACGCAAAGACCTGCAATGGCCCGGTCACGTCGAGCACCTGGGCATTATCAAAAGCGAGTACGTGGATGAGTCGAGGCATGATTGGCGTGATTCGTGGGTTCAATGGCGTATTCGCCAAAGCCTAGGCCACTAGAGTGAAGCCGTCCACCCCCCTTATCGGAGCCTCATTCATGACCTTGCAGATCGGCTTTCTGTTGTTCCCCGGCATCCAGCAACTGGACCTTACCGGCCCCTATGACGTGCTGGGTTCGCTGCCGGACGTGAAACTGCACCTGGTGTGGAAGGACCTGGCGCCCGTCACCTCCAGCACCGGCCTGGTGTTCACCCCGACAACCACCTATGCCGACTGCCCGAGCCTGGATGTGATTTGTGTGCCCGGCGGTTCCGGCGTCGGCGCGCTGATGGAAGACGTGCCCACGCTCGATTTTCTGAAGGCCCAGGCGAATTCGGCGCGTTACGTGACGTCGGTGTGCACCGGCTCTTTGGTGCTGGGCGCCGCGGGTTTGTTGCGCGGGCGCAAGGCGACGACGCATTGGGCCTACCACGACCTGCTCGCGCCGCTCGGTGCGATCCCGGTGCAGGCGCGGGTGGTGCGTGACGGCAACCTGTTCACCGGTGGCGGTATCACGGCCGGGATCGACTTTGCCCTGACCCTCGCGGCAGAGTTGTACAGCGAGGCGGCCGCGCAATTGGTGCAGTTGCAGATTGAATACGCGCCGGCGCCGCCGTTCGATTCGGGCAGCCCGGAGACTGCGCCCGCGCATGTGCTGGAAGAGGCCCATAAACGCACGGCGGAGTCGCGTCGGGTGCGTGGTGAGATTGTGGCGCGGGCGGCGGCGCGGTTGGGTTGATGTAAGGGTTGGTTTGTGGGGTACATATCCGTTGTTTGCGTTTTTGCTGATAGGGGTTCCGCTCTTACAGCGGCTCACTTTTGATAGAGCGCAAAAGTAAGCAAAACGCTCTTGCCCCTCCACTCGGTGCCTCGCCTAGGCTCGGCATGCCC
>NZ_JBARTQ010000646.1:0-3660 GCF_049645325.1 Pseudomonas sp. | reverse complement strand
GAGTATCAGTCACTCATAAGTCGACTGATACTCCGCCTTCGCGAGCAAGCCCGCTCCCACATTTGATCTTCATTACTCACAACGGCTGCGTCACACCACCAACCGCTGCAACGCCTCGCGCAACCTGCCCGGAATCGTCACCGGCTGGTTCGACCCTCGGTCCACAAACACATGCACAAAGCGCCCCGCCGCGCAGGCTTCGTCCTCGCCTGACTTGAACACCGCCAACTCGTACTGCACCGAGCTGTTACCCAACTTGCCCACCCGCAGGCCGATTTCTATACGGTCGGGATAGGCAATCGAGGCGAAATAATCACACGCCGAACTCACCACAAACCCCACCACTTCACCGTCATGAATATCCAACCCGCCTTCTTCAATCAGGTAGGTATTCACCGCCGTGTCGAAGAAGCTGTAATAGGTGACGTTGTTCACATGGCCATACACATCATTGTCGTGCCAACGCGTGATGATCGGCTGGAAGTGGCGGTAGTCACCGCGCTGAGGCGTTGAATCAGGCATGTGCAGGTCTCGTCAAAGGGGTTAGAGATCATTCAAATGGGCCTCGGCCCACTCGCGCACCTCGGCGTAAGGGTAATCCTCCAGCGCCGCAAAACCCGGAATACCCCGCGCTTTCAGCTTGGAAAACAACGGCACGATGATGCCGCCCAGAAATCGCGCCAGGCGTTCCGCGCCCGGTAAATCGCCGGTCGCTTCATGATGCCTGTGGATAAATTCACCGCACAGCCCCATGAAGTTTTTATCCACAAGCGCCGGCAAACTCGGCGGCGGTGGCAAATAGGCGACATGGCCATGACACACCGAGCAATGACCACACCGCTGCGGCGCATTTTCATCGCCGAAGTAATGAGCCAGGCGCTGCCCCAGGCACTGTTCCGTGGCGAAAAGGTCGAGCATGGCGTGAATGCGCGCCACCTCGCCCACTTCGTGCTGCTTGAAGCCTGTGTATAACTCGGCGCTCAACACCTGCGGGTCAAAGTCAGTATTCAGCAGGCTGTAGACCTCGGTCATCTGCTTGCTTTCCAGCTCGATCAGGCCCTGTTCCTGGAAGTAATCCAGCGCCTTCACCACCCGGTTGCGCTCGGCATTGTGCTGTTGGTACAGCGCATCGAAATCAACGGTCGCCCAGGTTCTGGCGCGATGACACACCTGGATAATCGCCGCGACAAACTGTTGCCGCTCACCGGAAAAGCGCGCCAGCAAAGCCTCGGGTTCGATCAAATACTTGAAGCGATATTCAGCGTAAAACGCGTAGCGCGGCGCGATCACACCCTTGAGCTCCAGCTGCACCAGCAACGTCTTGAGCGGCAATTCACGAATGTTGCTGTGGTCCGACAGCGACCTCAGCAAGAACTCCCACTGCCCCTCGCCGCACGCCGCTTGCAACTCCTCCAGCACGCGACGGATGCCTTCCTGCTCCGGCGTGTCACCGTACACAAAGTTTTCCAACACGTTGAGGCTGTCACGGTTGGCCAGCACCAGGCAGTCCGAAGGCTGCCCATCACGCCCGGCACGGCCGATTTCCTGGCTGTAGTTCTCGATGGATTTGGGCAGGTCAAAGTGCACCACATTGCGGATGTCACTCTTGTCGATGCCCATGCCAAACGCGATGGTGGCGACAATGCAATTGGAGTGCCCGCCCATAAAGCGCTGCTGGATGCCCTCGCGTTTGTCGTGGGGCAAACCGGCGTGGTAGGCCTCGGCCTGGATGCCATTGCGGTTCAAGTGATCGGCAATCTGCTCGGCGGTTTTTTGCAGGGTGACGTAGACGATGCTCGGCTGGTTGGGCCGCTCGCTCATCCACGCGACCAGCCGCCGACGCTTATCCACACCCGCGACCGGCTCGACCAGCAAGTTGAGGTTCGGCCGGTAGAAGCCCGTGGTGATCACGTCGTTCGGCGCAATGGCGAACTTGGCCTGCATGTCGGCAATCACCTTGGGCGTGGCCGTAGCCGTCAGCAGCAACGCTTGTGGGATATTGAACTGACGCTGGTAGTCCGGAAGCTTCAAATAGTCGGGACGGAAGTTGTGGCCCCACTCGGAGATGCAGTGCGCCTCGTCCACCACCAACAACGAGATCTGCACGCTTTGCAGGAAATTACGGAAGCGCTCGTTCTTCAGGCGCTCCACGGAAATCATCAGGATTTTCAACTCACCCGAGCGTGCGCGGGCCATCACGTCATTGGCATCCTCGCGGCTTTGGGCCGAATCGATGCTGCCCGCCGAAATGCCGTGGCGCTTCAAAAAACCAAGCTGGTCCTGCATCAACGCCAGCAGCGGCGACACCACCAGCGTCAGGTGCGGCAATAACACTGCCGACAGCTGATAACAAAGGGACTTGCCAGAACCGGTAGGAAAAATGGCGGCTGCCGAACGACCGGCCAGCACGGCGCTGACCGCTTCTTCCTGGCCCAGGCGAAACTGTGGATAACCAAAGACCTGTTGGAGGGTGTGGTGCATAAGCTGTCACTCCATTGACCGCTGAACGAGCCCAAAACATAGACCAGCACGTTCCGCGAATCGAGAAAGGTCGCAAGGAAAAAAGAGACAGGATGATACACAGGGTGAAGAGTGGCCTAGGGCCGAAGTGGGAATATTCCGAAGATGCAGCAGGAAAACACAGATCCTAATGTGGGAGCGGGCTTGCCCGCGATAGCGGTATGTCAGCCTACACTTCTGTATCTGACTCACCGCCATCGCGGGCAAGCTCGGCTCAGACACTCAACGGATGCTGCCCAACAAACCGCTGTCAAACCGCAAAACCGGAAGTCTCTGTAAGAAACCGCCAAACACTGCGTAGCCCCCTTCCCAAACTGCTTAAAACACCTGCTCAACCCTCTACATAACGCCCCTTCGCATGACCGAAACTAACAACCTCTCAACTGTCCCGGCAGAACAGCGTGAACTTTTATCTTGAGTTAGCCTTGATCGTCGCCCTGCAATGGCTGACCTTTGCGTTGATAAAAAACTACACCTATCGGATAGGCTTTGGGCTCACCTTGCTGGTCAGCGGGCTGGTACTGATATTTGCGCCGATACCTACACTGACTTTATCGGCCCATGAGTCCATCAACAGCACTATCGCGTTTATCATCCTTATCACTGGCATCGGCTTGATCCAGGCGCGAAACAAACACCGTCGCGTACAGTCAGCCGCCTCCGTCCACTCACTCCTGCGTGCCCCCACCATGAACCTCGCCCCCCACTTCCCCGAAGACCCGGCCATGCAGCAGCTCCTGCAATTGCTGCACGAAGAAATCGGCCTGCCGAAACACAAAGCGATTCGCCTCGACACCTCGATCAATTTTGACCTGGGTTGCGACGGCGCCGAGGCCAAGCAGTTCATGGAAGCGCTGGAACAGGATTTTGCGCTCGACCTGGGCGACTACGATGCTTATCGTTACTTCCAGCCGCCGGTGTTCGACGTGTTCCTCAAGCGTCGTGCCAAAGGGCGTGGCGACAAGGTGCCGCTGACCATCGGCATGCTTTACCTGGCGATCAAGACGCATGGCTGGGACACGCAGACCCTCGAAAACCTGAGCTGATAGTGGGAACGCTGAAAAATCAAAATGTGGGAGCGGGCTTGCTCGCGAAGGCGGTCTTTCAGTAGCAGATGTACTGGCTGACACACCGCCTTCG
>NZ_JBARTQ010000645.1:0-3430 GCF_049645325.1 Pseudomonas sp. | reverse complement strand
GATGTCTGCGTCGGTCGGTGCCTGGAAGTTGTACTTCTTGAGCAACGCGGCGTACTCAGGCGTGGCGCGGTATTTTTCCAGGCCATCGAGCAGGGCTTTCTTCACGTCATCGTTGCCCTTTTTCACGCCGAAGCCATTGAGCACCGGGTAGATCAGGGTGTCGGATGAAATCACCACGCGGCTGCCGAGCTTGTCGATCACACCACGGGCCACGGCGGCGTCGGTGATCTGCGCTTCGACGGCGTGGGCCAGCAAGGCCTGGGTGGTTTGCGGGTCGGTGCTGTATTCGCTGATTTCAATCGGCTTCATGCCCTTGGCCACGCAGTATTCATCCGACAGTTTGTGCATCTGCGCCAGCCAGGACGTGGCGCCCATCGAGCCGAGCTTGTGGCCGCAGAACTCTTCGGGTGTCTTGGGCTGGTACGGGCTGCCCTTGAGGGTGAGGATCGACTCGCCGCTTTTCAGGTAAGGGATCATGTCGATGACCTTGACCCGCTCGGCGGTGATGTACATCGACGAGTTGGTCACGTCAAAACGCCCGGCTTGCAAGCCGGTGATCAGGTTCGGGAAGCGCGTGTCGAGGGTTTCGACCTTGCGGCCCATGACCTTGCCCAGGCCTTCCATGAACTCGATATCAAAGCCTGCCGGTGTGTTGTTATCCATGTACTCATACGGAAAGAAGGTCACGTCGGAACCGGCGATGATCTTGCCTTCCTGCTGGAACGCCGAAGCCGCCAACGAGGTCAGTGCAACCGCAGCGCCCAGCAGGCACACGGCAAGGGGGCGAACACTTTTCTGAAACGCTGTCATGGTCATTACCTGCAAGGGTTTTAGGGGTTAGGCAGTGGCGGAATCTTGGCCGGCCTGTTGCACGAAGAAGGAGGCGCCACGGGGTTTCTGCGGCAAGCGCATGCGGTTGTCCGTGGAGCGCACCAAACCGCTTTCTTCACCGGCCACCAGCAGGCCGGCGTGTGCGCTGGGCAAAGGGTTTTCGCCGAATGGTAGCGCGTCTTCAGCGGCGTAGACGCTGATGAACAAGGTGCGCGGCAGTTCGGTCTCGTTAGGGCTTGAAGCATGCAGAAGGCGGGTGTGCATGAAGCACACGGAACCGGCCGGGCCATAACAGGCGACTGGTTGCTGGCAGTGCTCCGCGACCACCGTGTCGTCCACCGAACCGGTGAAACGCTGGTCCTGCCAGTGCGACCACAGTGGGCCTTTGTGGCTGCCGGGGATCACATTCAGCGGGCCGTTTTGCGGGGTCACTTCGCTGACCATCAGCAAGGCGGTGACGATGTCGTCATTGCTGTGGGGCGTGAACAGAAAGTCCTGGTGCCACTTCACCTGGGTCGCGGTGTGCGGCAGTTTCGAGTTGATCTTGCTGTGGTGAAAACGCGCGCCACCGGCGCCGATCAACTGTGCGCAAATCGCCGCCATGCGCGACTGCAAGGCCACACGCTCGTACACCGGGGAAATCTCGGTGGGCGAACTGACCCGGCGCAGCGACGGGTGATCGGGGCGGTGATCGCCCTCCAGGTCGAACCGCGCACGGCCATCCACGGTGGTGCCCCAACCTTCAGCGTGGCGGCGGCTTTCTTCCACCCACAGGTCGAAGTCATGTTGCAGCGCGGCCACTTCATCCGGCGACAATACGCCTTCGACCACCAGGAATCCGTCACGCTGGAAGTCTTCGATTTGAGCTTGCTCGATCATTTTGTTTTTTTCCTCAACGTTAAAGGGTTCACGCCAGCGAGACGTCCTTGAGGAACGCCTCCACGCGTGGGTGTTGGCCGCTGCGCAAGGCGCCGGGGGTGTCGTCACAGACCACGCGGCCCTTCTCCATGAAGACGATGCGGTCGGAAACCTTGAAGGCGAAATTCATCTCGTGGGTGACGATCACCATGGTGATGCCCTCCCCGGCCAGTGCTTCGATCACCTGCAGCACTTCGTTGACTTTTTCGGGGTCGAGCGCCGAGGTCGGCTCGTCGAACAGCATGATTTGCGGGCGCATCATCAACGCGCGGGCGATGGCCACACGTTGCTGCTGGCCGCCGGACAACTGGTGCGGGTACTTCCAGGCGTGGTCGAGCATGCCCACCTTGTGCAACAGCGCGTAGGCCTGTTGCTTGAGCGCATCGGTGCGCCCCAGCCGGTGGTATTTCGGCGCCATCAGCAGGTTGTCGAGCACGCTCAAGTGCGGGAACAGGTTGAAGCTCTGGAACACCATGCCGATGTTCAGGCGATGCTCGGCGTGCTCGATGAACTGGGGCTTTTGCGCGCCGACCTTGTTCAGGTGAATGAACGGCAGGCCATTGATATGGATCTCGCCGTTGTCGAGTTGCTCAAGGCCGTTGAGCAAGCGAATCAGCGTGGTTTTGCCCGAACCGGACGGCCCGATCACCGACACCACTTCACCCGGCTGAACCTGCAGGTTGACCGAGCCCAGCACTTCAATGTCGTTGTAAGCCTTGTGCAACCGCGAGGCTTGCAGCGCAGCGACGCCGGTGTTGGCCGGGCGCTCCGGCGCCGTGCGTTGTTGGGTAGCCAGGGCCAGCACCGCCGCATCCGGCACGCGAGACACATTGCGCTGGTTGACGTCGAGAAAGCGCTCCAGGCGTTTGAGCAAAAAGTCGAACACGGTGACGATAAACACGTAGAAGAACGCCACCGCCGCCATGGTTTCGATCACCAAAAAGTTCTGCGAATAGAGGCGCTGGCCGACCATCAAAATCTCGGTAAGTGAGATCACCGACACCAGGGACGTGAGCTTGACGATGGAGATGTACTCGTTGGCCAGCGATGGCAACGCCACCCGCAGCGCCTGAGGAATCACCACCCGCCATTGCGTGCCGAAAAACCGCAAGCCCAACGCCCGCGCCGCCTCGCCCTGGCCTTTGGGAATCGACAGCAAACCGCCGCGATGGATCTCGGCCACGTACGCCGTTTCGCAGATCACCAGGGCCAACAGGCCGGACCAGAACGGGTCAGCCAGCACGGCCGAGGTGCCAGGCAGTGCCTGGGGCAAGTTGTAGATAAAGATCAGCAGCACCAGCAGCGGCAGGCTGCGAAACAGCCAGATATAGGTACGCGCCGGCAGGCTGAGCAGCGGGCTTTTCGATTGCTTGGCCAAGGCCAGCAAAAAGCCCAGGGCGATGCTCAACAGCCAGGTCAGGGTGCTGAGCTTGATGACCGTCCATGTCGCGCGCCAGAACTCGGGGTCGCCGAGCAAACCAAACATGTAGTGCCAGTCGAATGTCATCGTGGTGGTGCCCTGCACAAAAAGAGATTGATCTGCATCGATGGGTTGAGAGTCGTGGCGGGAGGCGGTTGGGGTCAATTCGTAAAAGCCGGCCCAGTGGGTAGGCAGAACCTATGCAGACCTGAGCGCACTACAGATCAACTGTGGGACACCAACTGTGGGAGCGGGCTTGCT
>NZ_JBARTQ010000644.1:0-29434 GCF_049645325.1 Pseudomonas sp. | reverse complement strand
GGCCAGCGCCGGCACCACGCCAAAACTCTTGACGATAGAAACGGCCGGGAACGCCGGCAGCGCAAACCACCAATCCACGTGGTGGGTGGCGATCAACGAGCCGCAGATGAAGAACAGCAACGTCACCAGCATGCGTGCGTTGCCGCCGCCCACGGTGAACAGCGTGCCCGACGCACAGCCGCCGCCCAGCTGCATGCCAATGCCGAAAATGAACGCACCGAACACCACGGAAACCCCGGCGGGCGCCACCAGCCCGACCACCGGCTGCCCGAACAACGTGCCCGCCCCCAGCGCCGGGAAGAACAGCAGCACCGCCACCGCCAGCATCACCATCTGCGCGCGCAGGCCGGCGCCACGGCGATCATTGATGAACACCCGCCAGGCCGAGGTGAAACCAAACGCGGCGTGGTAGAGGGTCAAGCCCAGTGCGGCGCCGACCACCAGCAACAACACCTGGCGCGAGCCGACGCTGTTTTGCAGGAACACGGCGCCAAGCACCAGCACGATTAACGCCACCAGCGGCGCAAGGGGTTTGCGCGCGGGCGTCAGGGAGAGGGAACTGCTCATGAAGTATCTCGGTTCAGTTGAAAAGGCTTGATTGCGAGGCCGGGCAGTATAAACCCAGGGCGCGCGAGCTTTGCGTTTATTGGCCGACCGACCTTCAAGGCCGTTTATGAAAAAAATTTAATACAGCAAAACTGTACAGTTTTCCTGCGCGACTGCTAACGTTCCGGCATGAACAACACGCCCACACCTGCCGCCTCCCACTGCGCCGCCCCCTTGGCCGCCGAACTGCGCATCTCCCTGGGCAAGCTGATCCGCCGCCTGCGCGAACAGACCCACCCTGACGATTTCACCTCCGCGCAAAAGTCCGTGCTGCTGCGCCTGGACCGCGACGGCCCGACCACCGTGTCTGCCCTCGCCCGCGCCGAAAGCGTGCGCCCGCAGTCGATGCGTATCACCGTCGCCGGGCTGGAGGTGATGCAGGCGGTCAGCGGCAAGCCAGACCCCACGGATGGCCGGCAAACGCTGATCGAACTGACCCCCACGTTCCGCAAGCACCTGACCGAAAGCCGCGCAGCCAAAGACGATTGGCTGCTGCGCGCGCTGCAAGAACAACTCTCGCCCCAGGAACAAGACGAACTCGCCGCAGCGGTGAAATTGCTGGAGCGTCTCGCCGATTATTGAATGACCCGATTGAGGAAATAGCATGGCTGTCACCTCGCTGGATGCAACAACTGCCCTGATCATCGTGGACCTGCAACACGGCATTATCGGTTACCCCTTCATTCATGCGATTGGCGAGGTGGTGCAGCGCACCCGCGCGCTGCTCGACGCCTTCCGCGAACGCGGCCTGCCGGTGGTGCTGGTCAATGTCACGGGGTTTGCGCCGGGACGCACCGAGCGGCCACGGCGCAGCGCTGATTTGCCAGCGGGTTGGGCGGACCTGATCCCTGAACTCAATCAGCAGCCCGCCGACCTTCTGGTGACCAAGCGCAGCTGGGGCGCGTTCGCCAACACCGATCTTGAGGCGCGTTTGAAGGCACTCGGCGTGACCCAGGTGGTGGTCACCGGCGTGGCCACCGGCACGGGTGTCGAAGCCACCGCACGCCAGGCGTATGAATTGGGCTTCAACGTAACCCTGGCCGTCGACGCCATGACCGACGCCAACCCCGAAGCCCACGCCTACAGCCTGCAACACGTATTCCCCAAGCTCGGCGAATCGGGCACGGCGCAGGCCATAATCGGTTTGCTCGACAACAGGGGGGCGTAAAACCGACATGAGTTTCCTCGGCACGTTCCGCTCCCTGCGCAGCCCCAACTACCGCATCTGGGCAGCCGGCGCGCTGGTGTCCAACGTCGGCACCTGGATGCAGCGCACCGCCCAGGACTGGTTGGTACTCACCCAGCTCACCCCGCATAACGCAGCGGCCGTCGGTATCGTCATGGCGTTGCAATTCGGGCCGCAACTGCTGTTGTTGCCGTGGACCGGGTTTGCGGCGGACCACTACGACCAGCGCAAACTGCTGATCGTCACACAGGCGGTCATGGGCCTGCTGGCGTTGACGCTGGGGGTGTTCACCATCACCGGCTTCGTCGAGCTGTGGCACGTGTACGTGTTTGCGTTCCTGTCCGGCTGCGCCTCGGCGTTCGATGCGCCGGTGCGGCAGATTTTCGTCGCCGAACTGGTGGGCGAGAAGGACTTGTCCAACGCCATCGCGCTCAATTCCACCTCGTTCAACATGGCACGCATGATCGGCCCGGCAGTGGCCGGCGTGACCATCGCCTCGGTCGGCACCGGCTGGGCTTTCCTGCTCAATGGCTCCAGTTTCTTCGCGGTGCTGGCGTCGTTATTCTTCCTGCGCGTCTCGGGCCAAGCCATCAAGGTGCGGGCGCTGCGCACCAAAGGCAGCCTCACCGAAGGGATTCGCTACGTGTGGGCGCGGCCGGACTTGAAAGCGATCCTGCTGATGCTGTTCCTGATCGGCACCTTTGGGATGAACTTCCCGATTTTCATCTCGACCATGGCCGTCAGCGTGTTCCATGCCGATGCGCGCGGCTACGGGTTGCTGACCTCCACCCTGGCGATCGGCACCATCGCCGGCGCGCTGATCGCCGCCGGCAGTGAGCGGCCGCAGTTCAAGTCGCTGCTGATAGGTGCCGCCGTGTTTGGAGTCGGCTGCACGCTGGCGGCCCTGGCACCGAACTATTGGACGTTCGCCATCGCGCTGGTGATCATCGGCGTGGGTGCGATGACGTTCAGCAACACCACCAACAGCCTGATGCAGTTGACCACCGAGCCCGCCATGCGCGGCCGGGTGATCGCCTTGCGGGTTGCGGTCGCGCTGGGCGGCACGCCGATCGGTGCGCCGATTGTCGGCTGGGTCGCCGACCACCTGGGCCCGCGCTGGGCGCTGGTGGTCGGCGCGGTGTCAGGCATTTTGGCGGTGGGTGTAGCGGTCTACACCCTCAAGCGCCAGCTGGACCGGCCGCAGCCGATCACGTCCGACCAATCGACCCGGTAACCGGCAGATTACCGAGCAACTTGAGCCCGGTCGTCTTCACGAACGTCTCGTAGTCCATCGGCCTTTC
This sequence comes from Pseudomonas sp., assembly GCF_049645325.1. Taxonomy (GTDB): domain Bacteria; phylum Pseudomonadota; class Gammaproteobacteria; order Pseudomonadales; family Pseudomonadaceae; genus Aquipseudomonas. The sequence goes on along the minus strand of NZ_JBARTQ010000644.1, from coordinate 26,341 downwards.
GATACGGGTTTCTGCGTTGGGCAGCACGTAGGCCCAGGCGCGTTTGGACGAAGCGTCATACACCAGCTTGTACAGGCGCGTCGGCACCCATACGTTGTTGTTGCCGATGGTGCCGTAGCCCGCGTCAAACAACGGCCCGGTGAACACGAACACATCGCCGCCGGCGCGCACGGCAAACTTGCGCACGTCGGCCTCGACCTTGCTCCAGATCTTGCGGTTGTTGGTGGGGTCTTGCGGCACCATGTTCGACAGCGCGAACGACTGGGCCATGGCATTCGCGCTTGGGGCATCAGCGGCGGGGGATTGGTGACCACGGTCCATGGCCGGGTGCTGGGCGCGGTAGTCGCTCAACTCGGCGCGCGCGCCTTTGGGAATGCGCGGGTCAGCGTAGAACTGGTTGGTGCGCTCTTCGCCTTTGGCGTCTTTCAACTGCGCCGCGTTCAGGCGTTCAACCACCACCAGAGGGGTCTTGCTGGTTTGTGAATAAAGCACCGCAAAATTGTCCGAGCACAGGGCCATGGGTTTCATGGTGGCGGGCACGGTGGCGGTGTTGATGGGCGTGGAGGCCGGGAACAGGTCGGCGCAGCTGTCGAATGAAAGGCGCTTTTCCTGCGGGGAGTAGACGTCCGGCAGGCTACGGGCGACGGCCCCGGTGGAGAGCAAAACAAGGGCCGACAGCCCGACTGCAATGTTGCGCAGGTGCATGAATGACTTCTTTGAAAGGGAGTAAAGCGAAAGGCTCCGGCGAACGGAGCCAAGTGAATGATATTGCGAGGGTTATTGACCGGGACAAGTCACATTAGTGCCCAGCCGCGAGCGGTTTTCCTGCCTCACGGGCGCCCGGTTTGAAGCCATGGGCCTGCGCGCCCCAGGCAATCCCGAATGCCACGACCACCAACACCAGCATCGCCCACGGAAAGGCAACGACGCCCCAGCTATCCAGCAGCACCCCGCCGACCACACCGCTGGCGGCAATCGCGCTGTTCCAGGCCACCACATTCAGTGATAACGCCACATCGGCGCCGTCGCCAGCGGCGTCCGCCAGGGCGGTTTGCAACAAGGTTGCCGCGCCGCCAAAACTCAGCCCCCACACGGCCACGCCGAGGTAGATTACCGCCGGCACATTCGCCCAAAAGCCAAACACCAGCGAGACACCTGCAAACGTCAACAGGCTCACCAATACGGTCTTGCGCAACAGCGGCTCGACCAGCTTGGCCGTCAGCCAGATCCCCGCCAAGGCAGCCACCCCGAACACCAGCAACACCACGTCCACGCGGTTCTCCAACCCGGCCGACTGCAAAAACGGCGCGATGTAGGTGTACAAAATGTTGTGCGCCAGCATCCAGCTGATCACCACCGCCAGCACTGGCCGCACACCGGGCGTGGTCAGCACTGTGCCCAGCGACACACGCTGATGCGCCGCCTGTGGCGGGTAATCCGGGACCTTCACCAGCACCCAGGCGATCAGCACCAACGTCAGCGCCGACATCAAGCCGAACGTGGTGCGCCAGCCCAACAGGCCACCCAGCCACGTGCCCAACGGCACGCCGAGGGACAGCGCAATCGGCGTACCGACCATCGCCAGCGCCAGCGCCCTGCCCTGTTGATGCGGCGCGACCATGCGCCGGGCGTAACCGGCCAGCAGGCTCCAGGCCAACCCGGCGGCGACACCGGCAAAAAAGCGCGCGACCAACGTCACGCCGTAATGAGACGACAGCGCGGTGATGGAGTTGAACAGCAGGAAACCGACGATGGTCAGCAGCAGCACATTGCGCCGGCGCCAGCCACGGGTCGCGAGGGTCATGGGAATGACCGCCAGCACCGAGCCCAACGCATAGGCCGTGACCATCTGCCCGGCCATCGACGGCGAAATCGCCAGGCCTTCGCTGATCAACGGCAGCAACCCGGCGGGCAGGGTTTCGGTGACGATGCAAATGAAACCGGTCATGGCCAACGCGAGTAACGCGCCGATGGGCAAGCGGTCGGATGAGGCTGGGATGCTGAGTGAAGGGGTCACGGGAGGCTCCTTGAGCGACTTAAATACTGATCGATATAAATGTTGCAGGCGCGCACCCTGCGTTGTCAACGACTTATGTATCGACTAGTATTTATCTCGTTTTCCACAGGAGCCCTTCTCATGGCACAAATGGGTCGCCCGCGTAATTTCGACCGTGACCAGGCTGTGGAACAGGCCATGCACCTGTTCTGGCAGCACGGTTATGACGCCACCTCCCTCGCCCAGCTCAAGGCCGGCTTGGGCGGCGGCATTTCTGCGCCGAGCTTTTACGCCGCATTCGGCTCCAAAGAGGCGCTGTTCGACGAATGCGTGCAGCGTTACCTGGCGACCTACGCCCAGGTCACCGAATGCCTGTGGGACGACAGCCTGCCGCCGCGCCAGGCAATTGAAACCGCACTGCGCCAGTCGGCGCGCATGCAGTGCGACACCGCCCATCCCAAGGGCTGCATGGTCACGCTGGGCGTCATGAGCGCACCCAGCCCGGAAAACGCGCGGGTGGCGGATGCGTTGACGCACTCGCGCCTTCGCACGCGGGCGGGGATGGTGGCGTGCGTTGAGCGCGGCGTGCGGGCGAGCCAGTTGCCGAACACGCTTGATGTCGTGGCGATGGCAACCGTGTTTGACGGCTTTTTGCAGGGGGTTTCGATCCTCGCGCGGGATAACAGCCCGCTGGCGGCCATCGATGCGGCGATCACCCAGATACTGCTTACGTGGGACGTCCTCGCGGCCAGCGTCGAGCCAAGCGTCCGCTGAATCCCGACGGGCCCAACCTGTTATCGGTCCAGCCGATGCGCGCCTGCGAATTATCGATTTGAGCCTTTGTTGCAGCGCCCCGACTATGGGGCCACTTCCAACAACAAAAACAAAGGACCCGCCATGACTGCCCGATTCCACAACCCCGTCGACACCCGTTTCGGCTGGGGCAGCCTTCTAGCGCTTGCCGACATCACCCAAGGCCAGACCGTGGCGCTGGTGACGTTTCCCGAAGCCCGCGGCCTGGGGCTGGTGGCCCGCATTCAGGACCTGCTCGGTGACCGCCTGGTGCACATCATCGAAGACGTGCAACCGAACCCCGACGTGGCGCAATTGCGCAGTACCTATGAACGTTTCTGGGAGCAAGCCGGCGAGTGCGAGGTGGTGGTCGCCGTCGGCGGCGGCAGTGCCATCGACACCGCCAAGGCGCTGATTGTAGGCACTGAATCCGGGCGTTTCGATGAGCTGCTCGCCTTGCTCGCGACCGGCCAACCCTTCACTCCGGCGCGCAGCAAGGTGCTGATCGCCGCCCCCACCACGGCGGGCACCGGCAGTGAAGTCACGCCATGGGCAACCATCTGGGACTCGGCGAGCCTGAAAAAATACTCCCTGCACCTGGCGTGCACCTGGCCGTCGGTGGCAATCATCGACCCGCAGTTGATGCTCACCGTGCCTGCCGGTGTCACCGTGTCAACCGGGCTGGACGCCTTGTCCCATGCGCTGGAGTCGATCTGGAACATCAACGCCAACCCGATCTCGGACACGTTCGCCATCTCGGCCATCGAAGACATCCTCGAATGCCTGCCCCTGTTGCGGCGTGACCTGTCCAACCCGGAGCTGCGTTCGCGCATGGCCCTGGCCGCCCTCAAGGCCGGGTTGGCGTTCTCCAACACCAAGACCGCGCTGGCGCATTCCATCTCCTATGAAATGACCCTGCACTACGGCCTGCCCCATGGAATTGCCTGCTCCTTCACGCTGCCGCTGGTACTGGGCCTGGCATGGGGGCGCGATGCCGCACGTGATCGAACCCTGCAACGGATCTTCGGCAGCGACCTGCTGCAAGCCCAGGCCCGGCTGCGCGATTTCCTGCACAGCCTTGAGGTGAAGACCGAGTTTGCCGACTACGGTGTAACTGCTTCCAAGGCCGAAGCCATGATCACCTTCGCGATGCAGGGCGCACGCGGCAAGAACTTCATCGGCGCCCACGCCGCCTGAAGCCAACCGCTGCGCCCCGTACCGCCAGCCGCGACGATTTCCTGCCGCACCTGCGCAAGCGTGCACCCGCCGACGCCTATCGACGGGAACGAACAATAAAAAAGGAAAAGATCATGAACCGTGCCCAAGCCTTGCCTGGCCTCACCGTGCATACCGCGTCCTTTCGAGTGGCCCAGTGGCGAATGCTGCTGGCAGCGATGTTCTGCTACCTGTTTTTCTACACCGGCCGACAAACCTTCGGTTTCGCCATCCCAGGCATCCAGGCCGAGTTCGGCCTGAGCAAGGAAACCCTTGGCTGGGCGTCGGCCGCCATGCTCTGGGCCTATGCCATCGGCCAGGCCATCAACGGCAACCTGGCCGACAAGTTCGGCGGCCGGCGCATCATGACCCTCGGCGCGGTGCTGTCGTGCGCCGCCAACTGGGTGACCAGTTTTGCCGGCGGCTTCGCCAGCCTGATCCTGCCGTGGGGCATCAACGGTTATTTCCAGGCGCTGGGCTGGGCACCGGGCAGCCGCCTGATCTCCAACTGGTGGAGCGCCGGCGAGCGCGGCAAGGTCTATGGCTTCTACGTGTTTGCCGCCGGGTGCGCCTCGATCCTGTCTTACGTGATGTCGATTGTGGTGCTCGAAGTGCTGCAACTGGAATGGCGCTGGATATTCCGCCTGCCGGTGCTGCTGATGCTCGCCGGCGGCATCATCTTTTACCTGGTGGCGCGTGAACGGCCGCAGGACATGGGCTTCGAACCGCTCGCCGACACCGGCGTGGCGAATGCCGAAGACAGGAACCATGAGGTCGCCCACGGCGAAGTCGAGACCTCGGTGCAGCGCTACAAAGCGGTGCTGAAAAATGCTCGCCTGATCATCGCGGCCGTGTCCCTGGGGTTTCAGAACGCTGCGCGTTACGGCTTGATTGTGTGGGTGCCGGTGCACTTCCTGGGCGCCAACTGGAAAACCGGCGACAGCCTGGTCGACCCGAAATGGATCACCGTCGCCCTGCCCGTCGGCATGGCGATCGGCGCTCTGAGCAACGGCTGGGTTTCCGACAAGCTGTTCGGTTCCAAACGCTACCTGGCGATCATGCTCTACATGGTTCTCGGCGCCGCCACCAGCCTGTGGATGTGGGTGTTGCCGACCCACAGCGCCATCGGCCTGGTCGCGTTGTTTCTGTGCGGGTTCTTCGTGTATGGGCCAGCGTCGAGTTTCTGGGCGCTGTGCCCGGACCTGGTCGGTGCCAAGCGCGCCGGGACCGCCACCGGTGTGATGAACTTCTCGTCCTACCTGTTCGCCGGGCTGGCGGAACCGCTGATCGGCAGTATGCTCGACAGTACCGGCAACACGTCGCTGATCTTTCTCGTGGTGACGACTGCCTGCCTGAGCAGTGCGGCGGTCGCGCTGTTCATCCGACGCTGATCCAGCAACAGGACCTCTTCATGTACCAGTACCACAAGTGGCTGCGTTCCTTTCATGCGGTGGCGAAGACCGGCAGTTTCACCCTCGCCGCCGAGTTCCTGAGCGTCGGCCAGCCGACGGTCAGCGAGCAGGTCAATGCCCTGGAAAGGAAGTTCAGCGTGGAGTTGTTCCATCGGCGCGGCCGCTATATCGAAATGAGCGCCGCCGGCCACCAACTGTATGCGATCACCCAGGGCCTGTTCGGGCAAGAGGATGAAGCCGTGCAATTGCTGCAGAGTTTTAAGCAACGCAAGCTCGGGATGCTGCGCCTGGGCGCGGTGTCGCCGCCGATTGCGATGAACCTGACGTACGAGTTGATGCAGCGCCATCCGGACATCGAACTGGAGACCTCGTTCTCCCCGGAAAAAGAGACCCTGGACCGGCTGTTCAATTTTGACATCGACGTGGCGATCCTGGCGCTGTCCGAATTCGACCAGCGCTTCGACACGCAGCTGTATCACCGCTACCCAATCATTGCGGTGGTGCGCGACGACCATCCCTGGGCCAGCCAGAAAGAGGTGCATGTGGAGCAGATCAGCCAGGAAAAATGGGTGATGCGCGAAAAAAGCTCACGCACCCGTCAACTGGTTGAAGAAAGCTGCAAGCGCCTGGGCGTCGCGTTGAACTGCGTGATGCAGCTCAACAGCCGCGAAGCCATCGTGCACGCCATCGCCAAGGGCATCGGCATCGGCTTTGTATCGGCCGTCGAATACGCCGAAACCCCAGGCACCACGCCGATCACCTTTGTGAATCACCCGTTTTCGATTGATTACCACCTGTGTTGCCTGGGCATTCGTCGAAACCGGCCGATGATCGCAGAACTGTTTGACTCAAGCCCAACGCCGACCCACTGACAACTTTCAACCACCGACAGGCCTACCCTGCGCACGCGAAGGGGACGGCCCCCCTGTACCCGAAAACTGGAGATTGACCATGCATTACCAACAACCGACTCAACTGCAAGCCGTCGTCCTCGACTGGGCGGGCACCGTCGTCGATTTCGGCTCGTTCGCCCCCACCCAAATCTTTGTCGAAGCGTTCGCCGAATTTGGCGTGGCCGTGTCGCTTGAGGAAGCGCGCGGCCCGATGGGCATGGGCAAGTGGGACCACATCCGCACGCTGTGCAACCAGCCGCAGATTGCCGAGCGTTACCGCGCGGTGTTTGAGCGCCTGCCCACCGACGAGGACGTCACCGCTTTGTATGAACGCTTCATGCCGCTGCAAATCGAGAAGATTGCACTGCACTCTGCCGTGATCCCCGGCGCCCTGGAAGCGATTGCGGCACTGCGCGACAAAGGCCTGAAAGTCGGTTCGTGCTCCGGCTATCCGAAGGTGGTCATGGCCAAAGTGGTGGAGCTGGCTCGGCACAACGGCTACGTCGCCGACCATGTGGTGGCCACCGATGAAGTGCCCAATGGGCGCCCGCACCCGGCGCAAGCCTTGGCCAACGTGATCGCGCTGGGTATCAGCGACGTTGCGGCCTGCGTCAAGGTCGATGACACCTGGCCGGGCATTCTCGAAGGGCGCAGCGCGGGCATGTGGACCGTCGCGCTGACCTGTTCCGGGAATGCGCTGGGCCTGACCTATGAGCAATTCAAGGCACTGCCGGCTGAGAAGCTTGCCGAGGAACGCACGCGTATCGGGCAGATGTTCGAAGGTTCACGCCCGCATTACCTGATCGACACGATTGTGGATCTGCCGGCGGTGATTGACGACATCAATGCACGGCTCAAGCGCGGGGAAACGCCTCAGGGCAGCTGACCTGTGCGGGGGCACGCCTGGCGTCAGGCTGTGCCCCACTCCTGCCGATGCGCCAACAGGAAATCCACGAAGGCCCGCGCCCGATGCGGCAGATACCGGCCATGGGGATACAGCAAGGTAAACGGCCGCGAGCGGCCGCCAAACGGTTGCAACACTTGCACCAGGCTGCCGTCCGCCAGTGCCTGCTCGACAATGAATTTGTACGTCTGAAACAACCCCGCCCCATGCTTGGCCAGGGTCACGCCGCCCAACACATCGTCAGAACAGCTGTACCCCGCCTCGCCCGCGAACTCCTGCGCCTTGCCGTCCACCTGAAACAACGAACGAGACGCTGATGATCCAGCTCAATTGGCCTCACCACAACAGCCGTGTGTAAGTAATCAACACACGAACCTCGTCTGCATCGCGACTGAAAGAAGAACGGTACGTCGCATCACGAACGCGCAGGGCCAGGTTCTTGAAGCTGCCGCGCTGGATGACGTACTTCACCTCGGTGTCTCGCTCCCACTCCTGGCCGGGGCCGGGCATTGCGCTGACCCGGGCGTCATCGCCGCGCACGTAGCGGCTCATGACCGTCAGCCCCGGCATGCCCAAAGCCTCGAAATTCACGTCGTAGCGCGCCTGCCAGGATCGCTCGCCGGCCTCGGCGAAATCGCCGATCTGCGAGAAGTTGATCAAGTACGCGTCACTCCCCTCCACGTAGGGGAACGCAGTGCGCCCGGCCATGCGTTGGTAGCCGACGCTGAACGCCTGTGCGCCCCGGGCATACCCGAGCATGCCGCTGAACGCCTGGTTATCAATCGGCCCGCCTCGCGCTGCGCCCTGGTCGGTGCTGGAAAAAAACCGCAGGTCGGCGCTCAGCTTTCCCGCGCCCCAAGGCTGGGACGCGACCAAGCCGGCAAACTGCTGGCTGTAGACATCACTCAACTGCGCGTAGTGATAGCTGAACGTCAGCTGCTCATTCAGCCTGCGGTCAAACCCGGCCAGGCTCAGGTGATTGCCGGGGGCATTGCGGGTAAACCGGTTGTTCTTGTTGTTGAGGGTGATGTCCTCGTAGCCCGTGTCGTTACGCGCCTTGGCTTGTTGCAATTGCCCAACGCTGACCAGCGTTTCGGCCACGGCGTGGGACGTCAGCAGTGCGCCCTGGAAAGACTGCGGCAGGATCATCCCGTCATTCGGGCGCAAGGTCGGCAACGCCGGAATCAGCGCGCCGACCTTCAACTCAGTGGTTGCCACGCTGACCTTCGCTGTCACACCGAGCTTGCCGTACTGCGCAGCGGCGCGCCCATCGCCGCGCACCGGCAGCAGGCCACTGCCGGCGCGGTCGGGGCTCGAATCGAGGCGCGCACCGAACATGCCGAGCAGGTCAACGCCAAAGCCGACAACACCCGGCGTATAGCCCGACTCGAACTTGAGCATCAACCCTTGTGCCCACTCATCGCGCCGGGATTGCTGCGGGCCATCGCGAAAATCCCGATTGAAGTACACATTGCGCGTGTCAACCGTGGCGTGGGAATCGCTGAAAAAATCCGCGTGGGCCACGGTGCTGAACCCTGCGAACACCAGCGCGCCGAACCGAAGCTTGTTCATCGGCTCACACCCCACGCGGCAACAGGCTGACCAGGCGCTCACCAAACAGGGTCACGCCCACCCCGAGCACCACCACCGACGCGCCGATCATTTTGATCGAGGCCACGGGCCGCACCACCGCACCGAGCCAGCCGAAGTGGTCGATGGCCAGCGACGACAGCAATTGCCCGGCGATCACCAACACCAACAGGTTGGCCAAGCCAATGCGCGGCGCCAGCCACACGGTGCAAAAAATCGCCGCTGCCCCCAACACCCCGCCCACCAGGCGCCAGCCCGGTTGGCTGGGGATCACGCTGAGGGCATCACTCAAGCCGCCCCGCAAGAACGCCATCACGCCCAACAGCAGCATGCCGGTGAAGAACGAGTAGAACGCCGCCGCGAGGGTGTTGCCGGTCATGGCCCCCGCCAACTGGCTATTGACCGCCGCTTGCACCGCTATCGCAATGCCGGCCAGGAAGGCCAGCGCAAAAGACATAAGGGCCATGACCGTCACCTCTCACAGCGCAGGCAGTGGGCTGAAATGTTCGGCGAACGGGTCCGGGCGATAGCCGGCGGCGCTGAACAGGTGCTCGCGGGACTCTTCGGTCGCACGCTCGAGTTGCTCGCGGTCCACACCCAGCACCACGCCGCCGCGTTTGCGCAGGCGACCGGCAATAATCACCGTGTCGATGTCGCCGCGTTCGGCCGCGTGCACCACGGTGCCCAAGGCATTATTCGAGGGGTAGACACCGAGGTTGTCGGTGCGAATCAGCACGATGTCGGCTTGCTTGCCCGGTGTAAGGCTGCCGATTTTCGCGTCCAGGCCGGCACACGCGGCGCCATCCAGGGTGGCGGCCTTGAGCAGTTGCCGGGCGTTGACCAGCGCGGGCGCCGACGCCTGGCCGTGGAAACGTGCGCTATGGGCTGCTGCGCGTTGCAGGTAAAACGCCACGCGCATTTCGCCAAACATATCGCCGCCGTAGCTGCTTTCGTTATCCACGCTCAAGCCCGGGTGCATGCCGTGGTCTACGGCTTTCTGCCAGGCGAATACGCCGTCTTCCAGCCCGTAGTGGGCGTCGGAGCGCGGGCACACATTGACCTTCACCCCGGCGTCGCGCAGTACCGACCAGCCGCGATCGGGCAGGCAGGGGCAGTGGTTGAAGATATTGTCCGGGCCGAGCAAGCCTTCTTCATGCAACGCGTCCAGCTCAACCGCCATGCCCGCCCCAAAGAACTCGGTAACGATGCTCAGGCCCAACTCACGCGCGACCGCCCATTGTTCGCGGTCGATCTGCGCCATCATTGCCAGGCTCACCAGGGCGTCGGGGTCGGTGGCGTATTTGCCTTTCAGGCGCCGCAGGTCCTGGGGCCATTGGTCGGTTTCCCAGGTGCCGGAAAGTGGCGCACCCGGCGCGTGCACGGCGCGGATGCCCGCGTCCTGCAAGGCCTCAATGGCCGCGTCAGAGTGCGCGCCGCTCCGGGCGTTGTGGGAGTTGTCGATGATGGTGGTGATGCCGGCGTTGATGCAGCCGAGCGCCGTCAGCATGTTGCCGACGTACATGTCCTGGGGCCGGTAATACTTGGCGAACGAGAAGTGCGTGGCGTTGCAGTAGTCTTCCAGGCTGGGCGAGTCCGGGTTGATCCGGCGCAGCTGGCCTTCCCACGCATGCCGGTGAGTGTCGACCATGCCGGGCATCACGATCATGCCCTTGGCGTCGATGATCTGGGCGCCCTCGGCGTCGAGGTGCTGGCCGACAGCTATGATGTGAGTACCGCGCACCAGCACGTCGCCTTCGGCGAAATTGCCCAGCGCATCGTCCATGGTCAGCACGCTGCCACCGCGGATCAGCAGCAAGCGCTGATCATCGGGCAGTGGCGCCAAGGCCGTGTTCAACAGGTCAAAACGGGTGGGGAACGACATGGGGTGAACTCCTCGGGCCAGGGCAACATTGCCGCATGCCTGAATTGTCCAACCCGCGGGGTTTATTTAGAATATCGAAACATCTTCAAACATTATGAAGGAGCGCATACACAATGCGCAGTCAGGATTTCCCCCACCTCAAGGCATTTTTCAGCGTGGCCCAGGCGCGCAATTTCTCGCGGGCGGCGCAGTCACTCGGGGTTTCGCCCTCGGCGTTGAGCCAGACCATCAAGGGCCTGGAAGAACGCCTGGGGGTGCGCTTGCTCAATCGCACCACGCGCAGTGTGTCCACCACCGAGGCAGGCACCCAGTTGGCCGAACGCCTGCGGGTGATTTTCGATGACCTGGACGACGCCCTGGAAGCGCTCAACCACTACCGCGACACGCCCACCGGCACCCTGCGTATCTGCGCGCCCCAGGTGGCGATGCTGCATTTCATTCAGCCGATCCTGCCGGCGTTTCAAGCGGCGTACCCGGACATTCAGCTGGAGCTGACCAACGACGACAGCACCACCGACATCGTCGCCCAGGGCTACGACGCGGCGATTCGCCTCGGTGAGTTCATCGAACAGGACATGATCGCCCTCAAGCTCAGTGAGCCGCTGACGCAAATCGCGATTGCCTCACCCGCCTACCTGCAGCAACGCAGCACGCCGCAAACCCCGGCCGACCTTTTGCAACACAGTTGTGTGAACTGGCGGCGGTCGGGCGAAAGCGGGCTGTACAAGTGGCGTTTTTTCAACGACGGCACGCCGTTTGAGCTGAGCGTCAAGGGCTCGCTGGTGGTGAGTGATTGCGCAGTGGCGCTGCAATCGGCGGTGGACGGCCTGGGCATTACCGTGTGGATTCGCGAATGGCTCAAGGCCGAGCTGGACAGCGGCACCCTGGTGCCGCTGCTGGAAGCGTGGTCCACCCCCTTCCCCAGCTTTTACCTGTACTACCCGAGCAACCGGCAAATGTCGTCGGCGCTGCAGGTGTTCATCGCGGCCTTACGCCAAGGCCATGCCGGTTGACCGGCGCGGCCCGTACAACACGGCCTTGACCACGATGACCAGCAACGACAACCCGGCAAACAGCAGCCCGCAGACGAGGGTGCCGGGCAAGCCGAAGTGGTCGATAAACACCCCGCCGATCCACGACCCCAGGGCAATCCCCGCGTTGGCCGCCGACACGTACAAGCTGGTCGCAAACGACTGTGCCTGCGGCGCCGTCTCGGCCAGCCACATCTGCGAGATGACCATGCCGCTGGTGTGGATCGCGCCCCACAGCACCACGATCACCGCCATCGAACCCACCGACACGCTGCCCACGTTGTACAACACCAGGTAGGCGACACTCAGCAGCACCGGAAACAGCACCACGGTGCTGACCAGGTGACTGCCCAACGCCCGCCCCGCCAGCAAATTGCCCAACACACCGCCAACCCCAAAGATCACCAGCATCAGGCTGATGGTTGCGGCGCTCATGCCGGTCTCGCTGCGCAGGTACTCGGCCGCGTAGCTGTACACCGCAAACTTGCTGGTGAAGATCAGCACCGTGGCGACAATCGCCAACCACACCGCCGGGCTTTTCAGGATCGACAGTTGGCTGGCAAAACTCTGCGGCAAGGTCACCTGGCGTGGCAGCCTCAGCAGCAAACCAAGGCCGGCGAGCAAGGTCGCCACGGCGCAAAACAGGATCGAGGCCTCATAGGAAAACCGCCCCGCTACCCACGCCGTGATCGGCACACCAAATACCAGGCCCAAGGTGGTGCCGATAAACGCCACGGTGGTTGCATGCGTGGCGCGCTCCCTGGGGTACAACGACACCGCTGCGGCAAACGCCGCCGAGAAAAACACCGGGTGCAGCATCGCCGGCACCACCCGCAAGGCCATCAACGTCGAGTACGTGGGCGCATACGCTGACAACACGCTGCACAGCGAGAAGCACAGCAAGGCGCCGACCAGCACGTGCTTGCGATCAAAACGCGAAAACACCAGCACCAGAAACGGCCCGCACAGCGCGACGACCAGGGCAAACAGGCTCATCAACAAGCCGGCCTGCGCCACACTGACCGCAAAGCGCTCGACGATCATCGGCAAGATGCCGACCACACCCAGCTCCAGGGTGTAGAGCCCGAACAGGCCGAGAATGATGAACGGCATCACGCTCATGGGTTTGATCGGCGCGCTCATTGGGTCAGGTCCACCACCACTTTGCCGAAGGCGCCACGGTTCAGGTGCGCGAACGCTTCAGGCACCTGATCAAAGGCGTAGGTCGCATCGATCACCGGTTTGATGCCGTGGTGGTCGATCATGCGCACCAGGTCTTCCAGCGCACGGCGCGGGCCGACCGCCACCGCGACAATCGACGCGCGACTGCCGAGCAACGGCATGATCGGCGTGCGCAGTTCATCGGACTCCAGCAGGCCGATAATCGACACGCGACCGCCCGGCACGACCGCCTGCAGCGAGCGCCCGAGGTTATCGCCACCGGCCATTTCCAGGACGTGGTCGGCGCCCCGGCCATCAGTCAGGGCCAACACCGCGGTGTGCCAATACGGCGTGGTGGTGCGGTTGATGCCATGGCTGGCACCGAGCGCGATGGCCCGGGCGATCTTCTCGTCGCTGCTGCTGGTGACGATCACGTTCGCCCCACTGGCCGCCGCGAGTTGCACGGCAAACAGCGAAACCCCACCGGTGCCCTGCACCACCACGGTTTGCCCGGCGTGCAAATGCCCCAGTTCGATCAGCGCCATCCAGGCCGTGAGGGCGGCAATCGGCAAGGTGCTGGCCTCGACCGCCGTGAGGTGCTTCGGCGCCCGGACGCACCAGTCCGCCGGCGTGGCGACGTACTCGGCGAGCATGCCCTGGATCGGCCCGCCTTGCGTCGGCATCTGCGCCCAGGTCTGCGGATTGCCGTCGATCCAGTTGGTAATGTAGGTGGAGATCACCCGGTCACCGACGGCAAAGCGCGTCGTGCCTTCTCCGACCGCAACCACCGTGCCGGCCATATCGGACGCCGGGGTGAAAGGGAACGCCAGTGCGGCGGTCATGCCGTTTTCAACCACTTGGGTATCGCGGTAGTTGAGGGAAACGGCGTCGACCTTGAGCAGCACCTCCCCGTAACCTGGGGTTGGCAGCGCGCGGGTGGCGAGCTGGAGGTTTTCCAGGCCAAACGCGGAAATTTCCCAACGGTGCATTGAATCAGACATGGCGGCGATCTCAGTGGGGGGACAGTAGCGCCGATGATAGAAGCCGAATCCGCCGGGAATAAGTGGGTGACCACTCCTTTATCTGCGGACGTTCTGGTCCGCAATGGCGTAAGGTAGTGCCTTCCCCCTGCCCGCCTGCGAGCGTGACCTTGGACAGTTTGAATGCATTGACCATCTTCGTGTCCGTGGCCGAGACGCGCAGCTTCGTGGCCACCGGTCGCTTGATGGGTGTGTCGTCCTCGGCCATCGGTAAAAGTATTGCGCGCCTGGAACAGCGCTTCGGCGTGCGGCTGTTCAACCGCAGCACCCGCAGTATTACGCTGACCGATGAAGGCGAGCGTTTTCTGCAGCGCAGCCTGCGTATTCTTGGTGAGATCGAAGCGGCCGAAATGGAGTTTTCGCAGACCAGCAGCACACCCCAAGGCCGCCTGAAAATCAGCTTGCCATTGGTCAGCGAGCCGTTTTTGCCGGTGTTGGCGCGCTTCAAGATCGCCTACCCGAGCGTGGACCTGGACCTGACGTTTGATGACCGTCGAGTCGACGTGATTGAAGAAGGCTACGACGCGGTGATTCGTGCCGGTGACGTGCCGGACTCCAGCCTGACCTCGCGGCTGCTGGGGCGCTACACAATGATGGTGGTGGGGTCGCCGGCCTACTTCCAGCGCCATGGCGTGCCGCAACAACCGGTCGATCTACTGCGCCATGCGTGCATACAGTTCCGCTTTCCGAACACCGGAAAACTGCAAGCCTGGCCGTTGCGCGGCGAGCACGCAGACATCGACTTGCCCACCTCGATGGTCTGCAACAACCTGGAAGCGCGCATCTGCTTTGCCGTGCAGGGCATCGGCATTGCCTACCTGCCGGACTTCGCGATCCGAAACGCGCTGGACGCCAACGATCTGGTACAAATTCTCGACGACTGCTCGCGAGGGGAGGACTACCGCATCATGTGGCCTTCGGGTAAACACCCGGCGCTGAAGCTACGGGTGTTTATCGACTACCTCAGGGAGCATCTGTTTCCCGGGCAGCAGCCCTGAACCTCGATCAGGCGCTGAGCTTGAGTCGAGCGGCAATCGTGGCCACGCGCTGGCCGTAAAGCAGTGCGGTCTGGATATCACCTTCGGGAATCGCCGAGGCGTCGGCGTCTGACGGCGCCTGCACGATCAACCCTACCGAGCCGCCGAGGTTGTTGATGTCGTTGCGCGTCGCCGCGAGGGTGTTGGCCGGCAACAGGCCGAGGCTGACCCAGATGCCGCCGTGTTGCGAAGCCAGGGTTTGCAGGCCGATGAGGGTGACTTGTTTGTCACCGCTGAAGCTGGCGCTGACGGTGAAGCCGCCGAAGACCTTGTCTTGCCAGCCGCGGGTAAACCAGTACTTGGCGGTGGCGTCGGAGAACTTCTTGAACTGCCAGGCGCTGGAGCCCATGTAGGTCGGCGTGCCGAAGATGATGCCGTCGGCCGCGTTCAGCAGCGCCCAGCCTGCTTCGGACACGTCACCGTTTTCACTCACCTCCACCAACTCGGCCTGCGCCCCTTCCGCCACGGTGTGCGCCACGCGGCGGGTGTGGCCATAGCCGGAAATACACCACTACTGTGTTGGTCATGTGTTGATGCTCGTCAGGTCGGAATGAGTTTATATACTGACCAGTCGGTTTGACTCGCGTCAAGCACCCGACCTAGACTTATTTCAACTAATTGCATAACCGGAGGCACGACATGGGACGTCCATCACGCAAGGATGAGCTGCTGGCAGCCGGCATCGAGGTGTTGCATCGCCAGGGCTACGCCGGTTCGTCGGTGGACGCCATCGTCGAACACGCGGGCATGCAGAAGGGCTCGTTCTTCGGGCATTTCGGCTCCAAGGAAGCCTTCGCCAGCGAAGCGCTCAACGGTTATTTCAAGGATTGGAGCGCGCATGCGCAGGCAATCATGACCAACCCGGCGCTGACCTCGGTGGAAAAACTCGACGGGCTGATCGGCATTTCCACCCCGGCACGCACCGACGCGTTCCGGTACGGCTGCCTGATCGGCAACCTGGCGGCGGAAATGGCCACGCGGCATGACGAGGTGCGCGAGACCATTGCCCGCCTCCTGCTGGAGTGGGCCGTGCCGTTTGCGCAACTGGTGCGCGAAGGCGTGGCATCCGGCGAGTTCCGCCCAGGGCTGGACCCGGAACCCACCGCGCGTTTCTTGATCAATGCCCTGCAAGGCACGGTGCTGCGCGGCAAGATCGAGCGCTCGCTGGAGCCCTATGACGACTTCGTCGCGCTGGCCCTGGCGCTGCTGCTCAACGACGCCAGCAGCGCCTCGCTCAGGGAGTGAGGCTCACCGCTGAACAACACCTCCAACGGGTGACTGGTTTGCAGGTGCCGGTACAGCGCGCTGCGCCCGGCATAATCCCCGGCCATCCGCACCGCCGCGTCCACGTACGCCTCGTGAGTGCGCGCAATGCTCCAGCCCGGCAACCCCACGCGCCGGAACAGCCCTTCATCGATGTGCTCGAACACCTGCGGGCCGGTCTTGCACACGCCGGGCAGGCCCACGGTAAGGGCGTCGATGATGCCGTTGGTGTTGCCGAACGGAAACGGGCTGAGGAACAGGTCGCAGCCATTCAGCGTGGCCATGTAGTCCGCGTAGGCCTGATGCGGGTACACCGTGGCATCACCGACATAACGTTCGATCAACCGCACCAGTTGCGGAAATAACAACCCTTGCGCCTGCCCGACCAGGAAGTGGAAGCGCACGCGCTTGCCTGAGGTGTGCAACGTACGCACGGCAATCGCCTGGCAGGCGCGCAGGAAGGTCGGGTTGAGCTTCATGGTGGTGGCGGCGACGGCGATATTCACCCAGTCGTTGTCTTCCCGCACGATGCGCGGCAGCTCAACCGCAATGGCCGACGGCCGATACGGCTGACCATTGGCCGGCAATTGCAGCAGGCGCTCGGTGAAGCAGTCGGGGTCGCCGACAAAGTCCGCTTCCACACTGATGCAGTCGATATGCCGTGACGCCGTCGTCGCCGGGTGCCCCAGCGCTGCCACCTGCAAGGGCGCAAAGCGCAGGTTGCTGGCAAACATCGTGACCTGGAACATGCCGACGCTGGGCATGTAGAACACCTCAGGGCGGTGCGCCGTGGCAAACGCGCCGATCTGCCTCAAGCACGCAAACAGGTCATCCGGCTCGGCCAGTTCGATAAATTCGTCGAACACTTCACGCCCCAGGGCATCCACATTGGCCGCGTACCCCATCGCCACCACGTGGAAATCCCGCCGCGCCGCCTGCAGCGTCAGCGAGTGCGTGCGGTAGATCGAGTGCCCACCGGAAAACCATTCCAGCAGCACCAGCATCAGCGGTTTATCCCGAACCGGCGGCGGCCCGACCGGCACGCTATGAATGCCGACGCTGTCGAGCTTGCGTTCGATCAGCGTGTTGATCGACGCCTTGATGCGATGGCGCTGCGCCAGGTCGGCGTAGCTGCAATGCATGTACACGTCATGCAGCACGTTCAGCGGCAGCGTATCCAGGCTGTCCAGTTGTTCGAGGCGCCCCGGCAACCAGGCCAGTAATGCTTCGCGCTTGGAATGCGCTGCGGGCGTGCCGAGGAACCGTGGCGACATCAAGGCCATGAACAGCGCCGCCGCCAGGGTCGGGTTCTGCGCCCACAGCAGTTCCACATCCAGCGGCAGCTGGGATTCCGGCGAATACAGCAGGCAGAATTTCACCAGGTCCTGTTCGGCGATGCGGTAGTCATTGCCGTTCGGCCCGAGCAGGTTCAGCGAGCGCAGGATATGGTCGCAGTTGATAAACGCACTCGCGGCAAACAGCGACGAAAGCCAGCGTTGCAGGTTGATCAATTGGCCAAAACCGCCAGGGCTGAGGGTGAAACCCGGGTCGGAAAACAGCGCGCTGATCGCGCTGGTCAGGCGCGTCAGCACATGGCTTTCCAGCTCTCCCGGCGTGACGGCCGGGGACACGCTGAGGGAAAACTGCTCGGACAACTTGCCGTAGTTGCGGTCGATCAATTGCAGCAGGCGCAGCAGCTCGCGGGCGCCACCTTCATGGTCGCGGGAGTAGCACAGGTATTCGAAGGCTTCGAGGGAGAACACCTGATCGGTCATTGCCCGGCTCCTTGAGCGACTTCGACACTGACCTGGTCTGCCGCGCTGCCCAACGGTGTGAGGTGATAGTCGCCGGTCAGCGGTTTGCGCCAGGTATCAGCGACCATCTGGCTCTGATGGTACTGGCGCGTCGGCTCGCTGCTGACGTCGAGCAAACCGTTATGGATGACGCCGCCCCGATCGATCAGCACCGCGCCGTTGCCCGTGGCACTGATCGACGGGGTGCCGTTGCTCTGACTGAGGTAGTTGCCCGACGGCGTGTCCAGGTCCAGGCGCAGAATGCCGTCGCCCACCTGCAAGGTGTTGGTGCCGTTGTTGAAGCTCAGCGCGGCGCTGCGGGTACTGCGGGCAACGACGGTCAAGTCGGCGCCGCTCGCCAGCGTGTTGAAACCCCGCGCGCTGGTGGCGCCAATCGCCACGCCGGCGCCGCTGCCAAGTGCTGTGCCCTGCACGTTGATATCGCCGCTGCCAGAGAGGATTTTTACGCCGTTGTTCGCGCCCGAAGCGCCGCTTTGAATGCTGATGCCCGCCGCATTGGACGCCGGCCCGGCCGTGCCATTGAGCGACACGTCACCGCTGAGCGTGGAGATCGTCAGCGCACTGCTGCTGCCGGACGGAAAAATATTGATCCCCGATGCCGTGTCGGAACGCCCATTGAGCGAAATCGAGCCACTGCCCGTGGCGCTGAGCGTATTTTGCCCGGTCAGCAGGCCAATGCCATCGCCCGCGCCGCTGGTGCCGTTGAGGGTCAGCGCGCCGTTTTCAACGCTCAACTGCGCCTTGCCGCCGCCATAGACCTCGATGCCGCTACCGAGGTCGCGGGCGTTGCCGGTGAGGGTCACATTGCCGTTGCCGGTGGTTTGTATGATGTTGTTGACGCTAAGAATCGCGATGCCGTGGTCCAGTTCACCGGCATTGGGCGAGTGGAAATTGCCGTTGAGGCTGATGTCACCGCCCTTGGAAGTGATGCGATTACTCGACGTACCGTTGCCAGTGCTGCCGCCGAGGGCGATGGCGTCCGAGGTGCCCACCGAGTCACCGCGCAGGGTGATATCACCCGTGTTGGTGCTGACACTCACGCCTTTGGAATTGCCCGTGGAGTTAAAGAAAATCCCATAGCCGCCAAAGGCGTTGATGCTGTTGCCATTGATCGCAATATCGCCGCTGTCGGTCGCCAGGTTGATCGCCGCGCCCGCCCCTGATGGCGCGATATCCACGCCGCGCCCGGAGGTGCTGGTGCCGTCCAGGGTCAGGTTGCCGCTTTGGGTCGATACGTTGATGGCCGAAAACGCGCCGCCGGCGTCCAGGGAAATCGCCTTGAACGAGCCGGTGGACGTACTCACCACGCTGCTGTTGGCGTTCAAGTGCACATTGCCGCGTGTACTGGTGAGGTTGATCTGCGCGCCCGGTGCCGCCGCTGTGCCGTTGCCGGAGGCGATCAATGCCATTGCCGGCGTGGTACCGCCCGAGGTGGCCCCGGACACGCTGATGTTGCCGTCGGTGGTGAGGTTGATCGCCGACGTTGCCCCCGTGGAGTTGAGCAGCGTGCCGTAGCTGCTGGTGCTACTGCCGTCGAGCACAATATCGCCGCCCTGGGCCGCGTTCAGGTTGACCGCGCCATTGCCCGACGCCGCGAGGAACACCCCGCGCCCACCGCCGCTGCCCTGCACGGTCAACGTGCCGCTGCCCACGCTGAGCGTCTGGGTAGAACTGGCCGCTGTGGAACACACCAGCACCGCCGCACCCGACGCCGCGTTGCCACGCACGGTGAGGTTGCCGCTGCCGGTGGCCGCAAGGGTGTTGCTGGTGCTGAAAATGCGCGTGCCGTTGCCGCTGCCCAGGTTGCTGCTGTCCACCGTGATCGAGCCCGCGCCGGAGGTTTGGAGCGTACTGCCGCCGGTGAGTACAAAGGCATCGCCGGTGCCGCTGGTGCTGGCCTGCAAGGCGCTGATGCTGATCGTGCCGCCGCCCGCATCAAGCGTGCTGCCGCTGATGGTGATCGCAGTGGCTGTGGAGTTCGCCGCCAGGCTCGACGAGGTGGCGCCGCGCAGGGTGATGTCGCCGCCACTGGTGGTCAGCCGCGTGCCGTTGCTCAACGAAATGCCCACGCCGTTGCTGACGTTGGTGCTGGCCCAGGACGTCGCCGGGTTGACCGCGCCGCTGAGGGTCAGGTTGCCGCCGTTAGTGCTGATACTCGCGTTGCTCAGGGCGATCGAGCCGTTGCCGCTGTTATTGAAGTTCGAGACCAGCGACACGTTGAGCGTCTTGCCGGTGCCGTTGATGATGCTGGTATTGGTCATCACGATGTTGCGGTGCGCCTGCAGGGTCAGGGTCGCATTGCCGACACCTTTGACGTTGGACAACACGTTGATATCGCCCGAGGTGCCTGCGCCCGACGAGGTCGTGACGAGTATTTTTGCACCCTCGGAGAGTGAAGCATTGAGTGTCGCCGAACTCAGGTTGGAGCTGGCGCCCGCAGTCGGTGTGAACGGCGAACTGCTCGACGTGCCACTGCTGGCGCCGCTGGTGATGTTGATATTGAACGGGTCGACCAACCACGTCCCGCCCTGCCCCGACACCGCGCTGAGGTCGACGATCCCGGCCACATCCAGCGCATGCCCGGAGGTTTCCACCAGCCCGCCGCGCCCTTGCTTGCCGGCGCCGCGCACGCTGATACCGCCGTAAAACTGCGTGTTGTTCTTGGACCACAGGATCACCTTGCCGCCGTCGCCGCTGCTCAAGGCATTCGCGCTGATGCGCGCATCGCTGCCCATGAAGGTGCTGTCGGCCTGGTGCAGGGCGCTGCTGCCTTGGTAATCACCGCCGAGCAATACCGTACCGCCGCCGAGGTCGCCATCGGCGTCTATGCGGCCGCTGTCAAACACGCCGACGTATTGCCCGGTCAGGGTCACATTACCGCCGCGCTCGCCGGCATTTTTACCCGACACATCGAGCACGCCGCTGTTGACCACCACGCCGCTGTCGCCGCCATCAAGGATGATGCGGCCATTGCGCTGTTGCAGGCTGCGGGCCTCGATCACGCCCTCGTTGTTCACCACATTGCTGAGCATGGCCTGGGAGTCACGGGCGCTCATCGTCACTGCACCGCCCTTGGCGCTGAGCAAGCCACGGTTGATCACGCTCGCGCCGATGGCCGGGTCGTTGACCTCGACATTGATCAGGCCGTCACCGGTGAAATCCAGGGTGATTTTCTCGCCACCACCCAGCACCACCGAGCCGAGGCGCGCGACCACGGTGCCTTCATTGCGCACCTGCGCGCCGAGCAGCGCCACGCTGCCGCCGTCACGCGCGCTGAGCGTGCCCTGGTTGACCACCGCCCCGCCGCTGGGCCCGGCGAACACGTTCTTGCCAGCCATGAAATCGCTGTTGGAAATGTTCAGCGAACTGGCGACCAGCCCGCCCACATCCACCATCGAGCCGGCGCCAAACAGCACGCCCTGTGGGTTGACCAAAAACACCTGGCCGTTGGCGTTCAGGTGCCCGAGGATCTGCGAACCGTCACTGCCGGTGACCCGGTTCAGCGCCACCGATGAGGCGCCGGGTTGCAGGAAATTCACCTGGGCGCCGCTGCCAATATTGAAAGTGTCCCACGTGGTAATAAGGCGGTCGCTGCCCTGATTCACCGTCATCACGTTGCCATTGCTGGCGATGCTGCCGCTGCCGGCGACTACTTGGCCATTGGTGGGTAAAGCGCTGCTGTCCAGGGCCAGCGCAGGCATTGGCGTCAAGCTGTACAGCGCGCAGAGCACGGCGAAACTCAAGGGTTTGAGAACAGGCAGCGCGGTTTGGAATTGTGGTGTGCTCACAGCCTTCTCCTCAGAACGAATAGTTGATGCCAGTGCCGACGGCGCTGATGGTGGTGCCCACGCCGGGCGAGTAGCCGCTGGCCGCCGTGACGCCGGTGAGGGCGAAGTTGTAGTTGGCCAGTGAGTTGTTTTTCAGCAACACGTACTGGCCGAACAAGTCGATGCGCTGGGTCAGTTTGTAGTTGGCGCCGACGGCGTATTGGGTGGCGCCCATGCCGTGGGTGTCGCAGTCGGGTGCGGCGGCGCCGATCATTTCGCACTTGCCCGGCAAGGCCTTGCCGTAGCTGGCTTTCAAGGTCCAGGGGCCGATTTTGTGCGACGCGCCCACCAGGTAGGCACGCCGGCGGTAGCGGGACAGGTCGCTGGAGGTGGTGCTGGTGTTGACCACCCCGTCTTCGGAGTACGACAGGTCATCGGCGATCACCGACAGCTTGGTGTCGCCGAAGTCGTAGGCCAGGCCGTAGCGGAAGCTGAAGTCATCCGAGGAAGTACCGTCAGTGACGTGGGTGCTGCTGCCCAGGCCACGCGCGTTGCGGCCGAGGTCGGCAATCCCGAAGTAGTTGATGTGCCGCTCGGCCGCGATCACGGCCGTGAAGCCGCCATTGTTGTAGCTCAGGCTGCTGCCGTAGACGTACCCCTTGTCCACATCGCTGGCGACGCTCATGCCGTTGTTCGAATACGCCAGCTTGAGCTGCAAGCCGTTCCACACCGGCGTCCAGTATTCCACCACGCCGGCCTGGCGGCGGTTGAACGCCGCATCGCCATTCACAGCGGTGTCGTCGTAGCTTTGCGGGCCGTTGACGTTGGTCGACAACCCGGCGCTGAAACCCGGCGAGCCAATGATGTTGAAGTACGCCGCGCTGGTCTTGCCATTGAACGGGTCGAGGCTGGTGGTGGCTTCTTTCATCGGCATGTCCCACACGCCATACAGCAGCGTGCCGTAATCGGTGTTGTTGAAGGCTGCACCGGTGTTGCGCAACTTGGTGCTGGGCGATGCCGAGGGGTTCACCGACTTGTCGTCGCTCGCGGTGTAGTTCATCGAGATGCCGTATTCCAATTGCCAGAGCAATTTCCAGTCTTCGCTCAGGCCGTAGCCACCGTGCACGCCGATGGCCGAGACGTTATCGCGGGCGCGCCAGAAGCTCGACATGTTGCGCCCGTTAGGCGTGGCCAGGCGGTTCTGATCGGCGGGCGCGGCAGGCGTGGAGCCGTGACGGTCGACGTATTCAGGCACGATGCCGAAGTCGCCGTAGATGACCGTGTCGGTTTCGGCCACTTCGAAGTCTTCACCTTTTGAGCCGAGGTCGCTGGCCAGCCCGGCAAACGCCTGGGGCGAACCGGAAATCGAGAACCACAGCCGCTTGGCGACGCGGTCGTCGCTGGAGGGGTCGGCGCCCGGCGAGAACGCCAGGCTGGCATTCATCACCAGGTCGCGGTGGTAGAGGTTCAGGCCCACGCCGTAGCCGTAGCGCGTGAGGGTGTTTTCGCTGTTGTCCCACGGGTTCTTGTTGACCTTGACCTTGCCCGCATCGGCAAACAGCGTGCCTTCGGCGATGGCGCCCTGGAAGCGGCCGAGGTATTTGCGCAACTCCAGGCGGCCCAGTAAACCTTCGTCGCCGGCCACTTCACCGACCGGGTAGGCACGCACGCCGTTGGGGCCGCCGAGGCTGAGCTTTTCCGAGGAGTCGAGGTTTTTGTTGGCCCATTGCCCGGTCAACGAACCGAACAGCGAGTAACCGCCGCCCAGGTTCTGCAGGCGGCTGAAACTCGCATTGGCTTTCTTGTAGCGCCCGGCGGCGTTGGCCGTGAGCGCATCCAGTGCGGCGTCGGCGGCGGTGTTCTTGTCGAGGTCGCCGAGGCCATAAGACAGGCTCCAGGCGTTGCTGCCTTGCCAGTCATCCCGCCAGTTGCCATACAACGTGGCACTGCGAAATACCGCCGATTTGTTCACGGTAAAACCACCGGCGGAATCTTCGAAACGCCGGTGATCTTCGGCCAGGTTGAGGCTGATATTGCTGTCCCGCGAGCGCAGCAGCGCGCTGTTGATAAACACCGAGGACACCTGCGCGGTGCCGTCGGCGTCCAGGCCCTTGAGGTTCTTGCCGATGTTGTATTCCAGCTCGGCGTAGTTGGCGCCCACCGAGATGCCGGTCGCCCCCAGCGCTTGCTGGTAACCGACGCCCTTGATGTCCAGGCCCTCGAAGGAGTTCTGCGAGGTGACGGTAAAGCTGTCGCCAATGCCCAGCGCATCGTTGAGGCTGACGCTTGAGGTCAGCCGGTTGGCGCCGGTGTAGTAGTTGCCGTAGTTGTCGATGGTCGCGCGGGCGGTGATCGCCGTCATTTCGCTGAGCTTGAGCACGATGTCGGCGGCGCCGGGTTGCTGCGACGGGCGCAGGATCGCGTGCACCGCCACACCGGTGATGTCCGACAGGCGCAACAGCACGCGCTCCAGGTCTTGCTCACGGATAATCGTGCCGGCGGGCAGCGCGTTGACGAACTGCTGCTGCACCCCGGGGCGCAGGCGCACATTCGCATCCGGCAACGCGCTGACCTGGCCGATCACCCCTTCGGAAACAGCGACGATGACCTGGCTGTTTTGAATGTCCTGGGCCGGCAGATACGCCCGCGCCACCAGGTAACCCCGTGCACGGTACAGCGCCGTGACCTGGGCCGCCGCGTCACGCAGGCCATCGAGGTCCAGCGTTTTTCCCACAGCGGGTTGCAACGCGGCTTGCAACTGGGCATCGCTGAGTTCGCGATTGCCCTTCAGCACAAAACGCTTCACCTGCACTTGCAAGGTCGAGGGGCTGGCCGTGGGCGCGGGCTCATCACGTGGGCTGTCGATACGCACGCTGCCGGGCGGCGCCGGTTGCGCGTTATCGGTGGGGCGCAGTACCGAGCGGCTGTTGTCGAACAGCGTGCCGGAGGACGGCAACGTGTCGGCTTGAGCGTGGGCGGCGATCAGGGCAACGGCCAGCAGCGACAATGCGCCAGGCCCCCAGGCGCGCGGCGCCCGGGTGGTGGGGAGAGTTGGGCTCATACAGTTCTCTTATTGTTTTTATCGAGACGCAGCGTTGGGCGATAGCGAGTGCAAATACTTAGGGAAAGAGCATGCGTGCGACGGCTTTGTCACCGAGCAACCGCGCCGCGTTATGGCCGATGCCTGGAATGGTGTGCTGCGGGTGGCGCAGCGGGACTTGCCACTGGGTCGACAGGAACTGCTCATAGCTGACGAAGTTGAGCTGCCGCTCAAGGCGCGTGTTGCCCTGGTAATTGGCGCCGCAGGAGGTGTCCAGTACACGGCTGGTGGGGTTGTTGTCCTGGCCGCCGACCAGGTAGGTGATGTCGCGCGCGGCATAGCGCGCAAACACTTGGCGGTTCGACAGGTGCTGGTTCAGCAGGTACGCGGGGGCGGCGTCGAGCCCGTAGCGATAGCGGCTGTAGCTGGGGCACAGGATGGTCACCACCGGCTTGAACGCACCGCCCTGCAGGCGGTTCTCGTCGAAGTACACGTAGCTCGACGGGCTGGCGACCACGTAGCGAATCGTCAGGCCATGGGCCTTGAGGCCGGCATCCAGGTCATTCATCACCGCGTAGCGCTGCATCAACTGCGCGCCGGCGGAATGGCTGACCATCACGATTTCCTTGAGCGCCGGGTAACGCTGGCGATCAGACAAGTAGCCGACCACATCGTCGAGCACCTGGAACGCCGGAATGCCCTTGCGCCCAAATTGCGATTCGCTGCCGTGCATCCACCGGTCCCGCGGCCACAGCGGCATGTCGTCGCTGACCCCGGAATCCGTCGGCGTGAGGAAGTTCGGCGCGATCAACAGCGTCCTCGCGCTTTGCAGGTGGGCGTTGCCCAGCAGCTTGCGGCCAGTGTTGAAGTACTGGTCAGCGTCGCGTTGCACGCCGTGCACAATCACCACGGCACGTTCGATGGTCTGGGGCGGGTTGTAGAGGTCGGCGTTGGCGTAGACCAGAAACGGATAGGCGCTGCCGTCATGGCCCAGGCGCAGGACCTGGCGGGCATCGGCCTCAGGCTTGTCGACGCTTTCGCTGTGGACGTCGACCTTGGCGCAACTGGTCAACGTACCGATCAAGGCGAGGGAGGCCAAAACGCGGGTGAAGGGTTTCGTGGAGGTGGACAGGCGTATGAACATGACCGGGCACTTCTCTTGTTTTTTTACGAGCCTACCAGTGCTGTCCACCTATGAAAAATATCTAAATAACGGGGTTTTGATACTTTAAAAATATGCTGCTCAGCGCGCGTGTATACGTGCGCTGATCCTCTCCCAGGCCTCGGGGTTCAACAGGTGCGGTGGCCGCTCACCGCGCAGGATCGCCGCGATCTGCGCCGCCGACGAGCGCGCCACATTCCGTCGGCCGCCGTGGGTGACGCCCGCCGTGTGGAAGGTCGCGACCACGTTCGGCAGGCTCATCAGCGGCGCGTTTTGCGCAGGCGGTTCGCAGGCCCACACGTCCAGCCCGGCGCCGCTCAAGTGGCCGTTTTTGAGCGCCTC
>NZ_JBARTQ010000643.1:0-11638 GCF_049645325.1 Pseudomonas sp. | reverse complement strand
GTCATTCAGTGATACCGCGGCGCCGCTATCGCAGGCAAGCCAGCTCCCACGGATGACGCTCCATGCAGAGGTTGTGGCCAAATATGATTGCAGCCCCACCAAATCAAAGTGAGATTGGATGTGAGCAAGAGAGCCTATAACTTCTGTGCCGGTCCCGCGGCGCTTCCTGAAGCAGTCCTGCAGCGCGCGCAGGGTGAACTCCTCGACTGGCATGGAAAAGGCCTCTCTGTGATGGAAATGAGCCATCGCAGCGATGAGTTTGTGTCCATCGCCACCAAGGCCGAGCAGGATCTGCGCGACTTGCTGGATATTCCATCCGACTACAAAGTGCTGTTCCTCCAGGGTGGTGCGAGCCAGCAGTTCGCCCAGATCCCGCTGAACCTGCTGCCGGAAGACGGCACCGCCGACTACATCGACACCGGTATCTGGGGGCAGAAGGCGATCGAAGAGGCCTCCCGTTACGGTCACGTCAATGTCGCCGGCACCGCCAAGCCTTACGATTACTTCGCCATTCCCGGTCAGAACGAGTGGAAACTCTCGAAAGACGCGGCCTATGTTCATTACGTAGCCAACGAAACCATCGGCGGCCTGGAGTTTGACTGGGTGCCGGAAGTCGGCGACGTGCCATTGGTGTGCGACATGTCTTCGGACATCCTCTCGCGCCCGATCGATGTGTCCAAGTACGGCATGATCTACGCCGGCGCGCAGAAGAACATCGGCCCGAGCGGCATTCTCGTCAACATCATCCGAGAAGACTTGCTAGGTCGCGCCCGTTCGGTGTGCCCGACCATGCTCAACTACAAGGTCGCGGCCGATAACGGCTCGATGTACAACACGCCGCCGGCCTTCGCCTGGTACCTGTCCGGCCTGGTGTTCGAATGGCTGAAAGAGCAGGGCGGTGTTGCCGCCATGGGTAAGCTCAACGAAGAGAAGAAGCGCACTCTGTACGACTTCATCGACGCCAGCGGCCTGTACAGCAACCCGATCAACCTGACTGACCGCTCGTGGATGAACGTGCCGTTCCGTCTGGCTGACGACCGTCTGGACAAGCCATTCCTGGCCGGTGCCGACGCGCGTGGCCTGTTGAACCTCAAGGGCCATCGCTCGGTGGGTGGCATGCGCGCCTCCATTTACAACGCTGTCGACATCCACGCGATCAACGCGCTGGTTGCCTACATGGCAGAGTTCGAAAAGGAACACGGCTAATGTCTGAGCAAGAACTCAAGGCCCTGCGTGTACGCATTGACAGCCTGGACGAGAAAGTTCTGGAACTGATCAGCGAGCGCGCGCGCTGCGCCCAGGAAGTGGCACGGGTGAAAATGGCGTCCCTGGCGGAAGGCGAAGTGCCGGTGTTCTACCGGCCTGAGCGTGAAGCCCAGGTGCTCAAGCGCGTGATGGAGCGCAACAAGGGCCCGCTGGGCAACGAAGAGATGGCGCGGTTGTTCCGTGAAATCATGTCTTCGTGCCTGGCGCTGGAGCAGCCGCTGAAAGTGGCTTACCTCGGCCCTGAAGGCACCTTCACCCAGGCGGCGGCCATGAAGCACTTCGGCCACGCCGTGATTAGCAAGCCGATGGCGGCGATCGATGAAGTGTTCCGTGAAGTCGCGGCCGGTGCAGTGAACTTTGGCGTGGTGCCGGTGGAAAACTCCACCGAAGGCGCGGTCAACCACACGCTGGACAGTTTCCTTGAGCACGACATGGTGATCTGTGGCGAAGTTGAGCTGCGTATCCACCATCACCTGCTGGTGGGCGAGAACACCAAGACCGACAGCATCAGCCGCATCTACTCCCACGCCCAGTCCCTGGCCCAGTGCCGCAAGTGGCTGGACGCGCACTACCCGAATGTCGAGCGCGTGGCGGTCTCCAGCAACGCCGAAGCGGCCAAGCGGGTCAAGGGTGAGTGGAACTCGGCAGCCATTGCCGGTGACATGGCAGCGGGCCTCTACGGCCTGACGCGCCTGGCCGAGAAAATCGAGGACCGCCCGGACAACTCCACGCGCTTTTTGATGATCGGTAGCCAGGAAGTGCCGCCGACCGGCGACGACAAGACCTCGATCATCGTCTCCATGAGCAACAAGCCCGGCGCGCTGCATGAGCTGCTGGTGCCGTTCCACGACAACGGGATTGACCTGACGCGAATCGAGACTCGTCCTTCGCGCAGCGGTAAATGGACTTATGTGTTCTTTATCGACTTCGTCGGCCATCACCGCGACCCATTGGTCAAAGGTGTGCTGGAGAAAATCAGTCAGGAAGCCGTAGCACTTAAAGTGCTGGGCTCTTACCCGAAAGCGGTTTTGTGAGGCTTTAACATGAGTGGCAACTTCCTCGCCCTGGCTCAGCCGGGCGTGCAACAACTGTCGCCTTACGTTCCGGGCAAGCCTGTGGACGAGTTGGCACGTGAGTTGAATCTGGACCCGGCCAATATCGTCAAGCTGGCCAGTAACGAAAACCCGTTGGGCCCAAGCCCTAAAGTGTTGGCGGCGATTCGTGACGAGTTGGCCGAGCTGACCCGCTATCCCGATGGCAACGGTTTTGCCCTCAAGTCGCTGTTGGCGCAAAAGTGCCGGGTCGAGCTGAACCAGGTGACCCTGGGCAACGGCTCCAACGACATTCTTGAGCTGGTCGGCCGTGCTTACCTGGCGCCGGGCCTGAACGCAGTGTTCAGCGAGCACGCATTTGCGGTCTACCCGATCGTGACCCAGGCCGTGGGTGCTGACGCTCGCGTGGTTCCAGCCAAAGAGTGGGGGCATGACCTGCCGGCGATGCTGGCGGCGATCGACGCGCAAACCCGCGTGGTGTTCATCGCCAACCCGAACAACCCGACCGGCACCTGGTTCGACGCCCAGGCGTTGAACGACTTCCTGCAGGATGTGCCCGAGCACGTGCTGGTGGTGCTCGACGAGGCTTACATTGAGTACGCCGAAGGCGGCGACCTGCCGGATGGCCTGGATTTCCTGGCAGCCTACCCAAACCTGCTGGTATCGCGCACGTTCTCCAAGGCGTATGGCCTGGCGTCGCTGCGGGTCGGCTACGGCTTGTCCACGGCGGTAGTGGCCGATGTGCTGAACCGCGTGCGCCAGCCGTTCAACGTCAACAGCCTCGCCCTGGCGGCGGCGTGTGCGGCGGTGCAGGATGCCGACTACCTGGAACAGGGCCGTCGCATCAATGAAAGCGGCATGCTGCAATTGCAGGAAGGTTTCCGTGAGCTGGGTCTGGGCTGGATTCCGTCCAAGGGCAACTTCATCTGCGTCGACCTCGACCAAGTGGCGGCTCCGGTGTTCCAGGGCCTGTTGCGCGAAGGCGTGATCGTGCGCCCGACAGCCAACTACGGCATGCCGAACCACCTGCGGATCACCATTGGTTTGCCGGCTGAAAACGCCCGCTTCCTGGAGGCGCTGGCCAAGGTTCTGGCTCGTGGTTGATGTCACTGCATTGCAACCTGCTGTGCCTATGATCGGTCGCTTGGTGGTGGTCGGTCTGGGGTTGATCGGCGGCTCCTTCGCCAAAGGCCTGCGTGAAAGCGGGCTGTGTGGCGAAGTGGTCGGTGTGGACCTGGACCCGCAATCGCGTAAGTTGGCGGTTGAATTGGGCGTGGTGGATCGCTGTGAAGCAGACTTGGCGCTCGCGTGCCAGGGCGCTGACGTGATTCAACTGGCGGTGCCGATCCTGGCCATGGAGAAAATGCTGGCCCTGCTGGCCAGCATGGACCTGGGCCAGGCGATCCTGACAGACGTCGGCAGTGCCAAGGGCAATGTGGTGCGTGCGGCCCGGTTGGCCTTTGGCGGCATGCCGGCGCGGTTCGTGCCGGGGCACCCGATTGCCGGTTCCGAGCAGAGCGGGGTGGAGGCGTCCAATGCGCAACTGTTCCGTCGCCACAAAGTGATCCTGACGCCGCTGGAGCAGACAGACCCTGCCGCCTTGGCCGTGGTGGATCGTCTGTGGCGCGAGCTGGGGGCGGATGTCGAGCATATGCAGGTCGAGCGCCACGACGAAGTGCTGGCGGCGACCAGTCACTTGCCGCATCTGCTGGCCTTTGGCCTGGTGGATTCGCTGGCCAAGCGCAACGAGAACCTCGATATTTTCCGTTACGCCGCCGGTGGCTTCCGCGATTTCACACGGATAGCCGGCAGCGACCCGGTGATGTGGCACGACATCTTCCTCGCCAACCGCGAAGCGGTGTTGCGCACCCTGGACACCTTCCGCAGTGACCTCGACGCCTTGCGCGACGCGGTCGATGCGGGCGATGGCCATCAATTATTGGGCGTGTTCACCCGTGCGCGGGTGGCGCGTGAACATTTCAGCAAGATCCTGGCTCGCCGGGCCTATATGGAAACCGCTGTGAGCGCCGACGACCTGACCTTCCTCGCCAACCCGGGCGGCCGCTTGAGCGGGCGTATCCGGGTGCCGGGTGACAAGTCGATCTCCCATCGTTCGATCATGCTCGGCTCCTTGGCCGAAGGCGTGACCGAGGTGGAAGGGTTCCTGGAGGGCGAGGACGCCCTGGCGACGTTGCAGGCGTTTCGCGACATGGGCGTGGTGATCGAAGGGCCGCACCATGGGCGCGTGACCATTCACGGCGTGGGTTTACATGGCTTGAAAGCGGCGCCGGGGCCGATCTACCTGGGTAACTCCGGTACGTCGATGCGTCTGTTGTCCGGGTTGCTGGCGGCGCAGCGTTTCGACAGCGTGTTGACCGGCGATGCGTCCCTGTCCAAGCGCCCGATGAGTCGCGTGGCCAAGCCGTTGCGTGAAATGGGCGCGGTTATCGAAACCGGCCCGGAAGGGCGTCCGCCGCTGACCATTCGAGGTGGGCAGGCGTTGCACGGCCTGACTTACGCATTGCCGATGGCCAGCGCGCAGGTTAAATCCTGCCTGTTGCTGGCGGGTCTGTATGCGAAGGGTAAAACGTCGGTGACCGAGCCTGCGCCGACCCGAGATCATACCGAGCGCATGTTGCGCGGCTTTGGTTATCCGGTCGCGGTGGACGGCGCGACGGCGTCGGTGGAGTCTGGTCATGCACTGACTGCCACGCACATAGAAGTGCCGGGGGATATTTCCTCTTCGGCGTTCTTCCTGGTGGCGGCTTCGATTGCCGATGGTTCCGAACTGCTGTTGGAGCATGTCGGCATCAACCCGACGCGCACGGGTGTTATTGATATTCTGCGGCTCATGGGCGCGGATATCACCCTTGAAAACCAGCGTGAAGTGGGCGGTGAGCCGGTCGCTGATCTGCGTGTGCGTGCGGCTGCCCTGAAAGGGATCGAGATTCCTGAAGCGTTGGTGCCACTGGCTATCGACGAGTTTCCGGTACTGTTTGTCGCCGCGGCCTGTGCCGAGGGGCGAACCGTGCTGCGCGGCGCCGAAGAGCTGCGGGTCAAGGAGTCTGACCGTATCCAGGTCATGGCCGATGGTCTGCTGGCGCTGGGCGTGAAGTGTGAACCAACCCCTGATGGGATTATCATTGACGGTGGCTTGATCGGCGGTGGTGAAGTGCATGCCCACGGTGATCACCGGATTGCCATGGCATTCAGCGTGGCATCCCTGCGAGCTACGGCGCCGATTCGTATCCGTGATTGCGCCAACGTCGCTACATCTTTTCCGAATTTTCTTACACTGTGTGCCCACGTCGGCATCCGTGTTGCCCAAGAGGCTCAATTGTGAATATCAAAGCACCGGTGATTACCATCGACGGGCCAAGCGGCTCGGGCAAAGGCACGATCGCCGGCATCCTGGCCAAGCGCCTGGGTTGGTGCCTGCTGGATTCCGGCGCGCTGTACCGCCTGCTGGCGTTTGCTGCACGTAACCATGGCGTCGACCTGACCAACGAAGAATCCTTGAAGCTGCTGGCGGCGCACCTTGATGTGCAGTTCGTCGGGGCGACGGAAGGTCATCCGCAGCGCATTATCCTGGAAGGCGATGATGTAACTGACGACCTGCGTAACGAGCAAGTGGGTTCGTGGGCCTCTCAGGTTGCCGCGCTGCCGGCCGTGCGAGACGCGTTGCTGCAGCGTCAACGCGCTTTTCAAGAGCCGCCAGGCCTGGTGGCCGATGGCCGAGACATGGGAACCGTCGTGTTTCCGGAGGCGCCGCTGAAGATTTTCTTGACCGCCAGCGCCGAGGAGCGGGCCCGTCGCCGTTACTTGCAGTTGAAGGGCAAAGTCGATGGTGTTAGTCTGTCGAGTCTGCTAGATGAGATCCGTGCACGCGATGAGCGTGACACCCAGCGTACGGTAGCCCCGCTCAAGCCGGCGGCTGACGCCATACAGCTGGATTCCACGGAGTTGTCCATCGAGCAGGTGCTGGAACGCATCCTGAGTGAAATCGCCCTTCGCGATATCGCCGGATGACCAAGAAGGCCGCAGGGGACCAGTCATAGTCCTGTGGTGCTTCTTTTAATTAGAACTGACCCACACCGTCTGGGGTGTGGAGATGGGCGTATTCTTCGCCCTTATCAACAGGAATTAAAATGAGCGAAAGCTTTGCGGAACTCTTTGAAGAAAGCCTAAAAACCCTGAACCTTCAGGCTGGCTCCATCATCACCGGTGTTATCGTTGATATCGATTACCAAGCTCGCTGGGTAACCGTTCACGCTGGTCTGAAGTCTGAAGCTCTGATCCCGCTGGAACAGTTCTACAACGATGCTGGCGACCTGACTATCAATGTCGGTGACGAAGTTCACGTTGCTCTGGACTCGGTTGAAGACGGTTTCGGTGAAACCAAGCTGTCCCGTGAAAAAGCCAAGCGCGCTGAATGCTGGATTGTTCTCGAAGCAGCCTTCGCAGCTGAAGAAGTGGTCAAGGGCGTTATCAACGGTAAGGTTAAAGGCGGCTTCACTGTCGACGTTAACGGCATCCGTGCGTTCCTGCCAGGTTCTTTGGTCGACGTTCGTCCTGTGCGCGACACCACGCACCTGGAAGGCAAAGAACTCGAATTCAAGGTCATCAAGCTCGATCAGAAACGCAACAACGTTGTCGTTTCCCGTCGCAGCGTCCTGGAAGCAGAGAACTCCGCCGAGCGTGAAGCTCTGCTGGAATCCCTGCAGGAAGGCCAACAAGTCAAAGGTATCGTCAAGAACCTCACCGATTACGGCGCATTCGTCGATCTGGGTGGCGTCGATGGCCTGCTGCACATTACCGACATGGCTTGGAAGCGTATCAAGCATCCTTCCGAAATCGTCAACGTTGGCGACGAGATCGATGTCAAGGTTCTGAAGTACGATCGTGAGCGTAACCGCGTTTCCCTGGGCTTGAAGCAGCTGGGCGAAGATCCATGGGTTGCTATCAAAGCTCGTTACCCAGAAAGCACCCGCGTGACCGCGCGTGTTACCAACCTGACCGACTACGGCTGCTTCGCAGAGCTGGAAGAAGGCGTGGAAGGCCTGGTACACGTTTCCGAAATGGACTGGACCAACAAAAACATCCACCCTTCGAAAGTCGTACAAGTCGGCGACGAAGTGGAAGTTATGGTTCTGGACATCGACGAAGAGCGTCGTCGTATCTCCCTCGGCATCAAGCAGTGCAAATCTAACCCATGGGAAGATTTCTCTGGCCAGTTCAACAAGGGCGATAAAATCTCCGGCACCATCAAGTCGATCACCGATTTCGGTATCTTCATTGGTCTGGACGGCGGCATCGACGGCCTGGTTCACCTGTCCGACATCTCCTGGAACGAAGTGGGCGAAGAAGCTGTTCGTCGTTTCAAGAAGGGCGACGAGCTGGACACCGTTATCCTGTCGGTTGACCCAGAGCGCGAGCGTATCTCCCTGGGTATCAAGCAACTGGAAAGCGATCCGTTCTCCGAGTACGTTCAAGAGAACGATAAAGGCGCAATCGTTAAAGGCATCGTGAAAGAAGTTGACGCTAAAGGCGCCATCATCACTCTGGCCGACGATATCGAAGCGACTCTGAAAGCCTCTGAAATCAGCCGTGACCGCGTTGAAGACGCGCGCAACGTTCTGAAAGAAGGCCAGGAAGTAGAAGCCAAGATCATCAGCGTTGACCGCAAGAGCCGCGTAATCCAGCTCTCCATCAAGTCGAAAGACGAGATCGAAGAGAAAGAAGCCATTCAGAGCCTGCGCGACAAGCCAGCTTCGACTGAGCCTTCTGCTGGTCCTACCACTCTGGGCGACCTGCTGCGTGCACAAATGGAAAAACAGAACTAAGTTCTGTCAGACCATAGAAAAAGGGCGACTTCGGTCGCCCTTTTTTGTGCCTGAAATTTGTTGAATCAACAGCCGAGAACGAAGGCGCACGGCTCACTGTCAGAACTGACTATAGTTTCCAGGCACGCCGTTTTGTATTGTTGCTTCAATAGGGATTTGAATGAACAGGTTCGTTGTAGTGTTCTCCATGATAATGCTTGCGGGTTGCTCCACCAGTGCCAAGACCCACGTCAGGCATGGTGTCAGCGGTATTGAGATTGACTGTTCGGGGCTTGGCTCCAACTGGGGGAAGTGCGAGAAGCGTGCAGCCCGTGAGTGCAAGATGCAGGGCTACAAGGTTGTCACGCGGTCCAGTGATGCCAAGGATGAAGAGGGGGACTATATGTTTGGCTGGAATCCAGCAGGCGCAGTCACCCGTACGATGTTGGTGATCTGCAAATGAAGGCATTAAGCGCTTTTTGGGGGTGCCAAACTTACCCGCAGATAAGTTCACGCGTGGGCTGTTCAAATTCATCAAGTCATGCTAAAACCTTCGAAGCGCTTTTCCTAGCTGCTTGAAAAAGAAGGGAAAAATATGACGAAGTCGGAGTTGATCGAACGAATTGTCACCCATCAAGGGCTACTCTCATCCAAGGATGTCGAGTTGGCTATCAAGACCATGCTTGAGCAAATGTCCCAATGCCTGGCCACAGGAGATCGTATTGAGATCCGCGGCTTTGGTAGTTTTTCCTTGCACTACCGTGCGCCGCGTGTAGGTCGTAACCCGAAAACCGGGCAATCCGTCAGCCTTGACGGTAAGTTCGTACCTCACTTCAAGCCGGGCAAGGAATTGCGTGATCGGGTGAACGAAGACGAGGAAGAGGGCGTCTGACTCTTTTTGGAGTAGGAGATAGTTATGCGTGGGGTTAAGCGCGTTGTTCTGGTGTTGACGGTGCTCGCGGTCGCACTGGTGGTTCTGGGGTTTGTACTGGAGAACCAGCAGCAGGTCTCTCTCTCGTTCCTGGGATGGACCACTGCCCAGTTGCCGGCGTCTGTCTTGATGGTACTGTTCTTGATCGCAGGAATGGCAATCGGTCCCGTGTTCGCCGTGTTACTGCGGGGAAGCAGTCGACGTAGTTTGAAGTCCCAAGCTCGCTAGCGCGAGCTAGAGCCCTGCACGCGTGTATTCGGCCTGCTACATAGGCTGCAGGGTTTCAGCTTATTTCAAATTCTTTCAAAAGGATGGAGGCTTAAGCGGTAGTTATCGAATGGAAAAGTCCTTTCTTTCTTGAGAGTACGCATTTATGTGTGCCTCTATCCTTGCTGCATTGCGGAGCTTTGTAGGCTGATGCATACAGCTCAACAACTCTAAAATTATTAGCGCAACCGGTCCCTCTGCTTCCTGGCGCAAGATTTTTAGTGTTAGTAGCAGTTCGTTGCGCGTTTCCTAATACCTCTACTTGAAGATAGTTTACCTATCAGTTTACTAAATGTGCCTGTGGAGGTGATTGGTATACACAGCGTCTTACCTGATATTTTTCAAAGTGTGTCTTTTGGCCAGCTGTAATAAGCGCGCTGGATGCACTGAAGAGCGCCCAGGCCTGATGTCGTCATGGCGCTTCTAAAAGCAGCGGATGAATGAGTTTGCGTGTTGAGTTCTCTCTCACTGGGCGAGCTGATGGAAACTATGGTGATGGCTACGTGATACTAGATAAGTATACTGGCGTTTTTCAGGCAGGGTCGCGTGCCGATAATGTGTTTTTCGAAGAGGCATGGCGCGTCTATGTCTGCGTATTTCACGGTGTGCCGAGCATGAGACAATCAAAATAGCCTGCTACACTCTTGCTTCACATTTTATGTCTGAATGTCAGTTGATTTTGATGATCGTAAAGCCTGCAACCGGACGGCTCCATTCGAGGGGGTGGCTAGGAGGTATGTCAGTGGATGACGTCCTGTACTCCTAATGTATTGGCGCTGTGGATTTCAGTTTTTTCTGACAAAATATAGCTATACGAGATGTTTCTTTACTCCATAAAATGAGGAGCGGTACATTGCGAAGCTCGACTTGGCTATGCCCGGCGAAGGGGGTGAATTTATTTTGTTTTAGTTTTTTAGGGTTTTTCTCTCGACGTTGAGCTGGCAGTTTCAGCATTTTTGAACGTTGAGTTGAGTAGTGCTTCAGGGTGGTTGAACCTTAGTGGGGTGTTTGTTGAATTTCGCAGCAATCAAAATACTGTTACAGCAAAATATGAGAGTTATCAGTAATTATTCTCATATGACGATTTTGCAAGTGATGAATTCTTTTTTCTATATTTTGATCTATCCATATGTAATTAACACGGTGGGTGTTGATCACTACGGATTATTTGTTTTCGCAACAAGTATCGCTACCTATTTTATGGTTTTTATAAATTTTGGTTTCGATATGCACGCTGCAAAGTTAGTTTCGCTAAAGCAGGAAGACAGTCAGTTACACGCGTCGCTATTGTCCTCCGTTACAGTCGCGAAGCTTGTGTTGGAAGCGTTGGCTATTATCGTATTCGTGTTGATTGTGTTGAATGTTGAGTTCTTGAGATCAAATGCTCTGCTGTTCTTTTTGTGTTTTGCAAATACCCTGTCCTGTATATTTTTGCCGACCTGGTATTTTCATGGTCTGCAAAAGATGAAAGTGCTGACGCTGATTCAGCTTTCATTTAAGTTGTTGTCCTTGCCCCTTATCTATTTTTCCATCAAGGGTGAGGGTGATATTGCTATCTATACCGCGATTGTCGTTTTTACTAACGTACTTTCATCCAGTGTTTCTTTTGCGGTGGCGGTGAAAATGAGTGGTGTTGCGTTGAAGTGGCCAGTGTTCTCCGATTTGAGAACGCTACTCCATGAGGTACAGCCTTTCTTTTGGTCGACGGCCACCAATACGTTCAAACAGAAAAGTGTGGAAATCATAATCGGCTCTTTCTTTGGCATGAAAGAGTTGGCCATCTATGACTTGGCGAATAAAATATTCTCAGTGCCAAGTCTGCTGGCCTCCAACATCAATGCTGCTCTTTTCCCAATAATGGTAAAAAAAGCCAAAAAAAATGTGGTTAGTAAGGTTATTAGAATAGAATTTTTTGTAGGCCTGTTGTGTATTCTTTCGGTGGTCGTGGGTGGTTACTGGGTTGTGGACCTGGTGTAAGTGCATGACATGCATGACGCTTATTATTTGTCGATTCTATTAAGCTTCAACATAATGACATTTCTGATTGTGGGAAGTCATATATATTTTATCTATGTGCCGCATCAGCGTTACGATCTTGTTCTGCGAAATCAGATGGTCTCAGTCGTTTCATTTTATACCTTTTGCTCGGTTTATTTAATGGTGAATTGGAGTGTTTATTCCGTGGTGTTGGCACTTGTCAGTTCTGCACTGTTGGAAATTGCCTATAGTTATTCTTTGGTCAAGAAGGTGGAGGGGTATTGATTCGACAAGGCAGATAGGTATGCGCTGTGTGATAACGC
>NZ_JBARTQ010000642.1:0-10844 GCF_049645325.1 Pseudomonas sp. | reverse complement strand
GCTGACCCACCGCCTTCGCGAGCAAGCCCGCTCCCACAGGTTCAGCGCAAGACTGGCAGGCTGGTGGTGGACTTGATCTCCGACAAAGCCACGATCGAATTGACCTCCTGAATCCCCGGCACCATCGACAGCTTTTCAAAGAAAAACCGCTCATACGCCTCAATGTCCGAGGTGACGATGCGCAGCAGAAAATCCACCGCCCCCATCAGCACATAACACTCCAACACTTCCGGAAACCCGCGAATCGCGTCGGTGAATTCAGTGAAGTTGGAGCGCCCGTGGGCGTTGAGTTTGACCTCCGCAAAAATCTGCGTGTTGAGGCCGATCTTCTTGCGGTCCAGCAGCGTCACCTGGCCGCGGATAACACCTTCCTCCTTGAGCCGCTGGATGCGCCGCCAGCACGGCGACTGCGACAGGCCGACCTGCTCGGCGATCTGCGCGCTGGAGAGTGAAGCGTCTTCTTGAAGCAGGGCCAGGATGCGACGGTCGTAGACGTCTAACTCGCTGTGCATATATTTGCCTTTGATGGTGCTTATATTGAATCAAGTAATTCGATTATTCGCCAGTCGAGCCCATTTTAGATAAGAAATCTCCCGCGCCGAATGTAAAAATTTCTCCAGTCGAAACTGGAGAGTCAGCATGCACGCCGTCGAAACTACCCACCCCGTTGCCCGCGTCGATGCGTGGGCCATCAACAGCGCCCATTGCCAGGCGCATTACCGGATCGTCGCCGAGGCAGAACCGGACGTGCTGTGCCGCGTACTCAACTATTTCGCGCTGCAGTTTCTGACGCCGCAGCAAGTCAGCGTGAACCGCGATGAAGACCTGTTGAACATTGATGTGGTGATGGACGGCCTGAGCTGGCACCGCGCCCAAGTGATCGGTGAAAAGATTCGTAACCTGATCAGTGTGTGCTCGCTGGACCTGTGGCCGGCCGATTCCACGCGGCCTGAAGCGGTAGCGGCCATCGCTCGGTAAAAGCCTGCAATACACGCTGGGAGGAGAAAACGCAGGGGCTGGCTAGCCTGGGATCAAGCCCGCCACCTTCCAGGAGATCTTCATGCTCGCTGTTCTGCCGGATCACCGCTTGGACCTGCATCAATTGTTGCCCGTGCTGGCCGAACAGGGGCTGATTACGCCAGAGGTGGCGCGTAAGTTATCGGCAGTCTCTTGCGCCCTGCACCCTCTGGAATGCATCGCCGCCGAAGGGTTTTGCCTGGAAACCCTGACGCAATGGCTGGCCCGGCATAGCGGGCAACCTTATTTGCGTATCGACCCGTTGAAGATCGACGTGGCGACAGTCGTGCCTTTGATGTCCCAGGCTTTTGCGCAGCGCCACGCCATACTTGCGGTGGCCGTGGATGCGCAGAGCGTCACTGTCGCCAGCGCGCAGCCCTATGCCACCGGCTGGGAGGCCGGCCTGGCGCAGGTGCTCAAGCGCACGATCATACGGGTGGTCGCCAACCCACAGGAGATTCAGCGCTGCATCGCAGAGTTCTACCGGCTGGCCAGGTCGGTCAGCGGTGCTGACCAGAGAGGGTCAACACCGGGTAATTTCGAACTGCTCAACCTCGGCGCCAGCGACAAGGAACCGGATGCCGACGATGCCCACATCATCAATATCGTCGACTGGCTGCTGCAGTACGCCTTTGACCAGCGCGCCAGCGATATTCATCTCGAACCTTGTCGCGACCAGGGCCACGTGCGTTTTCGCATTGATGGGCTGCTGCACGATGTCTATCAGTTTCCACCGCAAGTCACCCTGGCGGTGGTCAGCCGCCTGAAAAGCCTCGGCCGCATGAATGTGGCGGAAAAACGCAAACCCCAAGACGGCCGGGTGAAAACCAAAAGCCCCACGGGCATCGAAGTGGAATTGCGCCTTTCCACCTTGCCGACAGTGTTTGGCGAGAAACTGGTGATGCGGATTTTCGACCCGCAGGTGCTGCTCAAGGACTTCGACCAATTGGGCCTGGGCGCCGATGACCAGCAGCATTGGCAGGCCATGACCCGCCAGAGCAACGGCATCATCCTGGTCACCGGGCCGACCGGCTCGGGCAAGACCAGTACCCTCTACAGCACCCTCAAGCAACTGGCGACCCGCGAGGTCAACCTGTGCACGGTAGAAGACCCGATCGAGATGGTTGAGCCGGCCTTCAACCAGATGCAAGTGCAGCACAACATCGACCTGACGTTCGCCAGCGGCATCCGCGCGCTGCTGCGCCAAGACCCGGACATCATCATGATTGGCGAGATCCGCGACCAGGAAACCGCAGAGATGGCTATCCAGGCTGCACTGACCGGGCACCTCGTACTGTCGACCCTGCACACCAACGATGCCCCGAGCGCCATCAGCCGCTTGCAGGAACTTGGAATTGCTCATTATTTGATCAAAGCTACGCTTATAGGGGTGATGGCGCAGCGTCTGGTGCGGCTTTTGTGCCCTCACTGCAAACGCGCGGTGAATGGGCAAGGCGGCGTCTACGAAGCGAACGGCTGCGTGGAGTGTCGTGACAGCGGCTATCGAGGTCGCGCCGGGCTCTACGAAATCATGCTGATGGACGAGACGCTCAAGGCGCTGATCACCCCCGGCGCCGACGCGGGGGCCCTGCGTCGGGCTTCACTGGGGCAAGGCATGCGCAGCCTGCGAATGGCGGGTGTCGACAAAGTAAATGCCGGGCTGACAACCCTGGCAGAAGTATTACGGGTGACGCCTGGGGATTCAGAAACAAATGATTTGATTGTTCGCCCGTGAAACCGTCCTTATCCGTGACCAGGCCGTTACACTCGGCGCACGTCGCTTCACTGACACCATCAGATAGGGAATCGCTATGCAGATCGGAACCGTACTGCTTCTTTTCGTGGGCTTGGCCGTCGCCATCCTGTTCATGGGTTTTAAAGTGGTGCCTCAGGGCTACCAGTGGACCGTCGAACGTTTCGGCCGCTACACCAACACGCTCAAGCCCGGCCTCAATATCATCATCCCGGTCATGGACCGCATCGGTCGCAAGATCAACGTGATGGAAAGCGTGCTGGACATCCCGCCCCAGGAAGTCATCACCGCCGACAACGCCACCGTGCAGATCGACGCCGTCTGTTTTTTCCAGGTCGTCAACACCGCCCAGGCCGCTTACGAGGTGAACAACCTCGAACACGCCATCCGCAACCTGCTGCAAACCAATATTCGCACCGTACTCGGCTCCATGGAGCTGGATGCAATGCTGAGCCAGCGCGATGGCATCAACGAAAAACTGCTGCGCACGGTCGATGAGGCCACCGCGCCGTGGGGCATCAAGATCACCCGTATCGAGATCAAGGACATAAGCCCGCCTGCGGACCTGATGGCCGCCATGTCCGGGCAGATGAAAGCCGAGCGGATCAAACGCGCGCAAATCCTGGAAGCCGAAGGCCTGCGGGCGTCGGCGATCCTGACGGCAGAAGGCAAGAAGCAGGCGCAGATTCTTGAAGCGGAAGGGGGTCGCCAAGCCGCGTTCCTGGAGTCTGAAGCCCGTGAGCGTCAAGCCGAGGCAGAGGCCCGCGCGACCCAAGTCGTCTCGGAAGCGATCGCCACCGGTAACGTGCAGGCCATCAATTACTTTGTCGCACAGAAATACATCGATGCGCTGGGCAAGCTGGCCTCGGCCAACAACAGCAAAGTCATCCTGATGCCGCTGGAAGCCAGCCAGGTGATTGGCGCTGTCGGTGGTATCGGCGAAATCGTCAAGGCCACCTTCGACAACAAGAAAGGCTGAGGCAATCGCCATGTGGGATTTCCTGCAGCATCTGTCGTTCTGGGACTGGCTGGCATTCGGCACCGTGCTGTTGATTCTTGAGGTTTTCGGCGCCGGTGGTTATCTGTTGTGGATGGGGATCGCCGCGGCTGCCGTGGGTGTAATCAAGTTCCTTGTACCGCCTCTTGGCCTGGAATGGCAACTGCTGCTTTTTGCCGTGTTGTCGATCCTGACAGCGGTGTACTGGTGGAAACGCCAGCGCAGCAGCGCCAAGGTCAGCGACCAGCCGGGGCTGAACATGCGTGGTTCGGAGCTGCTCGGTCGCACTTTTTTGGTGCATCAGGCAATCATCGACGGCCGAGGCAAGATAAAAGTCGGTGACGGCGTATGGATCGTGGCGGGGCCCGACAGCCCTGTGGGCGCTCAAGTACGGGTGATTGGCCAAAACGGCGCGATTTTGCAGGTTGAAACTGTTTAGTCAGGATTGAACTCGATTGGGTTAACTACAATCATAAAGTACAGATAACCCACCCGGAGTCACCCATCATGCGTCTCAAATATGCTGTCGCAACCCTCGCTGTGCTTTCCCTACCTGTCGGTTCAGCCATGGCCGACAGCTTCTGGCGCAATGTCATCTCGTCCGGCGCTACCACCGGCTCGACGTACCTGACTTTCAAGGACCACAAGCTGGTGGTTGCCGCCCAAGACGACGCAGGCAGCTTTGTTGCCAGCGACGGCGGCATCCGCGGCCCGTACCTGGAAGCTGCCATGCAGAAAGTCCGTGCCGACAACCCTGGCCTGCAAGCCACGGACATGGAGCTGGCAAACGCCATCCTCGCCAAAAATGCTGTTACCGAGTAACAGCCCCGATAAAAAATGCCGCTTTTCCAAGCGGCATTTTTTTGCCCGCAACATGACGATTCGTTCACGCCCGACAGGCTATATTCAGTCGAACCGTGTAACCATGCGGTACTGATACATTTAATACTCATCGCCTATCTGAAACGGATGCCTTCGTCGTCATGAGCCAACAGCCCTTTCTGCCGTTTTCCAAACCTACCATTGATGAGGCCACCATCGCGGCGGTCGGCGATGTACTGCGCTCGGGCTGGATCACCAGTGGGCCGAAAGTGCAGGCGTTCGAAGCACAACTGTCGGAATACTTTGGCGGTCGCCCAGTGCGCACCTTCAACTCCGGCACCTGCACCATGGAGATTGCGTTGCGCATCGCAGGCATCGGGCCTGGCGATGAAGTGATCACCACGCCGATTTCCTGGGTCGCTACGGCCAACGTGATTCTGGAAGTGGGCGCCACACCGGTGTTTGCTGATATCGACCCGGTCACCCGCAATATCGACTTGGCCCAGGTGGAAGCCGCGATCACCCCGCGCACCAAGGCGATCATCCCGGTGTACCTGGCCGGCCTGCCCCTGGACATGCCGATGCTGTATGCCCTGGCCAACAAGTACAACCTGCGCATCGTCGAAGACGCCGCCCAGGCGTTGGGCTCAAGCTGGAATGGCGAGCGCATCGGCGCGACCGGCGATTTCGTGTCGTTCAGCTTTCAAGCCAACAAGAACATCACGTCGTCCGAAGGCGGTTGCCTGGTGTTGAACAACGCCGAAGAAGCGCGCCTGGCCGAAAAGTACCGCCTGCAGGGCGTGACCCGCACCGGCTTCGACGGCCTGGATGTGGATGTGTTGGGCGGCAAGTTCAACATGACCGATATCGCCGCAGCGATTGGCCTGG
The DNA here is from genome assembly GCF_049645325.1 of Pseudomonas sp. GTDB lineage: Bacteria > Pseudomonadota > Gammaproteobacteria > Pseudomonadales > Pseudomonadaceae > Aquipseudomonas. The sequence goes on along the minus strand of NZ_JBARTQ010000642.1, from coordinate 5,367 downwards.
GCCAGTTCGCCCATATCGAGAAGATTACTGCACACCGCCAAAACCTGGCACGGCACTACTTCAAGTGCTTCGGCAGTGACTTTGAAGAGAAATACGGCGCGCAACTGCCACCGGCAGATTTCGAAAACAGCAACTGGCACTTGTTCCAGCTGGTGCTGCCGGAGCGTCAGGATGGGCTGCCGGCACGCGCCACGTTCATGGAGCAGATGCAGGCCCACGGCGTCGGCATTGGCTATCACTACCCGCCGATCCACCTGCTGAGCCTTTATCGGGCACAGGGGTTCAAGGAAGGTATGTTCCCGGTGTCGGAGCGTGTTGGGCGTTTGATCGTATCGTTGCCGATGTTCACGGCAATGACAGAGGCGGATGTCGAGCGGTCGGTAGCGGCAGTAAAAACCGTGCTAAAGCCGGACTGAAAAAACTGCCCGCTATCCACAATCAAATGTGGGAGCTGGCTTGCCAGCGATGCCGTCACCTCGGTGTACCTGTTACACCGCAGTGAAGCCATCGTGGCAAGCCAGCTCCCACATTGATTTGAACTGTTCCGACTGCCCGCGATTACTCGCCGATGAAGGCTTTATAGCCAGCTGCATCCAACAGGTTTTCCAGATCAGCCGCGTTGGCAGGCTTGAGCTTGAAGATCCACGCGCCGTAAGGGTCGGAGTTCAACAGCTCCGGCTCGCCGCTCAGGGCGTCGTTCACCGCGATCACTTCACCGGCAATCGGCGAGTAGATATCCGAAGCGGCTTTCACCGATTCAACCACCCCAGCCTGGTCTTCAGCGGCAAATACATTGCCGACCTCTGTCAGCTCAACGAACACCACATCACCCAAGGCTTCCTGGGCATGGTCGGAGATACCGACGGTCACGGTGCCGTCAGCTTCCAGACGTGCCCATTCGTGACTTTTGGCAAAACGCAGGTCGGCAGGGATATCGCTCATAGTCTGTGTCCTCAAGAAGAAATGTCAGCGGCCTTTGGCCTGCCGGAATAGGTTAGATCAAGGTTTTGCCATGGCGCACGAAGGTCGGCTTGACCACTCGAACCGGGTACCACTTGCCGCGGATTTCCACTTCGGCCCGATCGGCGGTGGCCGTCGGTACACGCGCCAGGGCAATGGATTTGCTCAGCGTAGGAGAGAAACTACCACTGGTGATCTCCCCTTCGCCAACATTGGCGATACGAACCACTTGGTGAGCGCGTAAAACCCCACGTTCTTCCAGTACCAGCCCGACCAATTTGAACTGCACACCCGCCGCCTTTTCCGCTTCCAGCGCGGCGCGGCCGATGAAGTTACGCTCGGCGGGCTCCCAGGCGATGCTCCAGGCCATATTGGCCGCAAGCGGCGAAATGTCCTGGTGGATATCCTGACCATACAGGTTCATGCCGGCTTCCAGGCGCAGCGTATCGCGGGCGCCGAGACCGATGGGGGAAATACCCGCGCCAACCAGGTCGTTGAAAAAACCAGGAGCCTGATCGGCAGGCAGCACGATTTCCAGACCGTCTTCGCCGGTGTACCCCGTGCGGGCGATAAACCAATCACCGTCGGCCTGGCCTTCAAAAGGTTTGAGCTGGTTAATCAGGTTGCCACGGGACTGAGTGACCAGTTCGGCGATTTTCTGCCGGGCGTGGGGGCCCTGGATGGCGAGCATGGCTAATTCGGGCCGCTCATGCAGTTGCGCCGAGTAGTTGCCCAATTGCGCCTGCATCCAGGCCATGTCCTGGTCACGCGTAGCGGCGTTGACCACCAGGCGGTAACCGCCTTCGGTGCGGTAGACGATCATGTCGTCCACCACGCCGCCCTGCTCGTTGAGCATGGCGCTGTAAAGCGCACGGCCGCAGCCATGCAAACGATCAACGTCATTGGCCAGCAGGTGCTGGAGCCATTCCTTGGCCTGAAGGCCTGTGACATCGATCACGGTCATATGGGATACATCAAACACCCCGCAGTCGCGTCGCACCTGATGGTGTTCTTCAACTTGCGAGCCGTAGTGCAAAGGCATATCCCAACCGCCAAAATCGACCATTTTCGCGCCGAGGGCGAGATGCAGGTCATACAGAGGCGTACGCTGTCCCATGGGTTTCTCCTTCCGGGCTTGGCGAAGGTGCGCGCAGCTGCTGTTTGCGCCTGAACACCTTGAATTAAAAGGCCTGCAGCCACGCCCAGCGACCCGCTCCGAAAGACGAAGCGCACCGAATGCCGCGCATTGTAGCCGCAAGCCGTAGGACTGGCACCTAACCGATTGACCGCGCGGAGCGTCGAATCAGCCCGATTACCGGCAACAGCCCGACCAGCACCAGGGTCAGCGCCGGCAACGATGCCCGCGCCCACTCGCCTTCGCTGGTCATTTCAAAGATGCGCACCGCGAGCGTGTCCCAGCCAAACGGGCGCATCAGCAAGGTCGCGGGCATTTCCTTGAGCACATCGACAAACACCAGGAGTGCCGCGCTCAGCGTCCCCGGCAACAACAACGGCAGATACACTTTGCAAAACAGTCGTGGCCCGCTGACGCCAAGGCTGCGCGCCGCTTCCGGCAACGATGGGCGAATTCGCGCCAGGCTGTTTTCAAGTGGGCCATAGGCTACTGCGAGGAAACGCACCAGATACGCCAGCACCAGCGCCGGCAGGCTGCCCAACAGCAATGGCCTGCCCGCCCCCCCCAGCCAGCCCGACAGCGGCACCACCAGTTCACGGTCCAGGTAGCTGAACGCCAACATGATCGACACCGCCAGCACCGAACCCGGCAAGGCGTAGCCGACGTTGGCCAGGCTGATACCGGAGCGAATCGCCCGCGTCGGCGACAGGCGATTGGCAAAAGCCAGTATCAGCGCCACGCTGACGGTGATCAGCGCTGCAATGCCGCCCAGATAGAGGGTGTGGAGGATCAAGCCGGTGTAACGCTCGTCCAGGTCAAACCGACCGCGTTGCCAGAACCAAGCAACCAGTTGCAGCATCGGAATGACAAAGGCACAGGCGAGCACCAAGCCGCACCAGGTACTGGCCGCCGCTGCCTTGAACCCGCGCAGGTGATACAGCGCCTTGCCCCGGGGCCGCTCATTGCTCGGGCGACTGGCGCCGCGGGCACGGCGCTCGCCATACAGCACGAGCATCACCACCAGCAGCAATAGGCTGGCCAACTGCGCAGCGCTCGAGAGACTGAAGAAACCGTACCAGGTCTTGTAGATGGCGGTGGTGAAGGTATCGAAGTTGAACACCGCGACCGCGCCGAAATCTGCCAGGGTTTCCATCAAGGCCAGCGCCACCCCGGCGCCGATCGCCGGCCGCGCCATGGGCAGCGCCACGCGCCAGAAGGCTTGCCACGGAGACTGCCCCAGCACCCGCGCCGCTTCCAGCAGGCCTTTGCCTTGCGCCAGGAACGCGGTGCGCGCCAGCAGGTAGACGTAGGGATAGAACACCAGCACCAACACAATGATCACGCCGCTGGTGGAGCGCACCCGTGGCAGGCGCAGGCCTGTGCCAAACCACTCACGCAGCAGGGTTTGCACCGGCCCGGAGAAGTCCAGCAGGCCGACGAACACAAACGCCAGCACATAGGCCGGAATCGCGAAGGGCAGCATCAGCGCCCAGTCGAGCCAGCGTCGACCGGGGAATTCGCAGAGGCTGGTGAGCCAGGCCAGGCTCACGCCCAACAAGGTCACGCCAACGCCGACGCCCAGCACTAAGGTCAAGGTATTGCCCAGCAGGCGCGGCATCTGGGTTTCCCAGAGGTGGGACCAGATCTGTTGATCAATGCTTTGCCAGGACAGCAGCAATACGCTCAGCGGCAGCAGCACCAGGGCGGCGACAGTGAAAACCGGCAGGTACCAGCGGCGTTGGGCGGGGTGGGCCAAGGTTGTTTCTCGGTGAATTAATATCTTGAAGTCTGCACAAACCCTTGTGGGAACTGGCTTGCCTGCGATGCAGACGCTGCGGTATGTCAGGCATACCGAGGTGATGCAATCGCAAACAAGCCAGCCCCCACACAAACCAGTTCCCACAGGGGGAGTTGCGGCGCTTTTAGTTCCAGCCGGCGCGATCCATCAGGCGAATCGCCTCAGCCTGACGCTTGCCCGCCACTTCCACCGGCAAGGTGTCGGCCACGAACTTGCCCCACGTCGCTACTTCTGCCGAAGGCGGCACGGCCGGGTTGGCCGGGAATTCCTGGTTCACATCGGCAAAGATCTTCTGCGCCTCAGGCGTGGTCATCCACTCAACCAGCGCTTTGGCCGCTTCCGGGTGGGGCGCGTGCTTGGTCAGGCCGATACCCGACAGGTTCACGTGCACACCTCGGTCACCTTGGTTCGGCCAGAACAGCTTCACCGCCAGGTCCGGCTTCTGCTTGTGCAGGCGGCCGTAGTAGTAGGTGTTGACGATGCCTACGTCGCACTGCCCGGCGTTGATCGCCTCCAGCACCGCGATGTCATCGGAGAACACGTCGGTGGAGAGGTTGTTGACCCAGCCCTTGACGATTTCTTCGGTCTTGGCCGCGCCGTGGGTTTCGATCAGGGTGGCGGTCAGCGACTGGTTGTAGACCTTTTTCGCGGTGCGCAGGCACAGGCGACCTTCCCATTGTTTGTCGGCCAGGCCCTCGTAGGTGGTCAGGTCTTGTGGTTTCACGCGGGCGGTGGAATAAGCGATGGTCCGCGCGCGCAGGCTCAGGCCGGTCCAGGCGTGGGCGGAGGAGCGGTATTGAAGCGGGATGTTCTTGTCGATCACGTCGGAGGTGAACGGTTGCAGGATGCCCATTTGCTCGGCTTGCCAGAGGTTGCCGGCGTCAACGGTGAGCAGCAGGTCGGCGGTGGCGTTTTCGCCTTCGGCCTTGATGCGCTGCATCAGCGGGGCTTCCTTGTCGGTGATGAACTTCACCTGTACGCCGGTCTTCTTGGTGTAAGCGTCGAACACCGGTTTGATCAGTTCGTCTATGCGTGAGGAGTAGACCACGACTTCGTCGGCCGCCTGTGCGGTGGTGCTGCCGATAAGGGTGAGTGCCAGGGCAGTCAGGAGGCGCTTGGGTGCCAACATGGGTGCGGTCTCTCATTTGCAAAAAGAGGGCAAATGATAAGGACTCACATTTGGTGGCGCTTGGTGGAGGAGTTACCAGATGTTGCGTGGCTGGGTGGATGGGTTGTATTGCGGCATCGGTATGTCACGGTTTTTACTGCGCTGGAGTTGTGACCAGGGGGGTTGTGGTGGTTACTTGGTTGGGGGGGATATCCGTTATTGGGATTATGGCTTCAATGGGTTCCGCTCTTACAGCGGCTCACTTTTGGTGGAGCGCAAAAGTAAGCAAAACGCTCTTGCCCCTCCACTCGGTGCCTCGCTGTGGCTCGGCATGCCCGCACTCCGGCTTGAATCCGTGGGCCGCCG
>NZ_JBARTQ010000641.1:0-4249 GCF_049645325.1 Pseudomonas sp. | reverse complement strand
GGCATGGGCTGGATCAGATGCCGATATTGCCCAAGGTAAGCACGATATTGCGCAGCGTCCCGGCAATGCCCGGATGGTCCAGCTCGAAGCCTTCCACCGCACGGTTCACATCGTCGGCAATGCTGGGGGATTGGGTGGCGGGTTCCAGCTCAAGTTGCACTTCGAATTTCGCAATCAACTCTTCCAGCGCTTCACGTTTTTCCTGTGGCAGCGGTGGCTCTTGATTCAGTTGCTCGCGCAGGATGTTGACCTGTTCTTGCAGTTTTTCGCGGGCAGGCATGGCGTTCTTCCTTTTATCGATAGGCACTGGCATAGACCGCGGCACGCCGAGAAAGGTCTACGGGCTGACCTGTAGATTAATCCACCGGCGCCAACTGTGCATGATCTCGATCAGGGCTTCTCGCCTTTGAGCTGGCGCAGGCTGATGTCCGCCAGGCAAGTACCGAGTTCGCCCAGGTGGTCGATCACCGAATGCACGCCCAACCCATACAGCGCCACCGTGGCCTTGCCGCGCTTGTGCTCGCGTTGCTGCTCGGTCAGCGCCTGCCATTGCTCGGGCGCCAGGCCACACAGTGAGCCGCAGGACGCGAGGCCAATGGTCCACATCCCGGCGTTCAGGCCAGATTGCAGCAAACGGGGCTCGCCGCTGACCAGCACGCAGCCTTCCAGGCGCTCGATGTTCAATTCCATCAAGGCTTGCCAGCAGGCATGCGGCGCCGGCCAGCGGATGGAGGAGGGCGAGGCCGCCTTGAGCCAATTGGGCAATACGGCGGCGAGCGGCGTGGTGACGGACGCGGGCAGCTCGTCGAGCCAGGCGCAGGGCACGCCTTGGTCCTTGAGGCTGCGCAGGATTTTCAGCGCGCCCGGCGTGGCGTGGGAGTCCGGTGAGGGCGAGTCGGTGCGTGCCTGGGAACCGAAATCCACCAGGCAGCCACTCAGGCCAAACAGCACAGCAGTCAAAGACGGGGCGCTGGCGACGGCAATTTCGGCGTGAGGCATCTCGACATCCCTGAAATAGCAATGACGCTATCTGGCCCGGATGACAAGCGGATGACACCTACAGGCAATTGTAGGAATTTTGTGCATTTTCCATCTGACCTTTCCTACCTGCTGCCTAAATAGACACTTCCGTCATATACTCACGTTCTTATTCAGGGCATAGCGCCCATGACAGACCATTCTAGGAGCCAAAGCTATGCGCTGGAGCCACTACTTCGCTCAGCTATCTGTGTGTGCCACTGTCCTGATGGCGCCGTTCGCCGCCCAGGCCGCGTCGGAAGACGACCCATGGGAAAGCGTCAACCGCCCGATCTTCACCTTCAACGACACCGTTGATACCTACGCCCTCAAGCCATTGGCCCAGGGTTATCAGTTCGTCACCCCACAATTCGTGCAGGATGGCGTGCACAACTTCTTCCGCAACATCGGCGACGTCGGCAACTTTGCCAACGACGTGTTGCAGCTCAAGCCACACGCAGCCGGTGTCGATACCGCTCGTCTGTTGATGAACACCACCTTCGGTGTGCTGGGCTTCATTGATGTGGGCACCAAAATGGGCCTGCACCGCAACGACGAAGACTTCGGTCAGACCCTCGGCTACTGGGGTGTCGGCAGCGGTCCTTACGTAATGCTGCCGCTGCTGGGCCCAAGCACCCTGCGTGATGCGCCGTCCAAATACGTCGACAGCTACACCCAGCCGTACCGCTACATGAACGACATCGGCTGGCGTAACAGCACGTTCGGCCTGAACATCGTCGACACGCGTGCCAGCCTGCTCGACAGCGAGAAGCTGATCACCGGCGACAAATACACCTTCATCCGCAACGCTTACCTGCAGAACCGCGAGTTCAAGGTTAAAGATGGCAAGGTTGTAGACGACTTTTAAGCCGTGGCGTTTTGAAATGAAAAAAGGCGACCCACAGTGGTCGCCTTTTTTTGTGTGCGATTTTTTAGTGCATTTTCAAGATCTTGAGACCCAGGTGCTGGCGCTCGCCGTCGTTCTTGGCCCACACCACCTCGGTGTCGGCCTCCAGGCCTGCGAGCGCGGCATGCTCGGAGTCGATGCGCACGGTGAGCCTGTCGCCTACTTGAAACTGGCGCGGCGCCTCGACCTGCATGCCGGAGCTCGAAAGGTCCACGCAAACCCCCGCAATCTCTTGCCCGGCGTGGATCAGCGACACATCGGCATCCACGCGCATGCGGATGAAATCGCGTTTTTCGGCGTAGTCGCGCTCGTGTTCGCTCATCGGTTCCATCCTTACTTTGTGTTGTGGTGAAGGCTGTTCTTATAACTCCCGGTGATTTGCGGTGTAAAGACGCCCGGCGACCATCGGCATGAGCTTGAAACCCCTGACGGATGGGAGTACCGTCTGCGCCTTAGAAGGGCACCTCTGCTTTACCGTTGTGCGTGGGCCAAAAGCCCGCGCTTTGTAGGACAGAGAGGCTAGAAAGCGAATCCAGTACGTGAGCCCGGCCATTGCCGAGCCGCCTACGCCAACCTAATTCTGGCGCCGTTTGCCCACATGCAAAAAACCAGTGCCACGCTGCTGATAATCGATGACGACGAAGTAGTGCGCGCGAGTCTCGCGGCCTATTTGGAAGACAGTGGCTTCAGCGTCCTGCAGGCCAGCAATGGCCAACAGGGTCTCCAGGTATTCGAGCGCGACAAGCCCGACCTCGTGATCTGCGACCTGCGCATGCCCCAGATGGGCGGCCTTGAGCTGATCCGCCAGGTGACCGAGCGAGCGCCGCAGACGCCGGTGATTGTCGTGTCCGGTGCCGGCGTGATGAACGATGCCGTCGAGGCCCTGCGCCTGGGCGCCGCCGACTACCTGATCAAGCCTTTGGAAGACCTGGCCGTGCTGGAGCACTCGGTGCGCCGCGCGCTGGACCGTGCCCGCTTGCTGCTGGAAAACCAGCGCTACCGCGAAAAGCTCGAAACCGCCAACCGCGAACTCGAAGCCAGCCTCAATTTGCTCCAGGAAGACCAGAACGCCGGTCGCCAGGTGCAGATGAACATGCTGCCGGTCAGCCCCTGGACCATTGACGAGTTCAAGTTTGCGCACCAGATCATCCCGTCGCTGTACCTGTCGGGTGATTTTGTCGATTACTTCCGAGTCGACGAGCGCCGCGTGGCGTTCTACCTGGCTGACGTTTCCGGCCATGGCGCTTCATCCGCTTTTGTCACCGTGTTGTTGAAATTCATGACCACACGGCTGTTGTTTGAATCCAAGCGCAATGGCACCTTGCCGGAGTTCACCCCCTCCGAGGTGCTGGGCCACATCAACCGGGGCTTGATCAGCTGCAAGCTGGGCAAGCACGTGACGATGGTCGGCGGCGTGATTGATGAAGAAACCGGTCTTTTGACCTACAGCATCGGCGGTCACCTGCCGATGCCGGTTTTATACACTCCAGACAGTGTGCGTTACCTGGAAGGCCGTGGTCTGCCGGTGGGCTTGTTCAATGAAGCCACCTACGAAGACCACATCCTGGAACTGCCGCCGACCTTCAGCCTCACGCTGATGTCCGATGGCATACTGGACCTTCTTCCAGAGCCTACACTCAAAGAGAAAGAAGCCGCCTTGCCCCAAAAGGTCAAGTCGGCGGGCGGCAGCCTGGATGGCCTGCGGCAGGTTTTTGGATTGGCCACGCTGGGGGAGATGCCGGATGATATCGCCCTACTGGTGTTGAGCAGGAATCTTTGATGAGTACCGGAAGAATCCAATTCGCCGAGCAAGACGGGACCTTCGTCCTGAAGTTTGTCGGTGAAGTGCGCCTGACCTTGTGTTCGGCCCTGGATGCGACGATTGAGCGGATCTTCACTGCGCTGAACTTCTCAGCGATCGTGATCGATCTGACCGAAACCCGCAGCATCGACAGCACCACCCTTGGCTTGCTGGCCAAGTTGTCCATTCTGTCTCGGCAGAAGGTCGGCCTGTTGCCGACTGTGGTCACCACCCACGAAGACATCACCCGTCTGTTGCAGTCCATGGGCTTCGACCAGGTGTTCAACATCGTTGACCGCCCGATCCCGTGCCCGGAATGCCTGACCGACCTGCCTTCGCAGGACCAGTCCGAGGAAATCGTACGGGTCAAGGTGCTCGAAGCGCACAAGATCCTGATGGGCCTGAACGAGTCCAACCGTGAAGCCTTCCACGACCTCGTGAACGCCTTAGAGCGTCACTGATCCCCAATCTGCTGTAACACACAGTCCAATGTGGGAGCTGGCTTGCCTGCGATAGCGGTATGT
>NZ_JBARTQ010000640.1:0-20097 GCF_049645325.1 Pseudomonas sp. | reverse complement strand
CCACCGGTACGTCGTCCAGGCGAATCAGGCGATCGAGTTGGGCCGCTTGGCCGACGATGCCTTCGTCACTGTAGATCGCCTGTTCCATTTGTTCTTGTTCACGGGAAAAGCCATACGTGGCAACACGCTTGAGGCCGCCGTGCTCTTCACGCACATACAGCGCCGCGACGACGGAACCCATGTATTGGGCGAAGAAATGCAGAATGTTACGGCCCAGCAGGTTCAGGGTCAGTTGCCCGAGCACCTGCTCTGCCAGCTCTGTCTGGCCATTACGCAGCCAGGCTTGCTGTTCCAGACGCCGTGCAATCTTCTGTTGTGACGCGAGGTTTTCGCTGTAACTGTTTGAAAGGGCGACAAGATTTTTCCGGCCTGCGTAGGCGAGAAAACCACTCAAACCCAGTACGAACGCCAGGTACAGGGTCACACTCATCACCGTGGTGCGGGTGACTTCTTCATTGCGAGTGATCCGGAACTGCTGCTCCATCGCCACCGCGTCGTCGTACTCCTTGCGAATCTCGTCGGTCAGACGCTTGCCACGGCCGGCCTTGACCGCGCTGCGGTAGTCGCCGGACTCGCGCTGCATATCAATCATCGACTGGGCGTACTTGTTCCACTCGATCTGCAGGGCTTCCAGGCGTTTGAGACGGTCAACCTGCTGGGGATTGTCCGCCACCAGCTCCTGCAAGTTGCGCAAATCCGCAATGATCCGCGGCTTGGCCACCTCGTAGGGGTCGAGGAAATGCTCGTCGCCGGTAATGAGGAAGCCGCGCATGCCGGTTTCCAGGTCCACCGTCAGTTTGGACGACTCATTGAGGTTGTTGATGACCCGGTCGGTGTGCTCCACCCACTGGATGACCGACAACAAGTAAGTGATCAGCACGACAAAAAACACTGCGCTGAGCACGCCCACGCCCAACGGCAGGGCCACGTTACGGCTCAGGAGTTTACGAAAGCTCTTTTCATCGACGGACGACGCGGGAGTCATGGGCATGCCTTGGCCAAGTGCGGAAAAAGGGGGAGTTTGCCCGAAGATCAGGGGCCAGGGCTATGTTTCGGCGTCGATTTGCACCAAAAACCTACAATTTCTTCGTACTTCTCGCGCTGGGTTTAGCGGATTTATACAGCTCACTTACACAGATTAAAACAGTTGTCCTGTGGGAAGTCGGAACGAACGGGCTATGTCCGTTCACTCAGAAAATACGCCTCTGGAACATGGAAGATCTTTTGAAGGGCGTCAATTTGACCCATCAAGGTACGCCAAATGAGTATGAGCATCGCAGCAGCGCGAGTGTCCGGTAACGTCCCTCTGGCCTCTGACGTGAGGTCCGCCGAACCCGTAACGACTTCCCCTGCACCGACTGTCCCTCTTCATGGCGTCGCCGCCCAGACGCCACCTGCCAGCACGTGGCGACGCTTTCTGGCGGATCAGGACAACCTCGATACGTTGGCACTACGGCTGCGGGGAATGGCACCTTGGGTTACCAGCAACTTGGCACCCTCGCTGAACAAAAACGCTTTGGAAGTGCACCCGGATTCGGCTTACGCCAGTGCCGGGCGCACGTCAGTGACGCTAGCCGCTTTTATCACTGACCTCGGTTACACGCTGCCGACCACCTCCGCTGAGTTCGCCGCGCTGGCGCTGGCATTGGAACAAAGGGTCGCGCTGCACCCTCTGGGTAATTTCGGCGCAGGCTTGTCCTGGCCCATCCCGATGTCGCAGGAAGACCAGAGAGCCGTTCTTCGCTTCCTGGACACTCAAAAGCCCAATGTGGTGCCCGGCGCGCCATTGCCGGTTGAAGGCCTGGGCATGGGCACGCTTGCCTACTTTCTGAGTGGCAGCTCATTGACCCAGAACGACCTGCAGAACCCGGCAAAGGCGATAAACCGATTGCTCGACTCCCCCAAGGCCGAGGCGTTGGGGCAAGCGCTTCAGGCACGATTAAAGGGCGCGCCGTCGGACGTCAGTGTTTACGAATATGCGCTGACGGCAATTCAGCTTAGCCTGGACCCTGAGTCCGCCAGAACACCCGCGCGCAACACAATAGCCAACTTCGATCTGGCGCAGCCCGAGCACTGGGGCCAAGCTCCCGCGCAGGTTATTGAGCGTCTGGGCAGCCACCTTGTCGCCAAAGGCCGGGCGACAACCAGCAGCGCCAAGCTCGCATCCCACCTGCTGTTGGCAAGAACAGCGCCGCAGTTCCTGATTAAAGACATTCCCCAGCACGTAACAATCGGCAGCCTGGCATGGGCCAACCTGTCGATTGCGGCCGCAGCTATAGAAGCCGAAAGGCCGGGAACAGTCGCCCAAATGACGTTCGCCGACGTCATGCGTCATTCCAGCGTTAATGAAAACCGATCCAAAGCCGTCGACTACGCCCAAACAACCGTCCTCGTGGACTGGGGCATCGCCAACGGCGTCATCGTCAAGAATGCTGAAGACACCTACACCACTGATCAGCTCAAGACGGTAAGCGCGGCGTTCAATCAACAGCTCAATGATCGGCTGTCTGCCTCCCAGGCGCTGGACCAGGAAATACCCACGCGCAAAGATATTGCGCTGACCAAGCTGAAGGCGCGCTTTGGTGACTTGGGGGCGCTTTTCGAAGAAAAGGTGCTCGGCACTGATCAGTATCGCGGGGAACCGGAGCAAACCGGGCTGGGCGGTATGCATTCGCTCCTGGATATCGCCATGATGGACCTGCCGAACGTCAGGCCCTTTACCTCGACTGACCCGCGTATACCGCTGGAGGCATTGAACAGCAACCTCACGTTTGGCGTACGCGAGGCGTTTGATCAGCAGTTCAATGGGGCTATTGAAGCGAAAAAAGCCGCTATCAACACGACCGTCAGGCACCTGATCTCACAGATGCCATTGGGCGATCGACAGCAGTTCGAATATGGGAAAGTCACTTTTTTCCAAGAGGGATCGTACAAGCTGGGAACAGATTTATTTGGTTCCACGCCAGGGCCGAATAAGCCGGGGCTGTTGGTTAAAACCGAGCTGAACGGCGAAACCCATGTGTACGAAATCAATTTCAACGCGGGCAGGATTGAACGAACGGTTGCGTCCAGGGCGAACATTCAAAATTCCAGAGAAGCCGATACTGTCTTTACCACCCAGGAATTCAAACCACAGGGCATGCCGGGTAATCTCGATTACGAACTCCTGACGAATAAGCCACTGTTAAACAGCTTTAACAGTGACCGCTCCCATGCCATCGGCAGCGCCTTTGCCCAGCACCTTGAACTCAATGACCCCGCTATTAAAGAGCAGGCGCGCGGGCAGACGACCTTGGAAAGCTTGCAAGGCGGTCCCAAGCCTTTGAGTGAGTTTTTGTTAAACCTGGTCCCCTTCAGGTCGGCCATCGTGAACTTTCAACAGGGCAATTATGGCGAGGGGGCCCTGGATCTCACGCTGGATATATTCGGGTTTCTCACCGCTGGCGCGGCAACCGCCGGGAAGCTGCTGAAGATAGGCAGCAGCGCCCTCTCCACCGGTGCCAAGACATTACGGGCTGCCAGAGTGATCGGCGCAGCGTCCATCGGTGTGTTGAACCCGGTGAGTGGCTTGGGCGACCTGGCTGTTGGAAGCGTCAAGCTATTGGGCAATGGTGGCCGTTACTTACTGTCCAGAGGCGCCGATGCCGTCAACTTGCTCAAGGGCGCCTCGGGCAGTTATGACCTGCTAAAAGCGGCGAGCAAGCACTTTGGTGTTGCGGCGGCGGGCACTTATACCGTGGCAGGCATCGGCGTTGAAGGCGCGGCGGTGTTGCACAGTGGCAAGTGGCATGCCTTCGATCCGGTCAGGCGGCAGCCGTATGGTGCCGCACTGGTGGAATTCAAACCTGCAACCATTGCCGGTAATGGTGAGATAAACAGTAACCTCCTTAATTGGTTGGCTGCGGTAGTCGCGCCAAACCCAAAGACCGCAAACCTCTCTGATGCGTTTCGAACAGCCTTGACCACCGCAAAGGGCAATGACTTGGCGGCTTACACTCGTGGTTACGTTGCTGGCCGCGCGGAAAACATCCCGGGGTATTTCCCGACCATGAACGTATCGGATCTGAAAGAGTTGGCGATCACGGCCGGTCGCAAAGCCGAAGATGTCGGCACGTTGGCCAAGTTGATCGAAAACCGCCAGATACGCGATAGCCTTGAAAGCTTCAGAGTCTTTAATGAGGAAGTAGCGACCGCCGGTGGCAAGTCCACCGCCATGCCGCAAAACTTCTACCTCAGCCAAAGCGACCTGCCGTCAAAGGGCGAGTGTGCGGCATTGGCGAATACCATGGCGCTGGCCATTCAACACGGCAAGGCTGAGCAACTGGCGGGCAACTTCTTCAAGGCGAGCACGAATACCGCGAACACCACCATTGCGGCCTTTCGTAAAGAGCTCAATGGCATGCATCAGATCCTTCGCACTAACTTTCATGGCACCCAGCCCTTCTCGCAACTGCCCTACACCGAGATAATCGAGCGTCTGCGCGGAGCAACGACGTCAACCACGTTGAAGATCAGTACCAAAAACCATGGGCTTCTCGCCGGCGTCACGCTCAACAATAACCAGAAAGAATGGTTCTTCTTTGATCCCAACTTCGGGCTGGCGAAATTCCCGGACCAGGCCTCCATGGAGCGTGGCCTGGAACTCACCTTAAACAGTGGCAGGGCCGGCCGCACACTGGACCCGGTTGCGGTCACCCGTGGCATACCGGAGTACGACGTAAGCGTGTTCAGTGATGGCGACTTTTTGACGACGGTGCCTTATCAGAATCCGTTTGCACTATTCAACGCTCCGCTTTAAGCCGTAGTTGAATCACATAAGGCAGTGGCATTCAGGACAATGCCATTGCCGTCCTGCTTCAGCTCAGCGCTGACGCAGCGCGACATTTGCGCCCTTTACCTTCACAATGCGCGGCCAGCGGAACTTGCCGGGGCTCACGCAACTCATTAAGAGAATGGTCTTTCACCCCCTGAAGGCCTGCCCTTCTATATTCTCGGGAATTTTATTATGTCCGCCACCCCCTCCACCATCCTTGTAGTCGAAGACGACGCCATCGTGCGCATGCTCATCGTCGATGTACTCGAAGAACTGGAGTTCACCGTGGTTGAAGCAGCGGACGCCGAAGAAGCGCTGAAAATCGTCGAAAACACCGACCAGGTGATCGACCTGATGATGACTGATGTCGGCCTGCCCGACATGGACGGCAAACAGTTGGCGACCCTGGTACGCGCTCTGCGCCCCGCCCTGCCGATCCTGTTTGCCAGCGGTTACGCGGAAAACATCGACGTGCCGGCAGGCATGCAAGTGATCGGCAAGCCGTTCTCGATCGATCAACTGCGCGACAAAGTCAAATCGATGCTACCGGCCGCCTGAGCCGAATTTGTTCGACGCTGCCCAGTGCCGGCGGCGTTTTGAGCCTTGCTTAAAAGCGTGACATTCCCCACACGAACAGACTAATTCGTTCGCTTCCCTAGCGCGTCTGGATATTACTGCTAGCGTCAAACGACATGTCCTGCGCCATTAGCGAGCAAGGACCGTCCGCGCAATATCTAACCGGGACGATGCCAGGGAATGGGGGGAGTTTGTATGTCAAGGTCATCGCGTGTATTGGCAACGGTGCTGGTGACAGGGCTTTTGCCCGGGTTGTCGGCCCAGGCTGACAATGCCGACACTGCCAACAAAAGCAACAACCCGCTCAACCTCGCGCCGGGCGCCAACCTGCAGGACTATTACACCCCACGCCTGTACGACACCAACGCCCACACCAATGACCTGCTGTTGCGCGGCACGTTGCCTGTCGCGCCGTCAGACTTCATCGGCGTGCCGCAATTACTGCGCGCCACCCTGCCGATCAGTACCCGTCCCGATCCCCACAGCGGCTACAGCACAGGGATTGGCGACCTGAACCTGTTCGACATCTTCCTGCTCAAGACCGACGGCATCCAGTTGGGCATAGGCCCACAACTCACGGCACCGACTGCCGAGCACGATGAACTCGGCACCGGCAAATGGCAGGCCGGCCTGGCCGCGATCGCCATCGACGCCTCGCCGCGCGGGTTGCTGGGCGCACTGGTGCAGTACCAAAGCTCGTTTGCCGGCGACCGCGACCGCGCGCACGTGGAGAGTGCAACGTTCCAGCCCTTTGTCATTCATAACCTGCCTAAGGGCTGGTACTTGCGCTCCACCGGCACCTGGACCTTCGACCTGAAGAATGACACCCACTACATCCCCATCGGTTTCGGTGCGGGCAAGGCCTGGAAAGCCGGCACTAATATCATCAACGCCTATGTCGAACCGCAGTGGACAGTGGCGCGCAAGGGCGATGGTTTGCCTCAGTTCACGTTGTTTGCAGGGATTAACGTGACGTTCGGCAAATAAAACTGGAAACTCGGCGCTTTGATCCCAACGCCCTCTTCAAAGAACTCAGGAAGGACGCAACAACATGATTGGAAAACCGACGCGCCTGCTGTTGGCGAGCCTCTCGATACTCATGAGTACCGGTGCCTGGGCCGACTTCACGGCCACCCCCGACGAGGCCCGCGCCATTGCCAAGGAAGCCTACCTGTACGGCTACCCGGTGGTGGCCATGTACAAGACGCTCTACACCCAGGCCGTCGATAAAGGCGGCGCCAACTTCAAGGCGCCGTTCAATCATATTGGCAACACCGCCCAGGTGTTCACGCCCAAGGACAGCGCGTTCGTTACCCCGAACTCCGACACGCCCTACTCTTTTGTCTGGATGGACCTGCGCAAAGAGCCGTTGGTGCTGACCCTGCCCAAGATCGAAGACAACCGTTACTACTCCGTCCAGTTGATCGACCTCTACACACAGAACTTCGCCTACCTGGGCACCCGCAGCACCGGCAACAACGGCGGGCACTACATGATCGCCGGCCCGGACTGGAAAGGTCAGCAGCCGGTAGACATCGACCGTGTGGTCTACAGCGAAAGCAATATCGCCTACGCCCTGTACCGCACGCAGTTGTTTGACGAAAAAGACCTGGGCAAGGTCAAGCAGATCCAGAGCGGCTATAAAGTCCAATCGTTGAGCAACTATGTCAAACAAGCGGCCCCGGCGCCGGTGCCGAAGATTGAATGGCCCAAGCCCATGGCGACCATGACCGAAGGCCCGCAGCTGTTTCGCTACCTGAACTTCATGCTGGCGTTTGCCGCGCCTCAGGACAGCGAAAAAGACTTGATGGCACGCTTTGCCAAGATCGGCATCGCCCCTGGCGCGCCGTTCAAGGTCAAGCAACTGACGCCCGAGCAACGCAAAGCACTGGAAGAGGGCATTGCTGACGGCCGGGCTGAGTTTGCCGCGTTCAAGAAAGACAAGATCGACACCCACCAAGTCTCCAGCGGCGATCTGTTCGGTAGCCGTGACCGGCTGAAAAACAACTACCTGTACCGCTATGCCGGTGCCGACCTGGGGATTTTCGGCAACTCCACCGATGAAGCCATTTACCTCAGCTATTTCAACGACAGCGAAGGCAAACCGGCCAACGGCGCCCGCCACAGCTACACCGTCCACTTCGACAAGGACCAACTGCCGCCAGCCGAAGCCTTCTGGTCGCTGACCATGTACGACGCCAAGACCAAGCTGCTGGTGCCCAACCTGAAGAAACGCTACCTGATCAATTCGCGCATGCTGCCCAACCTCAAGCTGGACGCCGACGGCGGCCTGACCCTGGCGTTGCAGCACCACGAGCCACCGAAAGCCGAACAGAGCAATTGGTTGCCGGCTCCACCCGGCCCGTTTTATGCCGTGCTGCGTATTTACCTGCCCAAGCCTGAGGTGGGTAACGGGCAATGGAAACTGCCGCCGTTGACCCCGCTCAAGTAACACCGCGTGCCCGGTCGCAACAGGGTTAGACCGTGCACGTAACCCCCGATATCAGGCCGATACAAGGATGGATGACGCCATGATTTCACTCGCTCGACTGCAGGGTCTTTACACCGCACCCGTGTTGATGGGGCTGCTCGCCAGTTGCGGCGCCTGGGCCCAGAACCTGCCGGAACTGCGCAGCACCACGGTCGCCCTCAAGGCCGACGCCGAGACCTGCCATCGGCTGCAACAAGATTTCGATATCGACCTCAAGCAAGTGGTCAAGGCCGGTTGCGAGCCCTCCACCGAGCAAATCGCCAAGCTGATGGACAACCCCGTCGGCAACCTGGTGTTGCTGTTCAATCAGTTCGACTACAGCGCCCTCAAGGGCCCGCACAGTAACGGCACGCGTTATCTGGGCAAGTACAGCTTCATGCCGACCTTCCCGATTTCCATTGGCGAAGACTGGAACCTGATCAACCGTATTCCCGTGAGCTACATCAGCGCGCCCGTCAACGCCAAGGCCGGGGACCTGATCGGCATGAGCCCTTACGGCGTGTTGACCGATCGCAACTTCCCCGCAGTACTCAATGACCCGTTTGATCGCACCTCAGGCCTTGGCGACCTCGCCTACGTCGGCGTGTTCTCGCCCAAGCAGCCGGTGCGCTTTGCCAATGGCGGCAAGCTGGTCTGGGGGTTTGGCCCTACCGCCATGTTCCCTACGGCCGAAAAAGACGTGTTGGGCACGGGTAAATACTCCCTCGGGCCGGCGTTTGTCGCCGCGTACCTGGGTGAAGACTGGACCCTCGGCATCTTCCCGCAGCACTGGTGGTCGGTGGGCGGTGATGCGAAGCGCAAGGACGTCAGCCTGACCAACATCCAGTACTTCATTCAGCGCTCCCTGCCCGGGCCCGGCCAGTGGCGCGTGGGCATGACGCCCAACATCAGCGTCAACTGGAAGGCCGAGGGCGGCAACAGGGTCAACTTCCCCATCGGTATCGGTGCCGGGCGCATCGTCAATTTCGGCAAGTTGCCGGTGCGCATCTCCGGTGAAGTGCAGTACTCGGTCATCCATGCCGACGACTTGATCAGCAGCCGCTGGAACTTCCGTCTGTCATTCATTCCGGTGATTCCGACTTTCATGCTGTGAGCGAGGTGCACCATGTTCCGTTTTCATCGCGCACGAACGTTATTGATCTGCCTGGCCCTGTCGGCGAACAGCGCCGGGGCCGACGAAGTCGACCCCAAGGCCCTGGCCGCCCTGGACCGGATGGGCGCCTACCTGCGCAGCCTGCAGCAGTTTCGCATTGAGGCCGACAGCCACACCGATCAGGTGCTGGAAAACGGCCAAGTGGTCGAGTTCAGCCATAAAGCCCGCCTCGTTGCGCGGCAGCCGGACAAATTGCAGGTCTCGCTGGAAAGCGACGGCAAGCGCCGCAGCCTGTTCTACAACGGCAAAAGCTTCACGCTCTACGACAGCCGCAGCGGCTACTTTGCCAACCAGGCAGCCCCGGCCGATATCGGCAGCCTGCTCGACCAATTGAGCGAACGCTACGGCATTGAACTGCCACTGGCAGACTTGTTCCGCTGGGGCCCGGGTACGGCCAAAGACGTCGGCATCAGCAGCGCCTTGCTGATAGGCGATGAAACCCTGGAGGGCACTGCCTGTACGCATTACGCCTACCGCCAGCCCGACATCGACTGGCAATTGTGGGTTCGACAAGGGCCGCAGCCGTTGCCTTGCCGCCTGGTGATCAGCCGCCGCGACAGCGCTGAACTTCCCCGGCACAGCGTCAACTATCACTGGCAGTTGAACGGCGCGATCAGCCCCAAGGCGTTTGAATTTATCCCGCCGGCCGGCGCGCGTTCAGTGCCTCTGCAACAGTTGGAGCCACAAGGAGAGCAGCCATGAAAGCCACGGCAGCGGTGCTGACCGCCAGTGTGCTACTGAGCCTGTTCGACCCCTTGCTTGCCCAGGCCTGGCAAGTGCGCGGCGGCGGCGGTGCGCGGACCTTCGTGGTGCCGCATGGCGGTGGCGGGTTTCATCCACCGCCCATCCCGCCGCACCCCACACCCGCGCCGCGCCCACTGCCGCCACACCCAGAGCCGCATCCGCAACCTGGGCCGCCGCCTCACCCGTATCCAGCGCCAGGCCCGCACCCCGGCCCGCCGCCGGGGCCGCACCCGTACCCGATGCCCCCGCCGCCTCCACCGCCGCCGCCTCAGCACCCGGATGACTGGTATCACCCGTGGGCGGCAGCGGCGGTGGTTGGCGCTACCACCGCGACCATTCTGGCCATCGGCACGCAGGTCAGCTCGGTACCGCCCGAGTGCGTCTCGGTGGTCGCCAACGGCGTGGCCTACCAACATTGCGGGCCGACCTGGTACCAGCCGCGTTACGTCGGCAGCTCGGTGCAATACATCGTGGTCGCCGCGCCCTGGTGACCCACTGATTCAAGGACGATTGGCATGACAGTGCTTAACGATTTGAAAGCCTTGCAAGCCAGCATGGCGCAAAGCGTGCTCGGCCAGGACGAGGTCATCCGCCAGATCCTGCTTGGCCTGCTGGCCAACGGTCACCTGTTGCTCGAAAGCCTGCCGGGGCTTGCCAAGACGCGCACGGTCAAGGCACTGGCCCGGCACCTGGACGCCAAGATGAGCCGCATCCAGTTCACCCCTGACCTGCTGCCTTCAGACATCACCGGGGCCGAGGTGCTGCACCAGGTCGACGGCCAGAACCTGATCCGCTTCCAGCCCGGGCCACTGTTCGGCAACTTGATCCTCGCCGACGAAATCAACCGCGCGCCGGCCAAGGTCCAGGCGGCCTTGCTGGAAGCCATGGAAGAACGGCAAATCACCGTGGCCGGCGCCAGCCATCCGCTGCCCGAGCTGTTTATCGTGGTCGCCACGCAAAACCCCATCGAACAGGAAGGCACGTACCCGCTGCCGGAAGCGCAGATGGACCGCTTTGTGATGAAACTGCTGCTCGATTACCCCAGCGCCGAGAATGAAAGCCAGGTTTTGCGCCTGCTCCGTGAAGAGGAACACGCCGCCGCCAGCCAGGCCGCCGAAGGTTTTACCCTGGCGCAGGCGGTGATTTTTGCCGGGCGCAAGGAAGTCAGCGCGATTCAAGTGTCGCCCGCCATCGACCGCTACCTGATCGACTTGGTCAACGCCACCCGCCACCCCGGCGACTATGACCCCGACCTCGCGCGCTGGATCAGCCTCGGCGCCAGCCCGCGTGGCGGTATCGGCCTGGACCGCTGCGCACGCGCCGATGCGTGGCTGCGCGGGCAAACCTTTGTGACCCCCGACAACGTGCGCGCCGTCGCCCACCCGGTGCTGCGCCATCGGCTGCAATTGAGCTACGACGCGGTGGCCGACGGCGTCACGGCCGATCAGGTGCTCGACCGCCTGCTGAGCAAAGTGGCCATTCCCGCATGAACGCCGACGGCTTTGTCTACGTCAGCCTGGCGCAACTGATGGCCTTGCAGTTTCAGGCGCGGGACCTGAGTTTTGTGGCGCGCCAGCCCCGGGGCAGCATTCTGGCCGGTAACCATGCTTCGCGAATGCGCGGGCGCGGGCTGAATTTCGACGCGTTGCGGCGCTACCAGCCCGGCGATGATTTGCGCCACCTCGACTGGCGCGCCTCGCTGCGCACCGGCAAACCGGTGGTGCGCACTTTTACAGAAGAGCGCGACCGCCCGGCCTTGATCGTGGTGGACCAGCGCATGTCGATGTTTTTTGGCTCGGTGCGCAGCTTCAAGTCGGCCATTGCCGCCGAGCTGGGTGCGCTGGCGGCCTGGATGGTGTTCAACGCTGGCGACCGGGTCGCAGGCCTGGTGTTCAATGACCAGCGCATCGACAGCGTGGCGCCGCTGCGCAGCCGCAAACGCGTCGAGGCGCTGTGCAGCCGTATTGCCGAGCAAAACCACGCGTTGAACGCCGCGCAGCCGGACCATGAGGGCGACAGCCAGCTGGATAAGGTTTTGCAACAGTGTGTGGCGTTGGCCGGCCACGATCACCTGATCTGCCTGATCAGCGACTTTGCCGGCGCAGGCCCGCGCACGTTGCAACTGATGCAGCAATTGTCCGCGCACAACGACGTGGTCGCGCTGCAGGTGTATGACCCCTTGGCGCTCAATGTGCCGTCCACCGGCCAAGTGCTGATCACTCAAGGCCAATTGCAGGTGGAACTGGCGGTGAGCAAACGCCAGGTGCGGCAACCGCTGGGGGATTTTCTCGGCGGGCGCATCAAGGACGTCGCCAGCCTGCTGCGGCGCAGCCAGGTGCCGCTGCTGATGATCAGCACCGCCCTGCCCGCCGCCGACCAGTTGCGCAGTGAATTGGGGAAACGCCGGTGAATGCGCACGTGCCGAGCATCGAACAGCTCCAGGAGTTGAGCCTGCCTGCGCCGGTCAGCTATTGGCCACAGACCTGGGGCTGGGCCGTGCTGCTGGGCTTGCTGGGATTGGCGCTGCTGGTGCTGGCGGCTCGCCGATGGCTGCGTTGGCGGCGTGATGCGTATCGGCGCGAGGCGTTGGCGCGTTTGAGCGCATTAAAGGACCTGCGCGAGTTACCCGAGTTGCTCAAGCGTGTCGCGCTGTCGATGCCACTCTGTGAAGCAGAGCATCAACGCGTGCCGACCCTTGCTGGCGCTGAATGGCAAGCTTTTCTGCAACGCCATGCCGGTGCGCCGGTGCCCGAGGACCTCAGCCAACAACTGGCGGAACTTGCCTATGGCCCGCCCTTGCCCGCCGAGCAACAGCTGCACTTGTTGACCCAGTGCACCGCCTGGGTGGAGCAGCACCATGTGGCAGCTTGATTACCCGTGGTTGCTGTTATTGCTGCCGCTGCCGTGGCTGGCTTACCGCTACTTGCCGCCGTACCAGGAAGCGCGCAGTGCCGTGCGCGTGCCGTTTTTCGGCGGCATGAGCCAAGCGGTTGGCGGGTCACCCTCGGCCAGTGGCGTGCGTAACAATCGCAGCCAATTAGTCCTCAACCTGCTGGTCTGGGCGCTTTTGGTGCTGGCCATCGCCCGCCCGGTCTGGGTGGAACAGCCCATCGAGCGCCAACAACCGGTGCGCGACCTGATGCTTGCGATTGATATCTCCCAGTCCATGGAAACCCAGGATTTCACCGACGCCAACGGCCAGAAGATCAACCGCCTGGCGGCCGTCAAAGGCGTGGTGCACGACTTCATCCAGCGCCGAAAAGACGACCGCATCGGTCTGATCCTGTTCGGCAGCGGCGCCTATCCCCAAGCGCCGTTAACCCTGGACCACACCAGCCTCTCGTTGCTGCTGGACGACAGCGGCATCGGCATGGCCGGGCCCAACACCGCCATCGGCGATGCCATCGGCCTGGGCCTCAAGCTGCTGGACCAGGCCCATGAACCCGAGAAAGTGCTGATCCTGCTGACCGATGGCAATGACACCAGCAGTGCGATTGCCCCGGACCACGCGGCCGAGATGGCCGCAGCCAAGGGTGTGGTCATCCACACTATCGGCATTGGCGACCCGCAGGCGACCGGCGAAGCCAAGGTCAACCTCAGCGCCTTGCAGGACATCGCCAGCACCACCGGCGGCCGCTATTTCCGCGCGGAAGACCGCGACAGCCTGAGCCAGGTCTACACGACGCTCGATACCATCACCCCGCACCAGGTCAAGACCCTCAGCCACCAGCCCAAGCGCGATCTGTACTGGTGGCCGTTAAGCGCAGCCCTCGCGCTGCTTGCGCTGTATCACCTGTTTGCCGCCCTGTGGCCGCACCGGTTTAAGCGGGAGGCCACCCATGGACTTCAGTGACTTCCATTTTCTGCGGCCCGCCTGGCTGTTGCTGGTGGTGCTCGGTGCGCTGTTGCCGATGGCCTGGCATCGCAGCCAAGACCTGCAGCGCCGCCTGCGCGGCACTATCGCCCCGCACCTGTTGCCGCATTTGCTGCTCACGCCCACCGATGCGCACCGCGTGCGCCCGGTGCATCTGGTCAGCGCATTGCTGATGCTTGGGGCCGTGGCGGCGGCCGGGCCGACATGGGAACAGGACCGCCCGGACTTTCTGGAGAACCGTGCGCCGCTGATCATCGCCGTCGACCTGTCGCCGTCCATGGACACCGCCGATGTGCCGCCGACCCGCCTGGGTGCCGCCAAACACAAACTGTACGACCTGATCCAGCGGCGCAAAGGCGCACGCACCGCCCTGCTGGTGTATGCCGGCAGCGCCCATCTGGTGTTGCCGCCGACGGATGATCCAGCGTTGCTGGAGAGCTTCATCCAGGCCCTGGGCACCGACTTGATCAGCAAGCCGGGCAAGGACGTCGGCGCCGTCATCGACGAAGCCAAGCGCTTGCTGGACGGTACACCTGGCACCTTGTTGTTGGTCACCGACGGCGCCGATGTCGCGCAACTGCCTGCACTCAAGCCACGCCTGGCCGACAGCCCCTTGCAAGTGCTGGTGCTGGCGCTCGGTAGCAGCCCCACGCTTGAACAACTGGCCTCTGCCACCGACGCGCCGTTGGGCAGCCTGACGCTTAATGACGATGACCTCGACTGGGTCGAGCTTCACGCCCAGCACCACTTCCAGAACGCCGACGAACAACAGCGTCTGTTGCAGTGGAAAGACGCGGGTTACTGGTTGTGCTGGCCGTTGCTGGTGTTGGCACTGATCTGCGTGCGGCGCGGCTGGAGCTTGAACTGGATGGCCATGGTGGTGCTCGGTGTGCTGCTGCAACCCGTCCAGGCCGAAGCCAACCCCTTTTTGACCGCGGACCAGCAAGGCCGCTGGGCCTTCGACCACCATCACTATCCCGAGGCGGCCGCCCTGTTTGTCGACCCTTACTGGAAAGGCATCGCCGCCTATAACGCCGCCGACTACGCGCTGGCCGAGACCACTTTCACCGCCCTGGATAGCGCGCAAGCCGCGTTTTACCTGGGCAATATCCGCGTGCGCCGTTTCAAGTTCGATGAGGCTATTACGGCGTATCAGCGCGCCTTGCAGTTGCAACCGACATTCCCCGAGGCCAGCGCCAACCTGGCCTTGGCGATTGCGTTGAAAAAGGACACCGAAAATGCCTCGGATAATGCCCCCGAGGTCAAGCCCGATGAAGTCAAGTTCGACAAGGCGCCAGGCAAAGGCCAGAGCAAGACGATTCAGACCGAACAGGCCAACAGTGATGCGCTGTGGTTGCAGAACCTGACGACCTCGCCGGCAAACTTCCTGCGGCGCAAATTCAGCCTGCAGGACCAGGCGGTGCAACAGTGAACCGCTACTGCGGCGTGCTGCTGCTGGTGTTGGCAGCCCCGTTATGGGCGGCCGAACCGCAGCTCAAGGTCCAGGCCCGGTTGGTGCCGGGCGCCTCGGTGGTGGTCGGCGAACAGCTGCACGTGCAGCTGGACGTGCTGACAGACACCTGGTTTACCGCAGGCGCCACGTTGCCGACCTTGAAACTCCCGGGCGCCCGCGTGCAGGCGCCGAATGGCGAGGCTGAACACACCACGCAGACCATCGACGGGCAGACCTTCTACGGCATGCGTTACACCTACCGCATCACGCCGAGTGTGGCGCAACACTTCACGGTGCCTGCGTTGACCGTCAGCGCTCAAACGGGCCAAGCCAGTGCGCCGCTGAGTGCGCAGAGCGTGCCGTTGTCGTTCGAGGCCACGCAGCCACCGGGTTTTGCCCCAGGCGAAGCGGTCCTGGTCGCCAGCGGCTTGCGCTTGAGCCAGTCCCTCACGGCCACCGACCTCAAGGTCGGCGACAGCCTGGCCCGCACGTTCACCTTGCAGGCCGACGACACGCCGGGGCTCTCTCTGCCAGCGCCGTCCGCCGCCGTCATCAACGGCCTGCGCCTGTACCCGCAAGCGCCCGCCATCAGCAACCTGGACGACGGCCGTGGCGGGCTCACCGGTGGCCAGCGCATCGACCGGCTGGTGTACCGCGTGGAGCAAGCCGGCGATTACTCACTGCCGGCCATCGACATAAAATGGTGGGACAGCCGCCACCACCAACTGCAAACCGCGCAAGTGCCCGCCCTCAAGGTTGAGGCACACGCGGCGGGCACTTACACGCCAACCTTCTCCATCGCCGCCGACCTCAAGGCCCTTGGGCAACACACCCGCTGGCCGTTGCCCCGGCAGCTGTTTGCCTGGGTGGCGGCGCTTGGCGTGCTGGTGTTGGCGGCGTATTTGATCCGTGCGGTATGGCCACGCCTCCGTTCATGGTGGCGAAGCGTGTGGCCAGCATTGCGTTGGGCGTGTCGTCAACTACGCTTGGTTGCACTGAACCCCCGTCACGAAAAGGACTTCCCATGACGTCGCTGCGTTCTGCCTTGCCCCTGCTGCTACTGCTGACCCTGCCGGCGCTCGCCGCCGACCCGCTGCCCTCGTGGAACGAAGGGCCGAGCAAACAACAGATCATCGCCTTCGTCCAGGCCGTGACGGTGGAAGGCTCCAAGGACTACGTCAAACCCGCCGAACGCATCGCCGTATTCGACAACGACGGCACACTGTGGACCGAGCAACCGGCCTACTTTGAAGTGTTATTTGCCTTCGATGAAGTCAAGCGCCTGGCCCCTCAGCACCCGGAATGGCAAACCACCCAGCCATTCCAGGCCGTGCTGGAGGGCGATCACCAAGCCCTTTTCGCTTCCGGCATGCAGGGCTTGCTGAAGATCATCGGCGCGACCCACACCGGCGTCAGTACCGAGGCGTTTATCGACAACGCCAAACACTGGCTGAAACAGGCCCGTCACCCGAAAACCGGCAGGCCCTACAACCAGATGATCTACCAGCCGATGCTGGAGATGCTCGACTACCTGCGCAGCCAGCAATTCAAGACCTACATTGTGTCTGGCGGTGATACCGCGTTTATGCGCGCCTTTGCCGAAGAGGTGTATGGCGTGCCGCCGGAACAGGTGATCGGCTCGAATTTCGTCACCCAATACCAGCTCAAGGACGGCC
This sequence comes from Pseudomonas sp., assembly GCF_049645325.1. GTDB lineage: Bacteria > Pseudomonadota > Gammaproteobacteria > Pseudomonadales > Pseudomonadaceae > Aquipseudomonas. Next base: position 3,317 of record NZ_JBARTQ010000640.1, on the reverse strand, counting down.
AGCCGCAGGTGCTGCGGACCGCCAAGCTGGCGCACAACGACGACGGCCCGGGCAAGCCGGAAAGTATCGACGCAATCATTGGTCGGCGGCCGATCCTGGCCTTCGGCAACTCCGACGGCGACCTGCAGATGCTGCAGTGGACCGCCGCCGGCGCTGGCAAACGCTTGATGGGCCTGGTGCACCACACCGATGCCAAGCGCGAGTGGGCCTACGACCGCAATTCTCAGGTGGGGCGCCTGGACAAGGCTCTGGACCTGGCCAAGACACAGCACTGGACCGTGGTCGATATGGCGAGCGAATGGCGCCGTATCTACCCCTTCGATCCAGCTGTGCAAGCGAAGGTGCAATAAGAAAAACGTCACGACGGACTGTAAGAAAAACGTTGGTCGCAGGTACTGCGGCTCAAGCCTTTAAAGGAGCAAGTCTTATGACTCGCATGCGTAAGTGGCTGCCGAAACTCGCCCTCGTGGCGGTTTCGGTCATCGGCGCCTCGGCATCTGCCTGGGCGGCCGATAAGCCGAACATCCTGGTGATATTCGGCGATGACATCGGGCAAACCAATATCAGCGCCTATTCCATGGGCGTGGTGGGCTACAAGACCCCGAATATCGACCGTATCGCCAAAGAAGGCATGATGTTCACCGATTACTACGCGGAGAACAGCTGCACGGCCGGGCGCTCATCCTTCATCACAGGCCAGACGCCGTTGCGCACAGGCTTGTCGAAGGTAGGTATTCCAGGGGCTCCAGTGGGCCTGCAAAAACGTGATATCACCATTGCCCAGGCGCTCAAGTCGCTGGGTTATTCCACCGGGCAATTCGGCAAGAACCACCTGGGCGACCGCGACGAATACTTGCCGACCAACCACGGTTTCGATGAGTTCTTCGGCAACCTGTACCACCTGAATGCCGAAGAAGAACCGGAACGCCCTTACTGGCCCAAGGACGACGCGGAGTTCGTCAAGGCCAACACCCCGCGCGGTGTAATCCACAGTTTCGCCGACGGCAAGATCGAAGACACCGGCGCCTTGACCACCAAGCGCATGGAAACCATCGACGACGAAACCACCGCAGCGGCCCAGGCGTTCATCAAGAAACAGGCCGAAGCCAACAAGCCATTCTTCGTGTGGATGAACACCACGCGCATGCACGTGTTCACCCACGTGCGTGATTCAATGAAGGGCCAGAGCGGCATGCCCGGCAACGAGTACGCCGACGGCATGCTCGAACACGACGGCGATGTGGGCAAGCTCCTGCAGACCCTCGACGACCTGAAAATCGCCGACAACACCATCGTGGTCTACACCACCGACAACGGGCCGAACCAGTTCTCGTGGCCGGACGCGGCCACTACGCCGTTCCGCAACGAGAAGGACTCCAACTGGGAAGGCGCCTACCGCGTGCCGGCGATCATCCGTTGGCCGGGCAAGGTCAAGCCGGGCGAAGTGTCCAACGAAATGGTCTCGGGCATGGACTGGTTCCCGACCTTGCTGGCCGCTGCCGGTGATGCCGAGGTGAAGGACAAACTGCTCAAGGGCTGGACGCCGACTGCCGGGGGCACCAACTTCAAGGTGCACCTGGACGGCTACAACCAGCTGCCGTACATCACCGGCCAGCAACCCAAAGGCGCACGTAACGAGTTCTTCTACTTCAACGATGACGGGGTGCTGGTGGCGGTGCGCTTCGACAACTGGAAAGTGGTGTTCGCCGAACAGCGCCAGCCGGGTGGTTTCCGCGTCTGGAGCGAGCCATTTGTGCAGTTGCGCGTGCCGAAGATCTTCAACCTGAGGATGGACCCGTATGAGCGGGCGGATGTGGTGTCTGACCAGTACTACGACTGGAGCACCAAAAACATCTACCTGGGTGCAGTGGCAGTGACTAAATCGGCGAAGTTCCTCGAGACGTTTATCGAGTACCCGCCGAGCCAGAAACCGGCGAGTTTCAGCATCGACCAGATCCGCGAGGCGGTGGACAAGAAGATTGAAGCGAAGATGAAAGCAGCCCCTGCTTCTTGACTGAAGTAACCCAAGGTACCTGTGGGAGCGGGCTTGCTCGCTCCCACAGGGTTCTCTGCACTCGTTGGAATTCGGCAATGACGTCACGCACCGCCAGCAAACCTATGGATTTCGCCACACCCGCCTCGATCCTGATCCCCGCCCTCCTCCTCTTTATCTCCGGCAGCGCGGCATTGGTGTATCAGGTGCTGTGGATCAAGCAACTCTCGCTGGTCGTCGGCGTGGAGGTGTATGCGATCACCACCGGCATCAGCGCTTTTTTTGCCGGGTTGGCGTTGGGCGGTTTGTTGTTCGGGCGCTTGGCGGACCGTTTTGCGCAGCCGCTGCTGCTGTATGCAGGGTTGGAATTACTGGTGGCTGTGTTCGGGGTCGGCGCCACGCTGGCGCTGGGCACGGCCGCCGAACCGTTCGCGTGGCTGGAGCAGCGCGTCGGTCTTTTGGCCTGGTGGCTGCCCTTTGTGTTGGTGGGCATCCCGGCCGTGTTGATGGGCGCCACGCTGCCGGTGCTGGTCCGCGCGTTGAACACCCAAGCCAAAGGCCTCAGCCAGGCCGGCGGGCGACTTTACGCGGCCAACACGGCCGGGGCGATTGCCGGGACGCTGCTCAGCGCCTTTGTATTGATCGCGCAATTCGGCGTACGCGGCAGTGCGCTGGTGGCGGCCGTGCTTAACCTCGCGGCGGCGGTGGGCGCGTTGCTGTACCTGCGGCATCAGGCGCCGGTGGCCATCGAGCGCACGCGCGAGGTGCAACCGGCCCGGCTGGCGTTGGTGTTGTATGCCATCGCGGGTGGCGTGGCCCTGGGGTATGAGGTGGTCTGGTCGCAGTCCATCGTGCAGTTCATGAGTACACGCACCTATGCCTTTGCGGTGGTGTTGGCGACTTACCTGACCGGGTTGTTTATCGGCAGCCAACTGATGTCGCGCCGGGTTGAACGCATTCGCGATCCCTGGGGAGTGTTCGGCCTGTTGATTGCGGGCGCCGGGCTGGTGGCGTTGGTGGAAATCGCTGTGTTGGGTCGCTGGTTGATCCTTCTGCAAACCCAGGCCGAAGCCTTGGTCTTGAGCCTGGGCGGCGGCGAGTTGCCCGGCATGAGCGCGCGCTTTGCGATGGCAGCGCTGTGCATCGTGTTTGCGCCGACGCTGTTGTTGGGCGCTGCCTTCCCGCTGGCATTGCGTTTGAGTGTCGGCAACAGCCATGTGGGCCGGGATGTGGGGGCGGTCGTGGCGTTCAACACCCTGGGCGGAATTGTCGGGGTGATGCTGTGCGGGTTTGTGCTGATTCCCTGGCTCGGCCTGGTGCGCAC